>NZ_JBQCXH010000002.1:0-458781 GCF_051956595.1 Neisseria sp. P0024.S006
CTTTAGCACCAGTTGCACCGGTATCGCCTTTAGCACCAGTTGCACCGGTATCGCCTTTAGCACCAGTTGCACCGGTATCGCCTTTAGCACCAGTTGCACCGGTATCGCCTTTAGCACCAGTTGCACCAGTATCGCCTTTAGCACCAGTTGCACCAGTATCGCCTTTAGCACCAGTTGCACCGGTATCGCCTTTAGCACCAGTTGCACCGGTATCGCCTTTAGCACCAGTTGCACCGGTATCGCCTTTAGCACCAGTTGCACCGGTATCGCCTTTAGCACCAGTTGCACCGGTATCGCCTTTTGCGCCGGTAGCACCAGTATCGCCTTTAGGACCAGTTGCGCCAGAAGCACCAGTAGAACCACCACCGATTACGCTCAGGGTGTATTCGTTAGTGCCGTTTGAAGTCATCTTCAGGCCGTCACCAGCGATCAGTTTCAGGGTGTTATTGGCATTTGATTTAGGATCGTATTTGTATGTACCTACAGCTGGTGAGCTACCGCTACCATCGTGACCTTGGAATACAAACGGATTCAGGTTTTCGATACGATTTGCAACAGCGTACAATTGAGAGCCGTTGATTGCATCGGTAGAAGTTGCAGAGATACGACCTGCGGCAACGTTTTGGATTTGACGTTCGTTACCTGCAGAACCTACAGACAATACTGCGCCATTGCCCAAACCGCTGGTTGCACCTGCGAAGCCGCTGTAAGTGTAGCTGCCAACAGTAGCAGTGTTAGTAGGTACGAAGTTGCTGGTTGTAGAACCGTTACCCAAAGCTACGCTGTTTTCGATAGTAGATTTAGCTTCAGTACCCAAAGCCAGAGTGTTTTTAGCTGTTGCTTGAGCACCGTTACCCAGAGCAGTTGCATATTCACCGCCATTAGCTTGAGCACCACGGCCCAATGCAATTGCTTGTTTAGAAGCAGCGTTACTTTGTACGCCCAAAGCTACTGAGTATTTACCAGTTGCTGTAGCAGCAGGACCGAATGCTGCAGCAGAAGTACCGTCAGCTACGGAACCACGACCGATTGCTACGTCAGAACCTTGTTTGGCTTGAGCGTCGCCACCCAATGCTACCGCGCCGTTTGCCAGAGCTTTAGAGCGCTCACCGATGGCTGTTGCTACGATACCGGTTGCTTGAGCTTCTGTACCGATTGCCATTGCCGAACCGGCATTATTTACTACGCCGTCGCCATCAGCGCCAGTAGAAGTACCGTCAGCTGTAGCAGAATGACCTACGGCAACGTCAGCAGCTTGCTTAGCAGTTGCACCGTTACCTTGAGCGATAGAGTTATTGCCAGCAGCTTTAGATTGAGTACCCAAAGCGATAGAGTTGTTACCGATTGCTTTAGCAGCAGAACCTGCTTTATTACCGAAATTACCATCCATCGCACCGCCAATAGCTACAGAATTTTCACCTGTTGCTTGAGCAGATGCACCACCAGCAAATGAGCCTGTGCCATTAGCTTGAGACAACACGCCGATAGCGGTAGCACGGTGAGCAGTTGATTCAGCATAAGCACCGACACCAATTGCGTTATCACCTCTAGAAACTGATTTAGTACCGACAGCAATGGAGTTATTGTTAGACGCAGTGGCAGTTTGACCCACAGCAATAGAGTTAGACTGAGCAGCAGTAGCGTTAGAACCTACAGCAATTGCAGCTTCTTTATTGGCTTGCGCATATGGACCAACTGCAACTGTCAGATTACCTTCTGCTTTTGTATATGAACCAACGCCGACAGCTTGAATACCTGACGCATTTGCGCTAGTACCTGCTGCAATCGCGTGGTCTTGGCTTGCCACAGTATCTTTACCGACAGCAATAGCATTGGTCCAAGCACCATGAGCGTTGTTACCAATAGCGATAGAATCTTGTTTTTCAGCGTTTGCATGCGTACCTACAGCAACTGCAGCAGCATTTGCATTGGAGTTATCACCAATAGCTGTTGCAAATTGTGCACCAGCATTTGCACGGTTACCGAATGCACTTGCGGAGTCTTGAGTAGCAGTTGCACGGTTACCTACTGCAGTCGCACGAATTTGAGTTGCTTGGGCTACATTACCGATTGCAACAGAAGCTTCACCACTTGCAACAGAGCTTACACCCATTGCAGTCGATGCACCGCCGGTTGCGATATTGTTATTACCTACTGCCAATGCTGCGTTTGCAGTCGCAGTATTGTTCGCACCGTAAGCAATAGTGCCATCTTGACTGCTGGCAGTATTTTGATAACCCACTACAACAGAGTTGACACCAACGTTTCTGTTAGAACCGTTGTAAGTACCATCAGGAGTAATGTCTACTGCACTACCTCCCAATCTTACAGCGGCCTCTGCTCCGCTAGATGCCATCAAAGCACCTGCAGCAACCACCGCAGCAGCTACGGCTTTACGCTTGTCAGAAGCGGATTTTTTGCCGTGTGCATGGCTGATTTCGGAAACCGCGGTCCATGTCTGGGTCGCGTGGTTCCAAATGACTTTAAAGACTTTATTCATATCGATTTTCCTGTAAGGGGTTTGATTTCTTTTGGGACGTTTGCTCGGCTATAAACCGCCTGCCCATACATATGCCGCACTTCAGAGTCTCCCCTTTATGCGGTTTTACGTCGTAATCTCTTGTATGCAATTCCCGTGCCAAAAGTCTCCACTCGGCCGAATGGCAGCTAAATTCCTGTTTTATGGGATTTTATGCTGATACATTTTGGGAAGCTTGTGAAGTTTGGGAAACGATGTGCCGTTTTTTGTCAGCTTGTTTCTTAACCAGTCACTTTTTGTCAGCTTCTTTCAATGCATTCGGAATCCTTGTCCAAATTTTATATGCGTTTGGTTTTACAAATCAACTCTTCCGATAAAGTGTTATTTTTTCGCCCTCAACGGTCATGCTGGTTAGATTTACTTGTTGCTTTTTTAAAACGATTGTTTTAAGTATTTAATTTTTATTGATATCTTAAATAAAAATGATTATTAGATATTATACAAATAGGATAGTTATTTTAGTGATAGATTTATATGTCAGCTTTTATTTAGAAATTTAATGAGACTTGTATTGAAGGTTGATTTGAATCATGTGATGGGTTTATACAGTCTGTTTTCAGACGGCCTTTAACGTTTTCTAACATTTAAATGGCGGCTTAATGATGCGAATTTATGCGTTATCGAGCCGATGAACAGTGCAAAAAAGGCAAGTGTAAAACTTGCCTTTACGTTTGGAATCGGTCTGTTTTTATGGTGTAACACCATGCCGTATTTCAGACGGCCTTACCAACGGAATGTTTGGGTTACGCCTGCGGATGCTCCGTTGTTGCCGGCATAGCCGTAGCCACCGGTATGGCTGGAGGCGCAGGCGGTGAGTGTGGCAAGGGTCAGGATGAGGAGGATGTGTTTCATGTTTTTTCTCTGAGTGGGTTGGTTTTAGACTTGGGACGTTTTTTTGCTGCATGAATCGGAATTTGCTTTGTCTTGATTTAATACATTGAAAAGGCCGTCTGAAATCGGTTTTCAGACGGCCTTTATTTTATATCAGCTTATTAGTAACAAGAATATTTGAAATCCTAACTACTTATCCGCCCTGCTTACTCATCTGCAGTCAAACGGCGAATAAAAGCAGCAAAGCTGTCGGCAATATATTCTTCATGAAAATTATCCAAATAAATATTGATAACCGGTGGCTCACCATCGGCATTTATGTTGCGATAATCCAGCGCAAAAAATCCGTGTCCGCTATCTTCTTCGGCAAAGTAAACGCCAATATGCGGTAATGCGTGATTTTTAGGATCTTCCAAAAAACGACTGCCCATTTTACCGCACAGGGCATTATTATTCGTAAACCCAATTCCATATATGCCACGAACCATAAGTTCGCATTCATATCCATCCGTATCGGTATAACGAAAAAAATAACGTTTCAAACTACCGCCATTTTTCTGGCGCATCAAAGTTATATAGTCAATAGGCAGAGAATAGCCCAGCTCCTCTTCCACGCGCGCAATAATCTTATCCGTAAGCGGCGTATCCCCTTCAAAACCTTCGTCATAGTTAACAAAAAGATTGGCAGCAAAATCTGCCAATTCGGTTTGGCTAAAAGACATGACTTATCCCATATATTAAAACTTAGGCCGTCTGAAAATGGGTTTCAGACGGCCTTTATTTTATATCAGCTTATTAGTGGCGGAAATGGCGGATGCCGGTTACGACCATGGCGATGCCGTGTTCGTCCGCTGCGTCGAAGACTTCTTGGTCGCGCATGGAGCCTGCGGGATGGATGATGGCTTTGATGCCCTGCTCGGCAATGACATCTACGCCGTCGCGGAATGGGAAGAAGGCATCGGAAGCGGCACATGCGCCGTTTAAGTCCAAACCTGCGTCCTGCGCTTTGCGGGCGGCGATGCGGGTGCTGTCCACGCGGCTCATTTGGCCTGCGCCGATGCCGTAGGTTTGGCCGCCTTTGCCGAAGACGATGGCGTTGGATTTGACGTATTTGGCGACGTTCCAGACAAACATCAGGTCATTCCATTCTTGCTCGGTCGGTTGGCGTTTGGAGACGACTTTCAAATCGGCGCGGTTAAGGCGGTGGATGTCGGGGGTTTGTACCAACAGTCCGCCGCCGACGCGTTTGAGTTCAAAGCGGTTGGCACCTGCTTCGAGCGGCACTTCCAATACGCGCACGTTTTTCTTGGCGGCGGCGATTTCGAGGGCTTCGGCGGTAAACTTCGGCGCCATGAGGACTTCCATAAATTGGTTGTCGGTAATTTGTTTGACGGTTTCGCCATCCACTTCGCGGTTGAAGGCGATGATGCCGCCGAATGCGCTGGTGGTATCGGTAGCGTAGGCGAGTTTGTAGGCGGTCAATGTATCGGCTGCAACGGCAACGCCGCACGGGTTGGCGTGTTTCACGATCACGCAGGCGGGCGCGTCGAAGGATTTGACGGCTTCCCATGCGGCATCGGCATCGGCGATGTTGTTGTAAGACAATTCTTTGCCTTGCAGCTGTTTGTAGGCGGAAAGGCTACCTGCGGCAGGGTAAATATCGCGGTAGAACGCGGCGCGTTGGTGCGGATTTTCGCCGTAGCGCATGTCTTGCACTTTAATCCAGCTTTGGTTGAACTGGCTTGGGAATTCGCCGATTTCGGGCTGACCGCTCAAGACGTCGTCTGAAAGCGAAGTCAGGTAGTTGGAAATCATGCCGTCGTATTGGGCGGTATGGCTGAATGCTTTGCGTGAAAGGTTGAAACGGGTTTTGTCGCTCAAGGTGCCGTTGTTGGCTTCGAGTTCGGCGGCGATGGCCGGGAAATCGGCTGTGTCGGTAACGATGGCGACGTGTTTCCAGTTTTTCGCGGCAGAGCGCACCATGGTCGGGCCGCCGATGTCAATGTTTTCAATCGCGTCTTCCAATGTGCAGTTTGGTTTGGCGATGGTGGCGGCGAAGGGGTAGAGGTTGACGCACACTAAATCGATGTTGCCAATGCCGTGTTCTTCCATCTTGGCGACGTGTTCGTCCAAATCGCGACGACCGAGGATGCCGCCGTGGATTTTCGGATGCAGGGTTTTCACGCGACCGTCGAGCATTTCGGGAAAACCGGTATAGTCGGCAACTTCGATAACGGGAACGCCTGCATCAGCCAAGAGCTTTGCTGTACCGCCGGTAGAGAGGATTTCTACACCGAGCTTGGTTAGGGTTTGGGCAAATTCGACTGCGCCTGTCTTGTCGGACAGGCTGATCAGGGCGCGTTTGATGGAAGACATGGGATTTCCTTTGTTGAAGGTTTAATCGATATGGGATGAATTTTCAGGGCGGTATTATCCGCTATTTTCGCCTTTTTGGCAGTAGGTTTTTATAGATATTGTTGACAATTTTATTGTAAAAGGCCGTCTGAAACTCGGTTTCAGACGGCCTTTTGCTTTTGCCTATTTAAATCCCATTTTCTTCGCCACGCATACTGCGCCTGCCATGCCTGCGCATAAGGGCATGAGTAAGGCAACGGGGGCGTAGGTGAGTTCTAAGACAAAGACGATGGCCGTCAGGGGCATTTTGAGGGAAACGCCGAGGAAAACGGCGGCGCCGACAACGGCCGCACTTTCGGACGACATGGCAGGAAAGAAAGTATTCCACGCGGCTGCGGCGGCAAAGGCGATGGTACTGCCGAGCATCATGGACGGGGTAATCAGGCCGCCGTATGCACCTGCCGCCAGCGCCATCAAGACGACCAGCCATTTGACGGCGGTCAGCTCAAGGCTGTGTTGCCAGTCGGTCATGCCACCAAAGGTCAGTTGGTTGCCTGCTTTGCCGTTGCCCAAAATTTCGGGAAACCAAACGGCAATCACGCCGATGAGTGCAAACATGCAGACGGCCAAGGGAATGATTTTGATGTTGTCGCGCTTGATGAAGGGGAATTTTTGGGCGGTGCGCTGGAAAAAGACGGCGGTTACGCCCAGTATCGGGCCGATGATGGCGGAAAACCAAAGTAATGAGGTGTTGATGGAAAGGTTGGTCGGATGATATTGCTGTACGTCACCCAGGCCGATGCGTGCGACGGCGGTGGCGATGACGGAAGTCAGCAATGCGGCGGCGACGGCTTGCTGCGTCCATACGCCCAGCATGGCTTCGAGGATGAAAAGTGTGGAGGCGAGCGGCACGTTATACACGGCCGCCAAACCTGCACCCGAGGCGCAAGCAATGACCAGCCTTGCGTCGTCTTCGCTCAATCCGAAACGGTTGACACCGACTGAGGCGAAAGCGGCGGTCATTTCGCGCGGCGCAACTTCGCGGCCGAGCGGCGAGCCCAGCCCGACAGTAATGATTTGCAACAGGGCATGGCTGACGGTTTCCAAAAACGGAAAACCGGCAAGCGGATTTTTAACCACGGCTTTGATACCCGGTTGCGGCCTGCCGTAGCGTTTGAGCAACCACCACCCCAAGCCGACCACCACGCCGCAACAGGCCACGACCACGATACGCCGCGCAGGACTTGCCTGCGCTACGCCCTCTCGGAATGAAACGTATAGGCCGTCTGAACCGTAACCATAGGCAAGATGTTGAATCGTATGCATAATTTCGGTTAATACAATGCCGACCATGCCGCCGATGATGCCGGTAATGATGAGGGCGGCCCAGAGTTTATGAGTGTCTTTCACGGGTTTTGACTTGAGGTAGTAATGGTTTGATCAAAGCGTTTTTCGGGAGAACTATTGTCCGCCCAAGGGATAGTTTTTGGGGGCAACGTGGGTTTTACCGTTATAAGGGAAAATATATTTCTGATTTTTATAATTTTTCTTTCCTGATACGCCGCTGAGTTTTGCAGTCAGCGCCCATACGCCGGATACGGCAGGACGGCTTTTGTCAAAAGCAATTTTGGCTTCCAGGCTGGTATATCTGTCTTTGCAGTCTCGTTTTTCACGCCCTTTCAATTCATCGCAATCGCCAAAATATGCGCCGTTATCGTTACCGCTGATAATAAAGCTTTTACGGATGCGGTTGCTATCATCGGTAAACAGGAAGTTTTGCGAAGTCGTCGTGTCGCCTTGGCCTGTATAACTTGACTCGACAGTGTAGCCCCAGTTTTGCGCGCCCACCTGAACAAACTTCCACGCCTTATTCTCCGGCACATCCCCCCATGCGCCGATTTCATCTCTTCCGTGCTGTTTGATTGCCCACTTGCCGTCTGTTTTTTCCAAAACAAACAATTCTGCCAAACCCGAAGAGGCGTGCGCGTCATTTTTTTCTTTCTCTTCTAAATCGTAGGCAAAACCTGTGTACAACACATAGCGCGCGGCTTTGCCGTTGCGTGTTACGGCATGGTCGGCAACAGGTTTCATGCAATACATGATGTTGTTAGATGGTGCCTGTCCGTCTTTCGGCGGCTCGGTAAGCTGGCATTTGTGCGCGGCAAGCGGTCGGTTGTAATGTTTGGCAATGACGGCCTGTACGGCGGCTTTGTCGTTATCGGGTGCAGCCGATGCCAAGATAGGGCAGGCAAGCAAAAGCAGGGAGATGATGCGTTTCATAGAAATTTTCCCAAAATGTTTGATTGAAAAAGTACGGCTACTTCAGGCCGTCTGAAACTGTTTTCAGACGGCCTTTTTGTGTTTGCTACCGATACGCGCCAACACTCCGGCGACAAAAGTGGACGAAATGACGACGGTAATGCCTAGCGCGGCCATGCTGCTTAAATGTTCGCCCAAAATCAACACCGCCATGATAACGCCGATGACGGGCTCAAGCGAAATCAGCAGGCCGGAGACGTTGGCAGGGACTTTGTTCATGCCTTTGTTCCACAACAGATAGGCGAGCCAACTGCAGCCAATCCCCATATACAACACCGACAGCGTACCGCCCCACGACCAGTTGATTTGATAGCTGTCTGCCAACACCAGCGAAAACGGCAGGCACAACAGCGCCGCCGCCGCCATGGAAGCCGCGGTAAATGCAGGCGCACCGATACGGACAATCATCTGCTGGCTCGGACGTATCACGCCTGCGAAACCCAATCCCGCAAGCAAAATCAGCAGACAGCCGAACCAGTCAATCGTACCGCCCTCTTCTGCGCCGCCCATTACCATCATGCCCACGCCGGCAAACGCTACCGCGCAGCAAATCCAGTGGTAAAGTTTGGCTTTGTCGTTGAAAAAGAAATGACCGACAAAGACCACCAGCAAAGGCTCCAACCCCACCATGGTAACCGCGCTGGCTGCGGATGTATATTTCAAACCGATAAACTGGAGCATCAAAACGACAACGTAGTTGACAAAGGAAATCCACAACAACGGCTTCCATTCGCTCCGCGGAATCCTGCCCAAATGGCGGCGGCACGACGGCAGCACCATCAACGCGGCAATCAACAACCGTGCCTCAACCATCAGCGCCGGGTCGATCATCTCGTAAGAATACTTAGCAGCGATAAACGAGCTGCCCCAAATCAGCAGGGCAAGTATTTGATAGAACATGGTCCGACCTTTTAAAAAGGGTTAATCGTTTCTTCTCTATATTTATTATTCAGACGGCCTGGAGGGTTGGCCTTTTTTATTTTGTCTGCGTCAACGAATCCAAAAAGTCGAAGAGTTTGGCATTCATTTCACTGAAATCCGCCGCTTCGATTTTATCCGGATGCTGGACATAAGTTTGGACTTGGCTTTGTTCGGCTACATTTTCGCGCCCGTCCGCCGCAATCAGCAGCCCGACGGCTTCGCGGTCAAACTCCAAATGAGCCTGGAAGGCATAATGTTTGGGCGCAAAACGGATAATCTGGCGCGGACAGCCTTTGCTGGTTGCCAACACAACCGCCTCATCCGTCAAACCGGGCATATCGCCGTGCCAATGGCCGGTATCCAGGGTTTTGCCCAACAGGGAAACATGGGCATCCGCCAAACCTTCCGCCGTCAGCTCAATTGGATAAATGCCGATTTCACGCTCAGGACTGCGCGTGTGTCGCGCTCCGTAGGCAACGGATAAAAGCTGCGCACCCAAACACACGCCGACAATATATTTATCCGCCGCCATCGCCTGACGCATCAGGCGCAGCTCGGATTGGGGGTCGTAATACGGAAATGCCTGCCTGTCTTCATCAGGCGATTGCGGTCCGCCCATCACAATCAAAAAATCTATATCGTCCACATTGTCAGGCAGGGCTTCCCTTTCGTACACTTTGGTTGCACTGATGTTGTGCCCGCGCCATTGCGCCCATTTCAAATATGCGCCCGGCACTTCAAATGCCTCGTGCAGGATAAAATGGATATTTAATTTATTCAGATTTTTCATTGTTATTTCTCCTTCGACCGTCAGGACGGATTGCCCTGCCGTATTACAGCATACCGTGCTGTTGTAATTTTTTACGCAGGGTATTGCGGTTCAAACCCAAAATGACCGCCGCTTTAGACTGGTTGCCGCCGCATTGCTCCATCACGCAGGCCAGCATCGGCTTTTCCACTTGATGCAACACCATATCATACACGCCGCAAGGTTCCGTACCATCCAAGTCTTTGAAATATTGTCGTAAGTTTTGTTCAATACATTGCGCAATGTCAGTCGTCGTTTGATTCATCGTGATTGTCTTTCTTTAGATTTGTTTCTAAATGATGAGGCCGTCTGAACATTCAGACGACGTTTATTTGATTTGTTTGAATTCGCCCTATCCGATTTATATTTATTTTTTGATTAGCTATCAATATTTTATTTTGAAATAGATTTCTGTAATTTACTGTCCCAAAACGCCTGCCATACGCCATTTTCTTGAGCCAGATAAATAACAAATTCATTATTGACATGATCGGCAACGTAATGGATGGAATACGGTTTTTCTTCACAATTGACTATCCAAACATGAAATTGCCGCACCTTTTTCCAAGATTGGCGGTTATATCCTATTTCTTGATAAGCTCTAGGAATCGGCGATTGAGCCTCTTTTTCCAAAGATGCTTGAACCTGATTATCCCATGCGTTCAAATTCTGCAGGATTTCCATGTATTGAGCTTCATCTCCTGAAGCAAAATACAGCAGGATATTATGCGCTCCCTCACTTAACTCCAGCTCAACCGTATTGCCGTGTTCGTCATAATGTCCATCATCATTGACCAGACGACGAGCAGCATCGGTCAATTCCTGTTCCCAATCCACATGTTCGAAACGATTGCGCGGAAACATGGAATCAGCTTGATGCTTTTTGACAAACAATTGTTTTAACAACTTAAACATAGGGCTTCCTGAAACCATCTCCTCACGCAACCTACTCCCCCAAGCAGGTAATCTTGCCAACCTTTTCTCCGTCCGGTTCGATTTCCGCTACATGATCTCCATATTTATCATCCCAAAAGAAACGCCCGTTTTCCTCATACCAAGGCTTACCCAGTACATACCAAGCCTTGTCTAAACTGTCACCGGGGCGGATGGTTTCGCATGTTGCTCTACTCTTAAACGCACTCATCACGCAAGCATCATGTTGACGGCAATCGGGATTCATGCACCTGCCTTTGTCTTCATTCCAATAGCGATTCATTAATTTACAAGCTATCAGATTGTAGTCATAAGCGTAAATGCTGAATCCTGTCAGCAACAGCGCGGCTATGCCGAAGCGTTTGAGACGTGGGGTCAATTTCATATTTACTTTCAAAAAAGAAAATGGCCGTCTGAAACCCTTTAGCCTTCCCGATAGTGGCATACCCAGCGGTCGGTTTTCTCTGAAAGCGCCTCAAGATAGGCGGCAAGGGTATCGTATTGTGCCGCGGCGCTGTCCAAGCGGTTGATTTCCCGGCGTGTTTGCTCGCCGTCGGGCATTTCGTCGATATACCAGCCGATGTGTTTGCGGGCAATGCGTACGCCGGCAAATTCGCCATAAAACGCGTGCATGGCGCGGATGTGGTTCAAAATGGTGGCGTTGCATTCTGCCAAGCTCAAGGCCAGCGGCAAAACGCCGTGTTCGGCGTAATGTTTTAAATCGCGGAAGAGCCACGGCCTGCCTTGTGCGCCGCGCCCTATCATGATGCCGTCGGCGGCGGTTTGTTTGAGGACGGCGGCGGCTTTTTGCGGCGAAGTAATGTCGCCGTTGACCCAAACGGGGATGTTCAGACGGCCTTTGGTTTCGGCAATCAGTTCGTAACGCGCTTCGCCTTTGTACATCTGCGTGCGTGTGCGGCCGTGGATGGCAAGAGCTGCAATGCCTGATTCTTCAGCGATTTTGGCGATGGTCGGCAAGTTTTGATGTTCGTCGTGCCAGCCCAAACGGGTTTTAAGGGTAACGGGTACGTCCACCGCGTTGACAACGGCTGCCAAGATTTCGGCAACCAGCGGCTCGTTTTGCATCAACGCGCTGCCTGCCTGCACATTGCAGACTTTTTTGACCGGACAGCCCATGTTTATATCAATCACCTGAGCGCCCAAGCCGACGTTATACCGCGCGGCTTCCGCCATCTGTTGCGGATCGCTGCCTGCAATCTGCACGGCCACCACTCCGCCCTCGCCTTCAAAATCGCTGCGGCGCAAGGTTTTTTTGGTATGGCGCAAGCTTGGATCGCTGGTCAGCATTTCGCATACCGCCCACCCTGCACCAAACTCGCGGCAAATCCGGCGGAACGGCTTGTCCGTAATGCCTGCCATAGGGGCAAGTGCGATGGGGTTGTCAATGAAATAGCCGCCGATGTGCATGATATGTGCGCCAAGTTGAAAGGGCTGAGATTGTACAATTTTTAAGCAACTTTTCCAATCGTATTTACATGTTGCACAATGAAAAAGGCCGTCTGAAACTGGGTTTCAGACGGCCTTTTCAGCCAAAACATTTAAATAAACAGCATGACAACCATCTGCACTGCAGCCTGAATCATGTCGATAATCGGCCAAATCAGTTTAGCCAGCAGGCCGGTAAACAACAGGATCAGGATAATCCATGTGCCGTATGGCTCGATTTTACGGAACTGCATGGACTGCTTGGCATTAAGGAAGGTATCGATAAAAATACCGCCGTCCCAAGGCAAAATCGGAATCAGGCTGAATGCGACCCAAATCGAGTTCACCATCACGCCGTAACCGGCCATCTGTGCCAACGGTGCTTGATAAGACTCAGGCACATACGCGGCAAGTACGACCACAAAACCCCAGAAGAATGCCAAAATCAGATTGGCTATCGGGCCTGAAATCGACACCCAACGCCACGCGCGGCGCGGATCACGGAAATTGCGCGAATCGATGGGCATGGGACGCGCCCAGCCGAACAGAAAACTGCCTATCATCAGACACACCAGCGGCACGACAATCGTACCGACAGGATCGATGTGCGGCAGCGGATTGAGCGTCAAACGTCCAAGCTGCTCGCCGGTATGGTCGCCCCAATAACGCGCCGTATAACCGCGTGCCACTTCACGCACGGTAATGGCCAACAACACGGGCAATACTGCCAGCAGAAATACGCCTAAATCAAAATTTGCAAACATGTTTTTCCTTATCAAACACGCCGTCTGAAAACAAAAAATATCCTTAAATACCCTTTCAGACGGCCTGAGGCTTTAATCTTCCTGTTTTTTGTCCGAACCGAAAGACTCTTTCAGCTCTCGCCAAGTAATGCCTTTACCTTGCGGATTCAGCTTGAAGACTGATTACTACAAAGTAATGGCGAATATCTTTAATAAAAGGCCTGTCATGCTGAAATTTAACACGTAGAACCGATTCCATAAAGGCTTTCCAACGGCATGATTCATTGCTTCTCGCTATCATACCCAATTCGATCGCCCTATCTATTTTAAGCCTAAAGGCCGTCTGAAACTTCAAATCCAGTTTCAGACGGCCTTTGATTTCCTATTTAAAATGTTTCAGCTGTTTTACAGGCTGTAATACATTTCAAATTCCAGCGGATGCGGCGCCATGCGAATACGGCGGACATCTTCCTCTTTAAAGGCGATGTAGCTGTCGATCCAGTCTTTGCTGAACACGCCGCCGCGCAGGAGGAATTCGTGGTCGGCTTTGAGGGCGGCCAGTGCTTCTTCCAAAGAGGCGCAAACGGTTGGCACCAATGCATCTTCTTCCGGAGGCAGGTCGTAGAGGTTTTTATCGGCAGGGTCGCCCGGATGGATTTTGTTTTGAATGCCGTCCAAACCGGCCATCAACAAAGCGGCGAACGCCAAGTATGGGTTGGCGGTCGGGTCAGGGAACCGCGCTTCAATGCGGCGTGCCTTGCTGCTATTCACAGACGGAATGCGGATGGAAGCGGAACGGTTTTTGGCGGAGTAGGCCAGTTTGGTCGGCGCTTCAAAGTGCGGCACGAGGCGTTTGTAAGAGTTGGTGGACGGATTGGTAATCGCGTTCAGGGCTTTGGCGTGTTTGATGATGCCGCCGATGTAGTAGAGCGCGGTATCGGACAAACCGGCATAGCCGTCGCCTGCAAACAGGTTTTGACCGTCTTTCCAGATGGATTGATGGACGTGCATACCGCTGCCGTTGTCGCCCATAATGGGTTTGGGCATGAAGGTGGCGGTTTTGCCGAAGTTGTGGGCAACGTTTTGAATCACGTATTTCATGTCTTGGGTTTGGTCGGCACGTTTAACCAGAGTGGCAAAACGCGTGCCGATTTCCATTTGGCTGCCGGTACCGACTTCACTGTGGTGCACTTCCACTTCGATGCCGAGTTCTTCCAAAATATTGACCATGGCAGAACGCAGGTCTTGGCCGCAGTCAATCGGTGCAACAGGGGCGTAGCCGCCTTTGACGGCCGGGCGGTGGCCGGTGTTTTGACCGTCCAAATGCAGGCCGCTTGACCATGCGCCGCTTTCGGACGTGATTTCGTAACGGGTTTTGTGCATGTCGGTTTCAAATTCTACGCCGTCAAAAACGAAGAATTCAGGCTCAGGGCCGAAGTAGGCGGTGTCGCCGATGCCGGAAGATTTCAAATAGGCTTCGGCGCGGCGTGCGATGGAGCGCGGGTCGCGGTCGTAGCCTTGGCCGTCGGCCGGGTCGATAACGTCGCAGGTAAAGACAACGGTGGTATCGTCGTAGAAAGGATCGACGAAGGCTGTAGATGCATCGGGACGCAGCTGCATATCGGAAGCCTGAATGCCTTTCCAGCCGCCGATGGACGAACCGTCAAACGCCTGACCGTTTTCAAACCATTCTTCGGGATCGTCGAGGACGATGCGGGCAGGTACGGTAAAGTGGTGCTGCTTGCCTTTGGTATCGGTAAAGCGCAAATCTACGAAGCGGGCTTCGCTTTCTTCAATCAGTTTTACAGCGTCTTTGATGGACATCTTCAGCTCCTGAGGGATTGGGTATAATTTGTTATTCTATCACGGTAAGGCCGTCTGAAATACATCAGGGCGCCCGTTTTTACGCAATGAAATATAGTTTCAGACGGCAAGATTGTCAACAATATGCTTCGGTTTGTCTGTTCAAAAGCGGAATGCCCGCCCTTTTGTCCGAATGCCGACAAAACAGATGCCGTCTGAAAGCAGTTCAGACGGCATCTGTTGTTTGGTTTGAAAACGGTCAGCGAGGATAGCGGTTGCAGACAAATTTGTACATACTCTCTCCAACCGTATCGGGAATAACATAACGCCATTCGGCATAGGATGGTGTAATAGTGTCGATAGAGTTTCCCGATTTGGAATACCACGTTGCCGTCAAAGTCCTAGAACGTTTACCGCGGCAATCCATTTCTTCCAACATTTTCATTGTATTATAAAATTCCCCATCGCCAATCTTTTTTGGCTTGGCGTACCTTCTTTCAAACCATGCTCTATCGTCCGTACGGCTGTCTGCATCACCAAACGTGGTAGCATTGTCATCGTTAATACTTACAAACACCCAATCCGCCGCCACCGCCGGCGTTGCCAACCCTAATGCAAATACTGCCAAGCACAACATCTTTTTCATGTCCGCCCCTTAAATTGTAAAAAAATAAAGTTAAATTGTAAAAAAGAAATGACTTTTTTTCAAGAAACAAATATTCCATCATGCTACCTGACAACTGTTTCAGACGGCATCGTTTCCATCTGTACGCCGCCGTTATAAAATAGCCGTCCCGTCTTTTGGAACACGACCATGACTACCCTCCCCCGTTACGCCGTTTTCGGCAATCCCGTTGCACACAGTAAATCGCCGCAAATCCATCAGCAGTTTGCGCTGCAGGAAGGCGCGGCCATCGAATATGGACGCATTTGTGCCGAAATCGGCGGTTTTGCCGAAGCTGTTGCGGCGTTTCGTGCCGAGGGCGGGCAAGGTGCGAATGTAACTGTTCCGTTCAAGCAGGAAGCTTTTGCGCTGGCAGACGAGCATTCCGAACGCGCGTTGGCTGCCGGTGCAGTCAATACGCTGGTGTGGTTGGAAGACGGCAGGATACGCGGCGACAACACCGACGGCATCGGTTTGGCCAACGACATCACGCAGGTCAAAAACATTGCCATCGAAGACAAAACCATTTTGCTTTTGGGCGCAGGCGGCGCGGTGCGCGGCGTGATTCCGGTTTTAAAAGAACACCGCCCTGCCCGTATCGCCCTTGCCAACCGTACCCATGCCAAAGCCGAGGAATTGGCTCGGCTTTTCGATATTGAAGCCGTCCCGATGGCGGATTTGAACGGCGGGTTCGATATCATTATCAACGGCACGTCCGGCGGCTTGAGCGGTCAGCTTCCTGCCGTCAATCCTGAAATTTTCTGCGACTGCCGCCTTGCCTACGATATGGTTTACGGCGAAGCGGCGCAGGCGTTTTTGAACTTTGCCCAAAGCAACGGCGCGGCCGAAGTTTCAGACGGCCTGGGCATGCTGGTCGGTCAGGCTGCCGCTTCTTACCATATTTGGCGAGGATTTACGCCCGATATCCGCCCTGTTATCGAATACATGAAAGCCCTGTAACCATGTTCCGCATCATCAAATGGCTGATTGCCCTACCCATCGGCATCTTCATTTTCTTCAACGCTTATGTGTACGGCAACATCATTACCTACCGCGCCGTCGCACCCAGCAAAACCGCCTTCATGTCCATGCGCATGAGCCAGTTTGCAAGCGAAGGGCGCGATGTCGAGCTGGACTACCGCTGGGTGCCGTACGACCAAATTTCCGTCAACCTCAAAAAAGCCCTGATTGCTTCCGAAGACGCCAATTTTGCCGAACACAGCGGCTTTGACTGGAACGGCATCAAATACGCCATGAAACGCAATAAGCAAAGCGGCGAAGTTAAAGCCGGCGGTTCGACCATCAGCCAGCAACTGGCGAAAAACCTGTTTCTCAACGAAAGCCGCAGCTACATCCGCAAAGGCGAAGAAGCGGCGATTACGGCGATGATGGAAGCCGTTACTGACAAAGACCGCATTTTTGAGCTGTATCTGAACTCAATCGAATGGCACTACGGCGTATTCGGCGCGGAAGCGGCGTCCCAGTATTTCTACAAGAAACCTGCCTCCGCCCTCACCCGCCAACAAGCCGCCAAACTCACGGCGCGCGTTCCGGCTCCGCTGTTTTACGCAGACCACCCTAAGAGCAAACGGATGCACAACAAAACCAATATCATCCTGCGCCGCATGGGTTCGGCAGAATTGCCCGAAAGCGATATGGATTAATTCAAAAGGCCGTCTGAACATTTCAGACGGCCTTTGTTTTTAGGCTTTCTCTTCCGGCTCCGGTACGTCAAACACTTGGCGCAGGTAAGCGAGGAAGGTGTTGTTGGTGGTCATGGTTTTGCCCGGGGAGTCGGAGAGCTTGGCGACGGATTGGCCGTTGCACTCGACGAGCTTCAAAACAATGTTCAAAGGCGTATGTCCCAAGTCGTTGGTCAGGTTGGTACCGATACCGAAACTGGTTTTGAAACGGTCTTTGAAGTATTGGTGCAACGCCCATGAACGCTCAATATCGAGGCCGTCTGAAAAGGTCAGCATTTTGGTGCGGCTGTCGATTTTGAGTTTTTTGTAATGTTCGTAGGCTTTGTCGCCCCAAACATAAGGATCGCCGCTGTCGTGGCGCAGGCCGTCGAAGAGTTTGGCGAAGTAAAGGTCGAAATCGCGCAAGAAGGCATCCATGCCGACCACGTCTGTCAGGGCGATGCCGAGGTCACCTCGGTATTCATGTACCCAGCTTTCCAGCGCGGCTTTTTGGAAGTTGCGCAAACGTACGTCCAAGGCTTGGAAGGCTTGGAGGAACTCGTGCGCCATGGTGCCGATGGGTGTGATGCCGAGTTTTTTGGCCAGATAAACGTTACTGGTACCGCGCACGATGTCGGGAGCAGCTTCCAGCAAGGTACGGATAACGTGTTCCTGCCATGCGAGGGTGTAGCGGCGGCGCGTGCCGAAATCGGAAATCAGGAACGGCGGATCATTCGGATTCTGAGTGGCTGCGATTTCTTTCAGCTGTTGCGCTTTGGCCTGCAAACGGCGCTCGCCCTCTTCAATGACGGCAGGCGTTTCCAAGCGGCGGAAATAGAGTTCGTTGACAATGGCAAGAATGAAAATCTCGAAGAACATCGCCTGTATCATCGGGCCTTCGATGCGGATGTTCAGACGGCCTTGGTCGTCGGGGCTGACTTGGACGAAGCGGCGTTGGAGTTGGAAAAGTTCGAGATAATCGACAAAGTCGCTTTTGATAAAGCGCAGGCTGCGCAAGTAGTCGAGTTCGTCATGCGTAAAGCGCAGCTGGCACAGGGCGTCGAGTTCGCGTTCCAAGTCTTCTTGAATATCGGCCAGCGGATACACCATCTCTTTGTTGCGGCAGCGGAATTCGTAGAGGCTGTGGGTTTGCGGGAATTGGTGCAACACGACTTGCAGCATGGTGAATTTGTACAGGTCGGTATCAAGCAAGGATTGAATAATGGGCTGATGAGCAGACATAAGCTTTCTCTGAGTAAACGTGGGCGTTGAGGTATCGATTTTAATGGAAAAGGCCGTCTGAAAGAAACCTTATTCAGACGGCCTTTATCTTAATTTAATCCAGCTGCGCTACGGAAACCGGCAAAGAGCGGATGGTAGACAACATCGTGCTGGCATCTTTTTGCTGTTTGCGGAACGCGGCCATATTGGTCGGGGTCAATTTCGGCGTCGGCAGGGCGACGGTAGTCGGGTTGACCGGCTGGCCGTTGACGCGTGCTTCGTAGTGCAGGTGCGGACCGGTCGAACGGCCGGTTGTACCGACAAAACCAATCACTTCGCCGGCGCGGACTCTGCCGTCGGCAGGGCTGAACGCGCTCATGTGGCCGTACAGGGTTTCCACACCGTTGGCATGGCGAATCATCACGGTATTGCCGTAGCCGCCTTTCCAACCTTTGAAAATCACTTCGCCGTCGGCAGCGGCCTTAATCGGCGTACCGGTCGGCGCGGCATAGTCGATACCGGTGTGCATACGGACAGTATGCAGAACCGGGTGGACACGGTAGCCGAACGGGGAAGAAATGCGCGTGTATGCAACAGGTTCGGTATTAAAGCCTTCTTTTTGTTGCAGGGACTTACCGTTTTGGTCGTAGTAGCTACCGCTTTCTTCGTCGCCTTTGCCTTGGCTGTAATAATAAGCTTGGTAGGTTTTACCGTCTTTAACCACTTCAGCCGCCAAAATATCGCCAACCGCCATTTGCTGGCCGCGGAAATACATGCTGTTGTACAAAAGACGCACGATATCGCCTTCTTTCAAATCGCTCATATTGAATGAGTCGGCAAAGATTTCTTTGAGCTGGATATACACTTCGGAAGGGATTTCGGCACGGAGCATATCGCCGATGGCAGAAGTGCGGATTTGCACGGAGCGCAGGGTCGGCATGGTTTTCATGTCGATTTCGGCATTGGAGATGCGCCATTTGCCTTTGACTTTTTCCAAAGCCACCAAGTTGCGTTCCAATTCTTCATCGGTAAAGAATTGAACGTCGGTCACTTGGCCTGAAGAATCGATGCGGATGTTGACGGATTGGTTGGTCCGCAGGTTTTTCATGTCGAGGTTGGCATTGTTTTTCGCCATGATTTGCTTGATGTCTTCTTGGTTGACACCCATGCGCGTCAAAACGTCTGCCAAAGAGTCGCCGGCTTGGACGACTTCTTGCACCCAATAGCTGGATTGATAGGTATTGGTTTCCACATAAACGGCAGGCAGCTCTTCGGAAATACGCTCGACTTTGAAATCGGTTTGTGCTGGTTGAGGGTCGGTAATGGCGTATGCGGTCATGATGCCTGAAGCCGGCAGCAGAAACGCTAAGAGGGTTGCTTTGAATCGAGTGGAATATTTGTTTTTAATCACGCGTTATCCTTAATGGGGCGGTCTGTTTTTTTAGGTTTGCAGAATGCCGGCACATCCGGCCTGCCGCGACCGCCTGCTGGTTTAAACAGTTTTGGGGATAAAGGACTTGGAGTCTTTTTTCCGATCTGAAAATCAGGTTTTCATTCGGAATGAATGAGGTCGTGTTTGAGATTGACGTTATTATCAGGGCTATTGTGTTGATTTACACCCTGTTTTTCTGAAATTTACGCCACGCATTTTAACATGACAGCCCGTTTTTTCCAAACCGGCCGTCTGAACGGCTCTTTTTGAGTACGTGAGGGCAAGGTTCCGAAACGCATCATTTGTCGCGTAAAATAACGGTTTTTCTATCTATTTGCGCTTATGAAGCTGACCCTCGCCCTCCCCTCGCTCAACCGCTTTGCCGACGAATCCGTCCCTGAGCTTGCCTTACCTGCTTTTAACCGTCTTTTGCGTTATGGCACATTACGCAAAGAAACACTCAGGCCGTCTGAATTTTACGGACGCCATTTGTGGGGCAGCAGCCTCATTGCCCAAGTGCAACGTTTACGCCACACAAGCCAAAAACGCGCGGCCGCTTTTGCCTCTCCGGTTTGGCAACAGATGGGCATGCACCATGTCAACATTATCAGCGGTGAGTTTATCGGCATCCAAAAAGAGGAGGCGCAACGGTTATGTGCGGATTTGTCGGCGTTTTATCAAGATAAAGATTGGCAATTCGAGCCGCTTTGCGAAAGCATGTGGCTGCTCAGTATGCCGAGGATAGAAGATTGGGGGGCGGAATGTGTTCTGGATGTGTGCGGGCAGCCGGAAATGGACGGTCAGGCGCACGGCCAAGATGCGGTGTCTTGGTTGGCCATGCAGACGGAAATCCAAATGTTTCTCCACACGCATCCGATTAACCAAGCGCGGGAACAACAAGGATTGCCGGAAATCAACGGTTTGTGGCTGTGGAATGATGCAAGCGGCGGCACACAGTCTGCGGATATCGTCGCTTCAGACAGCGCATGGGCGCGTTTTTCGGATACGCCCAAACTCGATGCGCCGTATGATTTGAAGGCTTGGTTTGAGATGGTTCAAGAAACAGGCAACACGGTTTCAGACGGCCTTATCTTTTTGGACGACTTGGTTTCCACCTTACAAACAGGCGATGTTTGGGCATACAAAGATATTTTGGAAAGCTGGGAAACCCGTTGGTTTGCGCCTTTATGGGACGCTCTTGATTCAGGCCGTCTGAAAGCCGTATACATTGCCACAGACGGCGAAAACGGCGGCACGCTGGAAATCGGCCGCCGTTCCAAATGGGCATTTTGGCGCAAAGCCAAAACGTTTAACGGATCGTGGTAAGCGGTTTTAAGCCTCCAATTTGGCCGAAATTTTATCCCACACATCCTGCAACGGAATCGCTTTCAACAAACGGGTCGGATCGTTGGTATCGATACTGTCGGGATTGGGCAACTCGGCATAATCGCCGGCATAAATAACTTCGGCCTGCTCGGAATACGGACGCCATTTGTCCACCCATGACGCGCCAAACAAAGCGATTTGCGGTTTATCCAAAGCAGCGGCGATGTGCATCGGTGCGGAATCGACACCGATAAACAGTTTGGCGCCCTCAATGGCCGCCGCCAATTCACGCAGGCTCAGGCATCCGGACAACACCCAAACTTTTCCGCCTTCAGGAATATTCAGACGGCCTATAATTTCCTGAAGCATGTATTGCTCGACATTGTCGGGGGAAGCGGTCAATACGACATTCTGCCCGCTGTTGAGCAGAAGCTGTACGATGGCGGCGTTTTTGCCGTCTTCCCAACATTTGAAATGCCAACGCGCACCCGGGTGCAGCAACACATAATCTTCGCCGCTCCAACCCTGAGCACGCAATTTCTGCCGCATGCTTTCCCTTGCATCTTGTGCCACCCAAAGGCGTACCTTCGCATCGGCTACGTCTTCCGGCTGGATAAGCGGCGCGAGGATATTCAATTGGTTTTCAACGATATGATGGCTGGGATCCAGCTCATGGTTGATAAAATCATGACAGAAACGCCACCAGAAACCGTCGCGCTTGATGCAGTCCAAACCCACGCTGCAACGGGCGCACAGTTTGGCGATTATTGCCGCACGCCATTGGTCGGACAGGTTGAAAGCCCAGTCGTAATCGCGTGCCTTCAGCTTTGAAAAAAGGTTTTTCTCACACTTCAACTGCTTGAATACGCCAAGCTTCTTCCAATTTCGATCAATGGTAAAAATCTGCGCAATCTGCGGATTATCGGCAATCAGCTGCTCCGTACCGGCATACACCAGCATATCGATTTCGCAATCGGGGAAACGGGTTTTCAGCGCATCGACCACAGGCGTGCTTAAAAGCACATCGCCATGATGGCGCAATTTGATGATCAGGATGCGTTTGGGTTGGGCTAAAGACATACAAAACTTTCAGACGGCCTGTTGATTGGCTGCTATTGTAAAGCGGAAAACAGGTTTCATAAAATACAAAACAGGCCGTCTGAAACCTATCCTGCTGATTCATCGCTATAAAATCCGCACAAGCCATGCAATTTATATTACAATCCGCACCCCGTGGTTCGAAAACCTCCCACATTAAAAAACTAAGGAAACCTCATGTCCCGCAACAACGAAGAGCTGCAAGGCATCTCCCTTTTGGGCAACCAAAAAACCCAATACCCGAGCGAATACGCGCCTGAAATTTTGGAAGCGTTCGACAACAAACATCCCGACAACGACTATTTCGTCAAATTCGTCTGCCCCGAGTTCACCAGCCTCTGCCCGATGACCGGCCAGCCCGACTTTGCCACCATCTACATCCGCTACATCCCCCATATCAAAATGGTGGAAAGCAAATCACTGAAACTCTATCTCTTCAGCTTCCGCAACCACGGCGACTTCCATGAAGACTGCGTCAACATCATCATGAAAGACCTCATCGCCCTGATGGATCCGAAATACATCGAAGTGTTCGGCGAATTCACACCGCGCGGCGGCATCGCCATTCATCCGTTTGCCAACTACGGCAAAGCAGGCACAGAGTTTGAAGCTTTGGCACGCAAACGCCTGTTTGAACACGACGCACAATAATTCCGTTCAGACGGCCTAACGCCCTTTTCATGGCAAGACTTTATTTATTGCACAGTCTCGCAAGGCTTCATGCCGTCTGAAAAACCTCCGAAAGATTTCCATGTACGAATTTACCGCCGCACAGCAGAAGAAAGCGCTCTTCTGGCTGGTGCTTTTCCATATTTTTATTATTGCCGCCAGCAACTATCTGGTGCAGTTCCCCTTTCAAATTTTCGGTATCTTTACCACTTGGGGCGCATTTTCCTTCCCCTTTATCTTCCTCGCCACCGACCTGACCGTGCGCATTTTCGGTGCGCCGTTGGCGAGACGGATTATTTTTTGGGTAATGTTCCCCGCCCTGCTGCTCTCTTACGTCTTCTCCGTCCTCTTTCATGACGGCAACTGGACAGGCTGGGCATCTTTGGCCGAATTTAATACCTTCGTCGGCCGTATCGCATTGGCTAGCTTTTCCGCCTATGCGCTTGGGCAAATCCTCGATATTTTCGTGTTCAACAGATTACGCCGTCTGAAATCATGG
Organism: Neisseria sp. P0024.S006; assembly: GCF_051956595.1. NCBI lineage: Bacteria > Pseudomonadati > Pseudomonadota > Betaproteobacteria > Neisseriales > Neisseriaceae > Neisseria > Neisseria sp. P0024.S006. Next base: position 23,290 of record NZ_JBQCXH010000002.1, read on the forward strand.
TGGGCTGCCCCTACTGCTTCCACCGTTGTCGGCAACGCTTTGGACACGCTGGTGTTTTTCGCCGTTGCCTTTTATGCCAGCAACGATGAATTTATGGCGGCAAACTGGCAGGGCATCGCATTTGTCGATTATCTGTTCAAACTCGCCATCTGCACCCTCTTCTTCCTGCCTGCCTACGGCATCGTATTGAGCATCTTGACCAAAAAACTGACTTCCTTAAACGTCCGTCAAGAAATGCCCGAATCGGTTTTAGCCGAATAAGCAATAGATAAAAAAACAAGGCCGTCTGAAACTTCAATCGTTCAGACGGCCTTTTATGTTTTAAACAATTAACCGGTCAATTGTTTGGTAATCAGTTTTTTCAGCGGCAGGAAGTTATTGCTTGCACGCAATACCAAACCGCGCAGCAGTTTCGCCGGAGCAGTTTCATTGGTAAAGAGTTTCAGCAGCATATTGGTGCCGTGGTAAATCGGATGGGCGTGGAGCATATGCTTGGTGCTGTATTTTTCCAGCAGGCTCTTCGCACCAATATCCTGACCGCGTTGCTCGGCTTCGAGAACCAATTTAGCCAAAAGATCGGCACTTGCCAGACCCAAGTTGAAACCGTGCGCAGTAACCGGATGCATACCGACCGCAGCATCGCCGATCAACGCGCTGCGTTTGCCGTAGAAACGTTGGGCAATCATGCCGACCAAAGGATAATTGTGAATGGTGCTGACCAATTCCATATCGCCCAAACGGCCTTTGAGTTGCTCTTTCACGCTGGCTGCCAATTCTTCCGGCGACATGTTTTTAATCGTTTCGGCTTTATCGCTGTCCACCGTAATCACCGTATTGGTCAAATGCTCTTCCAAAGGCAGCAACGCAATGGTGCGGCCGTAGTGGAAGCATTCATATGCAGTATGCAGGTTGGACAGAGTATGCTTCATGCGGCACACAAACATGGTGCGGCTGTAATCGTGCATATCGGAAGAAATGCCTAATTGACGGCGCGTTTGCGAGAAACGGCTATCGGCAGCCAACAACAGACGGCCGGTCAATACTTCGCCACTTTCCAAAATAACTTGCGCCTCATCGTCAGAAGTTTTGACTTCTTTAACATTGGTACCAGTCAGAATTTTCACGTTGTCCAATTGGGACACGACTTCATAAGCGGCTTTACGGATGTTGTGATTGGAAATCAAATAACCCAAGCAATCAGCAGGCTCGCCGCGCGCCTCAGTCGGTTGCGGGAAGTGGAGCTGGTAATCGGAATGACCGTTCAACACTTTGGCATCGCGCAAAGGATAAATTTCGTCTTTTGGAATCAAATCCCACATCCCCAATCGCTGCATGATTTCGCGCGACAAGTGCGTCAGTGCGATTTCACGGCCATCATACGGCGGATTTTGCAACACTTCTAAAGGACTTCTTTCAATCAGGGTTATGTTCAACCCGCTTCCGGCCAACTCTGCGGCAAAACTTAATCCGGCAGGGCCTGCGCCGACGACGAGAATATCACTGTGTAAGCTCATGGGAGGAATTCCTTGTATTCAACTGATACGGATTTTTTCAGACGGCCTTAAGTTTACTGTGTTTAGCTACATGAGGGTAAATCAAAGGCATTTGATAGATTATATAGAAAGCATTGATAGAATAAAACAAATGTTATCAATTGTAAGCGCGTTTTTACTTTGGCCTTAATATAAATCAAGCTTCACGACATACGATTTTATCAAACAGGCAAAACAGTCTGACAAACAAAAACCGCATTCCGAAAAGGGAATGCGGTTTTCAATCGTAAAACGATTATTCTTCAGAACCGGTGTAAGGACGGATGCTGACAGTTTTACGGTTCAGCGCGCCTTTGGTTTTGAATTCAACGTAACCGTCGACTTTAGCAAACAAAGTATGGTCTTTGCCCATGCCTACGTTGTCACCTGCGTGGAATTTAGTACCACGTTGACGAACGATGATGGAGCCTGCCGGAATCAGCTCGTTGCCGTAGGCTTTAACGCCCAAGCGTTTGGCTTCTGAATCGCGACCGTTGCGGGTGCTACCGCCTGCTTTTTTACTTGCCATTTGTAATACTCCTGAACTTACTTGAAATTAGGCGATTGCCACGATTTCGATTTGGGTGAAATTTTGGCGATGGCCTTGGCGTTTTTGGTAGTGTTTGCGACGACGCATTTTGAAAATGCGTACTTTCTCGCCACGACCATGAGCAACGACTTTGGCTGTTACTTTTGCGCCTTCGATAAAAGGTGCGCCTACTTTTACAGATTCGCCGTCAGCAATCATCAAAACTTCAGTCAGTTCGATTTGGCTGTCGAGTTCGGCTGGTATCTGTTCTACTTTCAATTTTTCGCCAACGGAAACTTTGTATTGTTTACCGCCGGTTTTTACGACCGCGTACATACTCAACTCCATGAGAATTAGGTTAACATTCCGCACACCATGTGCGAAACGAGCTATTCTATTTCTATTTGCCTGTTTTGTCAAAATTTATTTTATTTACAACTGAAAAGGCCGTCTGAAAGATATGTTGCATGCTTTTTAACTGATATAATCACGCGCTGGATTGCTGATATTTTTATGCAACGTTATTACCCCGACCGAATGTACGGGTTTAAACAGATTCATTGGAGCCGTCGCTCCGTTTTGCCAACAGAGAATGTTTTATGCTCGAAAACCTGCCTTACTTCCAACGCCACCTGCCCGATGACCTTGCCAAAGTGAACGCGGTCATCAACCAAGCTGTTCAATCCGATGTCACGCTGATTTCGCAAATCGGCACATACATCATCAGCGCGGGCGGTAAGCGACTGCGTCCGATTATTACCATTTTGGCAGGCAAAGCAGTCGGGCATGACGATGAAAAGCTGTATTCGCTGGCGGCGATGGTGGAATTCATCCACACCTCCACCCTCCTGCACGACGATGTCGTTGACGAAAGCGAATTGCGCCGCGGCCGTAAAACCGCAAACAACCTCTTCGGCAACGCGGCGGCCGTTTTGGTCGGCGACTTCCTCTATACACGCGCCTTCCAACTGATGGTCGGTTCAGGCAGCATGCGTATTTTGGAAGTGATGGCCGATGCGACCAACATCATCGCCGAAGGCGAAGTCATGCAGCTGATGAACATCGGCAATACGGATATTACCGAAGAGCAATACGTCCAAGTTATCCAATACAAAACAGCAAAATTGTTTGAAGCGGCCGCGCAAGTCGGCGCAATTTTGGGCAAGGCTTCCCCCGAACACGAGCAAGCCTTGAAAGACTACGGCATGTACGTCGGTACAGCTTTCCAAATCATTGACGATGTATTGGACTATTCAGGCGAAACCGAAGAAATCGGCAAAAACGTCGGCGACGATTTGGCAGAAGGCAAACCTACCCTGCCATTGATTTACCTGATGCGAAACGGCTCCGAGCAGGCCGCCAACGATGTGCGCCACGCTTTGGAAAATGCCGACCGCAGCTATTTTGAAAAAATCCACGACTATGTCGTCAACTCCGATGCTTTGCCGTATTCGATTTCCGAAGCGAAAAAAGCCGTCGACAAAGCCATCGCTTCATTGAACGTGTTGCCTGACAGCGAAGTCAAAGAAGCCATGATCCAACTGGCAAAAGAATCTTTGGCCCGAGTATCTTAATCCGATGAATTTCAGCTTTGTCCCTTTGTTTCTGGTTACGCTGATTTTTTTGGGCGTCGTCAGCAACAACAACTCGATTACGATTTCGGCGGCGGTATTGCTGCTCATGCAGCAGACGGCCTTGTCGCAATATCTTCCCTTGGTGGAAAAACACGGTTTGCATCTGGGCATCATCCTGCTGACCATCGGCGTATTGAGCCCGCTGGTTTCCGGTAAAATCCAGATTCCGCCGGTTTCCGAGTTTCTCAATTTTAAAATGATTGCCGCCGTCCTTATCGGCATTTTCGTTGCTTGGCTTGCCGGACGCGGCGTTCCATTGATGAGCGAACAGCCTGTTTTGGTAACCGGATTATTAATCGGCACAGTCATCGGCGTTGCCTTTGTCGGCGGCATTCCGGTCGGCCCTTTGATTGCCGCCGGCTTATTGTCTTTTTTTGCCGGAAAGGTTTAAAATCCCCTCCTTTACCGCCTCGCCATAGTTCAACGGATAGAACGTATGCCTCCTAAGCGTAAAATACAGGTTCGATTCCTGTTGGCGAGGCCACAGTTTCAATAAAAGCCTTTCATACTTTGAAAGGCTTTTTTATTATCAATAATAAAGGCCGTCTGAAACTTTTCAGACGGCCTTCTTATTTCGCCAAACCGTTAACCCGGACGACCATCCGAACGCGGACGGATCAACCAAGGAATATATTTCCATGCGTACAACAGCAAAGAAGCGGCAAACAAAGCGGCGGAGCAGCGGATACTGTGCGTATATGCCGTACCGTTCACAAAAGTTGCCAAAACACGGACAACCGTTGCGGCAATCATCAGCCAAAAGGCAACAGGAACCACTTTAGGCGGCGGATAAATAGAGTTGCCGGTATGGCCAAGCGCGGTTCGCGCCATCATGCCCAAAGTCAGCACACCGATACCGCCAACGCCGATAAGGTGCACGCCCAAATTCAAGAAACTTGAAATCCAATAAGAAAGACCGACAGCAATCAAGCCCAAACCTGTAAACAGATAGCCTGCAAACAAAATCCAAAGCATAGGTTCTTTCAGTACGGCTTTATACCACCAGCGGTACACCTGCACGGTAAAAATCACACCGGCAGCCAGAGCAAACAACGCGGCCAGTCTCGGCAAAATGTTATGCGCCATCAGCATGGCGGTCAGCATAGGCAGCCAAAGCGATGCGTGCGCCACCCATTGAGGGCTGGGAATTTGCGGCACGTTCAGGCGCTTGGACGTAAAGAACGAGATAATCCGCATACCGATCAAACCGATAAATCCGGCCACCATAATCAAACCGGATTGCAAACCGGTCATCAGCGCGATGGCATCAAATGGCTGTACTTTCAGATGGAAGGCGAAATGGGTGCCGCCCAAAACAAAAATAGCGAACACAGCAACATAGTTGCGCTTGTTTTGAGAACGGATTACCGGCAAAGCCATGCATACCGCGCCATACCAGAAAAAGATCGTACCGAATATGCCACTTGCCGTTACCCCCCAACCGGGGATAAACATACAAATGCGGGCCAACAGCCAAAATGCGGTCAAACCGGCCAACGCCTTACCGCGTGTCGGCGGCTGGCCTGTCCAAGTCGCTACGGCCGTCAATAAAAATGCAATGACAACCAATCCGGCATAGCCCCAAATCATTTCATGGGCATGCCAATAAAAACCCGACAACTCAGGCGTACCCTGAAAGCCGAAGCCCCAAAGCAGTATAGACAATGCGCCATACAAAGCCGCCAACGAATAAAACGGGCGGAAGGCCATTGCCCAAACCGGGTGTTTGAACAAATCGGTCATGGTGGTTCCTTCAATTTTTATATCATCATAAAACAGCAACAGAGGCCGTCTGAAACTTTTCAGACGGCCATCGACTCCTTTCCCTGTTACACATTTTCAGGCAAAGGCAAAAAAGGTTCAATCACAGGAAAAAGCTCGCGCTCCTCAAAGCGCGCATGATCGCGCAAAGTAACAGCAAACTCCTTATTCCATGATTCATTCATATATTCAGGATGCGCCATCATCGCGCGCAATTTGGCATGATCGCCTTCAAAACGCTGCCGCAACGCAGGGTCAATTTTATCCCAATATGGCGCAAACATGGCTTCCTCTTCCAAAAAATGTGGCTCAAGCTCAATAAAATGAGGATCCAGCTCCGCCTGATGGCTTTGATCGGGCGTACGCAGGAGACGGACGCACAACGACAGCGAGCCATGATGTTCGCGGGAAAGTTCTATTAAGGCAGGATGGCGTTTCAAGGGCTTCATAAGTTCGTTATAATGGTAACAGTTTGTCAAACTGGATTAATTCAAATGTTTCAGATATTATGAAACCCAATCCCACATAAAGTCAAACAACCCCTCTCCAAGCACTACGCTTTTGACATATAATAAAAATATCTAAAGAGCCAGCCATGTATCTGACCCAACATACCGATTACGGATTGCGCGTATTGGTTTATACCGCCATCAACGACGACACCCTCGTCAATATCGGCACCATTGCCGAGACTTACAATATTTCCAAAAGCCATTTGATGAAAGTGGTTACCTCATTAGTCAAAGGTGGTTTTCTGGTCAGCGTACGCGGCAAAGGCGGTGGTTTGCGCTTGGCAGACAATCCTGAAAACATCAATATCGGTGCAGTGGTACGCCATCTTGAGCCGATGCAGGTCGTCGAATGCATGGGCGACAACAACGAATGCCTCATCACCCCTTCCTGCCGACTGACCGGTATCATCACCGGCGCCATCAAAGCTTTCTTCAATCATTTAGATCAATACTCACTGCAAGATCTGCTGGACAAGCCGACTTACGACATACTTTATACACCGCGCATCCCAATCAACGAAATACGCGGAACGGCCGACTAAATCCTCAGGCCGTCTGAAAACAATCCAGCCATACTGAAATGGTATTACTTAAATAATAAAAAATGCCGTCTGAAATGAAGATTTTCAGACGGCATTGGTTTACAAAACACTCTACAGCTTAAATAGCTGACTTTCATTTGATAGGTTATTTTTATACTAAATATGTCGAATATAAGACAATAGAAAAACCTAAAATAAGAATAATCATAGCAACCGTAAAATTTATTCTTAATACTTTCAAATAAAATTTATTGGAGATTTTTTGCATTCCAAACAGCACCTTGAAAAAATTAAATTGCATTCTTCTAGCAATAAACAAATATTCAAAAAAACCCGCATTCATCCCTTCTAATTTTGATATTTTATATAGCATTACTAGATTAATGATAATTACAATAAAATACACAAATACTAAAAAAAACAGAAAATAAGGCAATAACTCCACCAAACTACTCCTTCTTTTTTAAAAAGAATTTTTCCTAAAAAACATATTAGACGACATAACCGAATTGCTATTATCGACATTATATTCCAATCTTTCGCAAACCAATGAATACAAAAATGCCCGAAGCCAAAAGCTTCGGGCATTTTTAATATTTGGTGGGTCCGGTGGGTTTCGAACCCACGACCAAGGGATTATGAGTCCCCTGCTCTAACCCCTGAGCTACAGACCCGTCAAGAGTAGAAGCGGATTATAGCATAACTTGTTGCTTGTTCAAGATGCCGGGCAAATGTTTCAGACGGCCTGTCGGTTTTCTATTCGGGCATTATGCCGATATGCCCAATGCTTCCCAAACTTTCAAAGCATCCGATGTTGCTTTGACATCGTGAACACGGATGATTTGCGCGCCTCGGGCGACAGTGGCCAAAGCGGCTGCGACGCTGCCGTGTATGCGTTTGGCGGCATCTTGTTCGCCTGTCAGCTCGCCAATCATACGCTTGCGCGATATGCCGATCAGGAGTGGGAATCCGGTTGCGTCCATCAACTCAGGCAAATGTTGTATCAGGGTAATGTTGTGTTGCAGGTTTTTGCCGAAACCGAAGCCGGGGTCGAGCGTAATGCGCTCGGGGGCAATGCCTGCTTGAACGCATTCTGCCGCGCGTGCTTTTAAATAACGCGCGACTTCTTCGACGACATCTTGATATTGCGGATTAAGCTGCATGGTTTTGGGCAAACCCTGCATGTGCATGAGACACACGCCTGTCTTCGGCTGTTGCGCCAGCAAGGCGACTGCGCCGTCATCATTTAAGGCGGCAACATCGTTGATAATATCGACGCCGCCTTGCGCCAAGGCTTTTTCCATGATTGCCGTGTGGCGCGTATCCAAGCTAACGGGAACATTCCACTTGGCCACCTCTGCCAAAACCGGCTGCACCCTGGCCCATTCTTCTTCGAGAGAAACATCATCCGAACCCGGGCGGGTAGATTCGCCGCCGATATCGAGAATATCCGCGCCGTCTTTCAGCAGCTGCTCGGCATGTGCCAATGCTATTGAGACATTTTGCGAATAGGTGCCGCCATCGGAAAATGAATCGGGGGTCAGATTGACGATGCCCATGATTTTCGGTTTGTCCAAGGCGATTTCAAATCGGCCTGCCTGCCAAATGCGTGTATTCATAATGCTTCCATTGATGAAATAATAGGATAGAGGCCGTCTGAAATTTTTCAGACGGCCTTTAGGTTTTGACTTCAAACAGTCAATTACATTCCGCCGTAATTCGGCCCGCTTGCGCCTTCGGGGCAAATCCAAGTGATGTTTTGCATCGGGTCTTTGATGTCGCACGTTTTGCAGTGCACGCAGTTGGCGGCGTTGATCTGCAGGCGCGGTCTGCCGTTTTCTTCGACGATTTCATACACGCCGGCCGGACAATAGCGCGTTTCGGGCGAGGCGTATTCTTTGTAGTTTACGTCTATCATGACCTGCGGATTTTTCAGCACCAAATGGTCAGGCTGGTTTTCTTCGTGCGCAATGTTGGCAAGGAAAACGCTGCTCAAGCGGTCGAAGGTCAACACACCGTCGGGCTTCGGATAATCAATCGGCTTGCATTCGGCGGCTTTTTTGAGCTGCTCGTTGTCTTTGCCGTGATGTTTCAAGGTCCACGGGGCTTTGCCTCTGAAAATCATCTGGTCGATGCCGGTATAGATTGAGCCGAGGTAAACGCCCCATTTGAATGACGGACGGACATTACGCGCGGCGTAAAGCTCTTGATACAGCCAGCTTTGTTCAAAGCGTTGCTGATAATCGGCCGCCTCTTTGCCACTGTCGAAGCTTTCCACTTCTTCGAGGTTTTCCAACAAGGGGAACACGGCTTCTGCGGCGAGCATGGCGGATTTCATGGCGGTATGGATGCCTTTGATACGCGGCATATTCAGGAAACCTGCGGCATCGCCGACCAAAACACCGCCTTTGAACGAGAGTTTCGGCAGGCTTTGCAAACCGCCTTCAATCAGCGAACGCGCGCCATACGCGATACGGCGGCCGCCTTCAAAGGTTTTGCGGATTTCAGGATGGGTTTTGAAACGTTGGAACTCTTCAAACGGCGACAGATAAGGGTTTTGATAATCCAAACCGACCACAAAGCCGACAGCGACTTTGTTGTCATCAAAGTGATAAATAAACGAGCCGCCGTAGGTTTTGCTGTCTAGCGGCCAGCCTGCACTGTGCATCACCAAACCGGGCTGATGTTTTTCAGACGGCACTTCCCAAATTTCTTTAATACCCAAGCCGTAAGTTTGCGGCTCGCTGTTTTGGTCGAGCTGGAAACGCTCGATGATTTGCTTGGAAAGCGAACCGCGACAGCCTTCGGCAAACAGGGTTTGTTGCGCCCAAAGCTCCATGCCGGGTTGGAATGAATCGGTCGGTTCGCCGTCTTTGCCCACGCCCATATTACCGGTCGCAATGCCTTTGACCGAACCGTCTTCGTGATACAGCACTTCGGCGGCGGCAAAGCCCGGATAGATTTCCACGCCTAAACTTTCCGCCTGCTCTGCCAGCCAGCGGACAACTTCGCCCAAGCTGGCAATATAGTTCGCATGGTTGTCGAAATTCGGGGTAACCGGTAGGTTGAAGGCTTTTTTCTCGGTCAGGAACAAAACCCTGTCCTTCGTCACTGTACGCGTCAGCGGCGCGCCTTTTTCTTTCCAATCAGGAATCAGCTCATTCAAAGAAATCGGATCAATGATGGCACCGGCAAGCGAGTGCGCACCGGCCTCCGAACCCTTCTCCACCACGCAAACGCTGATTTCGCGTCCATTCTTTTCGGCAAGCTGCTTGAGTTTGATGGCGGCAGACAAACCCGACGGGCCTGCGCCGACAATCACAACATCGTATTGCATACTGTCGCGTTCGATGGTTTCTGTCATAGTGGTTCCTGTATTGTCATTATTCAATTTAATCCGCTAATTATACAGCCTGGACATATAGTTACCAAATACAACAAAAGGCCGTCTGAAACTTTACTCAAATTTCAGACGGCCTTGACTGTGTTCAAAAGATTACTGCGCTTTGGTTTCCGTTACAAAACCGATTTTGCTGATACCGGCTTCGCGCGCCGCTTGCAGGGCTTGGTTGACATAATCGTATTCAACCGATTTATCCGCCGCAATCGCCACAATCACATCTTCGTTTTTCGCTTTGGCTTCTTTCAGCTTGGCAGTTACCGTTGCCAAATCCACTTTGGCATCAGAATCGCCGCCAACAACATAAGCACCACTGGCATCAATGCTCAAACGCAAAGGATCTTTAGGCTGCTGCTTATCCTCTTTTGCCGCTTTTTCCGAAGCAGTCGGCAACTCCAAAGGAATCGAGTGGGTCAGCACCGGCATGGTAATCATAAATACAATCAGCAACACCAGCATCACGTCCACCAAAGGCGTAACGTTGATATCTGACATCGGCGCATCATCGCCGGAATTCATTGATCCGAAAGCCATGGTTTAATCCTTTTGGTTCAGCAGGCGGACATGTAGGTCATGTGCAAATGCATCCATATCTTGCGCGATGGTTTTTGTACCGCGATTGAGGAAGTTGTACGCCAATACAGCTGGAATCGCTACAAACAGGCCGACGGCAGTCGATACCAAAGCCTCACCAATCGGACCGGCTACCGCGGCAATGCTCATTTGACCGCTTTCGCTGATGCCGATCAGGGCATGGTAAATACCCCAAACAGTACCCAGCAGGCCGATAAACGGAGCGGTTGCGCCGATAGAGGCCAAAGCAGTCATACCGTAGTCGAACTGACGCATGGTTTGGGACATGCTGTTGCGGATATGAACAACCAAGTATTCGTTCAAAGGCAACTCGTCAATCAGCGATTTGCTTGTTGTTTGACGGTAGTTTTGGTATGCGCGCAGAGATTCATCGGCAACGCGGCTCATCGGTGCTTCTACCGCTTTGGCTTTTTGTACGGCGTCAGCCAGCGTAAACGCATTCAGCATCAACTCTTTTACCTGAGCATTGCCTTTTTTCGCTTTGCGGTATTTGATGCAGCGGATCACGATGACGCTCCACGTTACCACGCTCATCAACAACATCAGGACAAATACACCAATCAGTACCACATCACCTGATTTGAAAACTAAACTTAAATCCATAATTTTTCCAAGTTAAAAATAAAATTAAAATTTCTATCGGGTCATTTAAAACCATTTCCCAATAGCATATATTTTCTAATCCATCAGCTTGTGCCTGGATGCTTATTCGAGCGTGAATTTGACAGGTACTTTAAATTCAGTCCAAACACTTGCATGGCAACTGCCATCCTTAACGGCCTTACGCGCCGCATTATCCAGACGACTATAACCACTTGACTTATTCACACTAATTGAATCCACTTTACCGCCCGGACCAACCAAGACTTTCAGCACGACCAAGCCCTCTTCGCCATTTTCAGTTGACATTGTCGGATATGGGGGTCTCGGAATATGGCACGTTCCTTTTGCAGGATTGCCTTTACTGCTGCCGGCACCTGTACCGCTGCCACCTCCGCTACCGCCGGTGCCGGAGCCATGTTCGCCTTTTGCACCGCCGCTGCCGGAGCCACTGCCTTCGCCGCGTCCGCTGCCAGTACCTTTCGTACCGCCGCCGTTGCCTTTTCCTTCTCCGCCCAAGGCTTTGCCTTCGCCGTTGCCTTTACCGTTTTCAGCAGTATTCGGCCCGGTTTTGCTGCCTGAGTATTCAGATGCTTTTGGAGATGGTTTAGGTTCTGCCTTCGGCTCTGGTTTTGGTTCAGGTTTTGGCTCGGGCTTCGGCTCAGGTTTGGGTTCCGGCTTAGGCTCGGGCTTAGGTTTCTCGATAGGTTTCGGTTTTTCCTTTTGCTGTACGATATCCGCTTTTTCTTTTTTCGTTACCACAGGTTTGATAACAGGTTTGGGCGGCTCGACAGGCTTAGGTTTGGGTTTCGGCTTCGGTTGTTCGGGAGCAGGCTCGGGGGCGGCAGGTGCGCCTTCGCCCTCAGGACTACCGTCGCCACCGCCGAAATCGCCTAAATCGACAAATTCAATATTCGCCATTTCGACAGGAGGCGGTTTGTGCGAGTGCCATAAAAGTGCAACCAAGCCGACGTGAATCAACGCAACGGAAGTCACGACGGCTGGAGTTAAAATTCGTTTTTTATCCATAATTCCGTTATGTTAATAGCAACAATTCCCGTTTGCAAGTCGTTTTACAGTCAAAATAAGCATTAATGCTTATAGAGAAAGTTTATAGACCTGCTGTTTTAAAGGCTGCATATCATAATATGATATTAGCTCTCATTACTAATATTATTAAACAAAAGGTCGTTTTAAAAGATAAGCGGTAAGACAAAACAGTCTATTCTTCCGGCGTTTATGCTATCCGCACATTTAAGCCAATATCGAAACTTCATCAGACCGATAAAAATTCAAATGGTTTCAAATCATCTGTATTTTTTATCCATAAAACATCAGGCCGTCTGAAAACATTCTTTCAGACGGCCTGATTCAAACAAAATCATTTTTTCCGTTTCGCCCTTGGGTGCGCCTCATCATAAACGCGCGCTAAATGATCGAAATCCAACTTGGTATAAACTTGCGTGGCGGAAAGGTTGCTGTGGCCCAACAATTCCTGTACGGCACGGATATCGCCCGATGCCTGCAAAAGATGGGTTGCATAGCTATGGCGCATCATGTGCGGCGAGATATGGCTGGCGCTGCCCACACGCACTGCCCACGCCTGTAGGCGTTTTTGGATTTGACGCTGCCCCAGCCTGCCGCCGTTTTTATTGGTGAACAAGGCCTGCTCGCCTTCTTTGGCAATACGCACCACCAAATAATCGCGCAATGCCGCAATGCTTTTGCCCACCAAAGGCACTTGCCGCTGCTTGCCGCCTTTACCATTTACGCTGACCCAGCCTTCGTCCAAGACGATACTGTTCAGATTCAACCCTTGTATCTCGCTCAGGCGCAAACCGCTGCCATACATCAATTCAAACATGGCCTTATCGCGTACATCCAACTCGCCATCAACCGGCGCATGGTCAAGGATATGGTTTAAAGGCTCCTGCGGCAACGCTTTGGGGAGTCGTTCGGGCAGGCGCGGCGCTTTCATATTAAACGTCGGGTCGCTTTCCATGACTTCTATCTGCACCAGCCAACTGCAATACTGCCGCCACGCCGACAATTTCCGCGCCAAGCTGCTTTCACTCAAGCCTTTTTGCGACAGCTTTTTCAATGCCGCCACAAAATCACGGCGCGTCGGCAGGCCGTTTTCCAGATTATCGGGCAACAGGCGCATCAATTCGCTCAAATCGCGCCGATAAGCGGAAACGGTATGCTGCGACTTACCTTGTTGCGACAAGGTTTTCAGATAGCGCTCAAGATGAAGCGCAAAATGATTTGATTCCGCCATTTCAGACGGCCTCCAATGCTGCTTTCAAGGCAGAAGGCAGACGGCAGACGCGTTGTTTGCCATAGTCGAAACACACCATGCCTGTCTGTACTTTCGCCAGCACAAGGCCGTCTGAAATCCTGCGGATACGGTACAGCAAAGAAAAACCCACACCGGCCACGCCGGCCGCACCCATCTCCACCGACAGCTCATCGCCATGATGACCTTGCGCCAAATACTGCACCGCCGCATCCGCCATAATCAGGCCAGCCCCGCCGGCATCCATTTCACTCCAACCCAGCGCCGCCAGCCAACGCATCCGCACTTCATGGCACAAACGCAACACTGCATCGTTCGCCAAATGACCACCATAGTTCACATCGCCCACCTGAACCGTCAAGGCCGTCTGAAACAAAGGCTTATCACATTCGGCCACCGAAATCCTATCCATTTTGCACACCCGTTTTCAATACTCTGCCATTATAAACCGAGACCCTGTTCGTTAATATATAAAAACAATGTAGCGGCTTGTAGTTTTTCATGGCAAAAAACATTATAATTTATCGGATAAATTTACCCTTTACTACTTCAGGAGCTTCTCATGGCACTCGTATCCATGCGCCAACTGTTGGACCATGCCGCCGAAAACAGCTACGGTCTGCCCGCATTCAACGTTAACAACCTCGAACAAATGCGCGCCATTATGGAGGCGGCCGACCAAGTCAACGCCCCCGTTATCGTTCAAGCATCCGCAGGCGCACGCAAATACGCAGGTGCCCCATTCCTACGCCATCTGATTTTGGCCGCAGTCGAAGAATTCCCGCACATCCCCGTCGTGATGCACCAAGACCACGGCGCATCGCCCGATGTGTGCCAACGCTCCATCCAACTGGGCTTCTCCTCCGTGATGATGGACGGCTCGCTGCTCGAAGACGGCAAAACTCCGTCCACCTACGAATACAATGTCAACGCCACCCGTACCGTGGTTAACTTCTCCCACGCCTGCGGCGTGTCCGTTGAAGGCGAAATCGGCGTATTGGGCAACCTCGAAACCGGCGAAGCCGGCGAAGAAGACGGCGTAGGCGCAGTGGGCAAACTTTCCCACGACCAAATGCTGACCAGCGTTGAAGATGCCGTACGTTTCGTTAAAGATACCGGCGTTGATGCATTGGCTATTGCCGTCGGCACCAGCCACGGCGCATACAAATTCACCCGTCCGCCCACAGGCGACGTATTGCGTATCGACCGCATCAAAGAAATCCACCAAGCCCTGCCCAACACCCACATCGTGATGCACGGCTCCAGCTCCGTTCCGCAAGAATGGCTGAAAGTCATCAACGAATACGGCGGCAAAATCGGTGAAACCTACGGCGTACCCGTAGAAGAAATCGTCGAAGGCATCAAACACGGCGTGCGCAAAGTCAACATCGACACCGACTTGCGCCTCGCCTCTACCGGCGCCATCCGCCGCTTCATGGCAGAAAATCCGTCCGAATTCGACCCGCGCAAATACTTGAGCAAAACCGTCGAAGCCATGAAACAAATCTGTCTCGACCGCTACCTCGCATTCGGTTGCGAAGGCCAAGCCGACAAAATCAAACCGATTTCTTTGGAAAAAATGGCAACCAAATACGCCAAAGGCGAATTGAACCAAATCATCAAATAATCTGTACATCGGATTGATACTAAGGCCGTCTGAAAACTTGGCAATAAGGTTTCAGACGGCCTTGGCTTTTGGAAACTTATAGTAAAATCCCCCCGCCGACTACCCATCAAAACACATCGAAAGCAAACATGAAACTCGCCGTTATTTTGCCGGCCTATTGCGCCGAAGCTTATTTGCCCGAATGCTTGGATTCAATATTGAATCAAACATTCTGCGACTTTTTCGTCATCGCCGTCAACGATGCTTCAACAGACAAAACCGGTGAAATCCTCGAAACTTACGCAGCCGAAGACTCACGTTTGCAGGTTTTCCACCTCCCGGAAAACAGGGGTGAACCGTTTGTCTGCCAATTTGCCATGGATATGCTCAAAGATGTAGAGGTTGAATACGTGGCGCGGATGGACGCGGACGATATTTGCACCCTGGATCGTTTTGAAAAACAAATTCAGTTTTTAGACAGCCATCCCGAAATCGATATTGTCGGCAGCCAAGCCACCATCTTTTTCGACGACCAAACCGGAAGAGAACCCGTTTTAAGCGATCTGCCCTTGCTCGACAAAGACATTAAAGCCTTTTTCTCCAGGGCCGCCCAAAACATGTTCAACCCTACCACCATGTGGCGGCACGACAGCATTAAAAACCTCGGGATAAACTACACCGCGACGGAAACCGCGCCCGATTTCCATATGTGGGTGCAATGTGCCCTACATGGCAAAACCTTTGCCAATCTGCCCGAACCTTTGTTGTTTTACAGGATACATCAAACTCAAGAAAGCAAAAAAAGAGACAAAATCAGCAGATCCGTCCAATACACCATGGAGTTGTGGATCAGTCATCTCTTCCCTGATTTGAACGCGACGGAAGTAACGCTCTTAAGCCGCATCTTGTACGAAAAGCAACTGCGCTTGACCACTGAAGAGCTGAAAACCATTTTTGCCGCTTATGACAGAATCAGAAAAGACCGCAGCATTTCATTGTTTGGCGAAGACCGCAATACGATGTTCGACATGATAGACAATTTCTTCAATTTCTTAAAAAGCCGGTTGAAATTCACTTAAATCATAAAAGGCCGTCTGAAACCTAAGTTTCAGACGGCCTTTGTCTATTTCAATATCAATCCAAATCAGAACAAGCCGTGAATCACACCGTCTGCGTCCACGTCGATTTTCTCGGCGGCCGGAACTTTCGGCAGACCCGGCATTTTCATCATATTGCCGCACAACGCAACGATGAAGCCTGCGCCGGCGGAAACAGTGATACCGCGCACGGTAATGCGGAAGCCTTCGGGGCAGCCCAACAATTTGGCGTTGTCGCTCAAAGAATATTGGGTTTTCGCCATGCAGATCGGCATTTTGTCCAAGCCCAGTTTTTCCAGTGAAGCGATTTCGGCAGACGCTTCCGCGCTGAAATCAACATCTTCCGCGCCGTACACTTTTTGGGCAATCGCACGGATTTTGTCTTTAATGCTCAATTCGACATCGTAGGCGAAGCCGAAGTTATTCGGTTGATTTTCGATGGCGTTGACGACTTTGTGCGCCAAATCCGCGCCGCCCGCGCCGCCTTTGCACCATACTTCGGTCAGGGAAACTTCGACACCGTGTTCCGCGCAGGCTTTTTCAATCATGGCCAACTCGGCATCTGAGTCGGACACAAAGCGATTGATGGCAACCACCACAGGCAGGCCGAATACGTTTTTCAGGTTGGAAATATGTTTCAGCAGATTAGGCAGGCCTTTTGCCAGCGCTTCAAGGTTTTCTTCGCCGAGGTTGGCACGTTCTACGCCGCCGTTATATTTCAACGCGCGGACGGTGGCCACGACAACAGCCGCATCAGGTTTCAAATCCGCCAGACGGCATTTGATGTCGCAGAATTTTTCTGCACCCAAATCCGCGCCGAAGCCTGCTTCGGTTACGGCGTAATCGGCAAGGTGTTTCGCCAGACGGGTGGCGGTAACGGAGTTGCAGCCGTGGGCAATGTTGGCAAACGGGCCACCGTGTACAAAGGCAGGCGTACCTTCGATGGTTTGTACCAAGTTAGGCTTAATCGCATCTTTGAGCAATGCCGCCATCGCGCCATTCGCTTTCAAATCTTTGGCGTAAACGGGGCTGCCGTCTTTGGCGTAGGCGACGAGGATGTTGCCCAAACGCTCTTTTAAATCGCTGATGTCTTTAGCAAGACAGAATACCGCCATCACTTCGGACGCAACGGTAATGTCAAAACCGTCGGGACGCATCACGCCGTCAACAGGTTTGCCCATGCCGTCGATGATGTTGCGCAACTGACGGTCGTTCATATCGACCACGCGACGCCACAGCACGCGTTTCGGATCGATGTTCAACTCGTTGCCTTGGTAGATGTGGTTGTCGAGCATGGCGGCGAGCAAGTTATTCGCCGCGCCGATGGCGTGGAAGTCGCCGGTAAAGTGCAGGTTGATGTCTTCCATCGGCAAAACTTGGGCATAGCCGCCGCCAGCCGCACCGCCTTTAACACCAAACACCGGACCTAAAGAAGGCTCGCGCAGGGCGATAACAGAATCTTTGCCGATATGGCGCAATGCGTCCGCCAAACCGATGGTTACGGTGGTTTTACCCTCACCCGCAGGAGTCGGATTAATGGCGGTAACCAAAATCAGACGGCCTTGTTTTTGCGGCAGCTTGAATGCTTCGGCAGGATTGATTTTGGCTTTGTAATGACCATAGGGCTCGATGTTGTCAACGTTCAAACCCAGCTTGGCGGCAATTTCACCAATCGGGCGCATGGTGGAAGACTGGGCAATTTCAGCATCGGTTTTGAAGCTCATGATTTTCCTTTATTGAGTGAGGGAAGGCCGTCTGAAACAATCTCAAGAGACGGCTGGAAGAAAAAGAATATTCGTTCTATTATAACGTTTTCCAAAGATAAACCGCAGTGAAAATTTCGATATTTCATCAACAAGCGGATTCATATTGTCAACAATTCAAAACAAAAGGAAAAAACATGAGCAGCAACGCATGGCTGTTTTGGGCATTGGCATCGGCAGGCTTCGCCTCATTGACCGCCATCTTCGCCAAAATGGGTTTACAAGGAATAGATTCTGATTTTGCCACCTTTATCCGCACCTTGGTCATCCTCGCCGCTTTGGTATTGTTTTTAACCTACACCGGCAAATGGCAGGGCGTGAACGGCTTTACCGGCCGCAACTGGACATTCCTCATCCTATCCGGCCTCGCTACCGGCGCATCCTGGCTGGCCTACTTCAAAGCCCTGCAATTGGGTAACGCCTCGCAAGTCGCCCCCGTCGACAAATTCAGCCTGGTCTTGGTCGCCCTGATGGCCGTCGTATTCTTAGACGAACGCCCAAGTACACAGGAATGGATAGGTTTAGGCCTGGTAACCGCAGGCGTATTGACTTTGGCTTTGAAACGATAAAGATTGGGACATCAAAAAAGGCCGTCTGAAAAATTTCAGACGGCCTTTGCTTTACTTCAAACAATCAGCTCACAATTAATTTGAACCGACTTTGATTTTTTGCCACAAGTTGACAGACAGTTTTTTCGCATCTGCGCTCATTTGAGGCATCACGAAACCGTCTTTCATGTCTTGCTCGTTCGGGAAAATAGAGCGAGTGTTCACCAGTTCTGCAGGCATTTTTTCGCGTGCAGGTTTGCTGGCAGGTGCGAAGGTTACGGCGATACCGTTTTTCGCAGCCACTTCGGGATCAAGCGTGTAGTTGATGTATTTGTGGGCATTGGCGATGTTTTTCGCATCGGCCGGAATCAGCCAAGATTCAATCCAGAAGCCCATGCCTTTCGGCGTCAACACTTCGATGCCGACGTTGTTTTTCACTTCTTCGGAACGCGCTTTGGCCAAGTTCAAATCGCCGCCGTTACCTGCAGCCAAGCAGATATCGCCGCGCGCTAATTCGTCAATGATGGAAGGGCTGAAACGTTTTACATCAGGACGGATAGACTTCAACACTTCTGCCGCCGCTTTCAAATCTTCAGGATTCGAGCCTTTAGGATCTTTACCCAAGTAGTTCAACAAGATTGGGAACATTTCGCTCGGTGTATCCCACAAAGCGATGCCGCAAGATTTCAGCTTGTTGGTGTATTCAGGTTTGAACAGCAAATCCCAGCCGTTTTCAGGCAATTTCCCGCCCAAAAGCTCCTTGCCCTTCGCCGTAATCGCAATCGTATTCACACCTGAGAAGTATGGAACGGCGTATTGATTGCCCGGGTCGGCGGTTTCCAACATCTTCAGCAATTCAGGATCGATGTTTTTATAGTTCGGAATCAAGTCCTTATTGATTTTTTGGTATGCACCTGCCTCAATTTGACGCGGCAGAAAGGCAATACCGGGCACAACCAAGTCATAGCCGGATTTACCGGTCAGCATTTTGGCTTCCAGCGTTTCGTTGTTTTCATACAAATCGTAAGTCAGCTTCAAATTATTGGCTTTTTTGAAGTCTTCGACTGTACTTTCGTCAACGTAGTTTGACCAGTTGTAGATATTCAAAGTATCGGTGGCGGCTGCTTCGGCATTGGCAGCAGGCGCACTGCCTGCTTGAGGTTGCTCGGCTTTTTTCTCGCCACCGCCGCACGCGGCCAAAGACAATGCGGCCAATACGGCTAATACAGATTTTTTCATACGGGCAGATTCCTGATGAAAGAGTGGTTAATGTCAATAAATAAGAAACCCTGCACCCCATAAACACCCCGGCGCAGAGTTAGGCTATTGTAATGGAAACGTAAGCAAACGCAAAGCAATATCCATCTGATTTTTATTGAAATAAGGCAAAGCAACACCATCTTTTTACCAAAAGCGTTGCACCGGCTGTCGTTTTTGGGCAAAATACGGCTGATCTGCGCGCGTTTATAGAGAAAAAGCTTGCATACAAGGAAATCTGTCTTTAAAATTGCGCGTTTACAGAATTTATTTTTCAGGAGATATTCAATATGGCAAACAGCGCACAAGCCCGCAAACGTGCCCGCCAGTCGGTTAAACAACGCGCCCACAACGCCAGCCTGCGTACTGCATTCCGTACCGCTGTGAAAAAAGTGTTGAAAGCAGTTGAAGCCGGCGACAAAGCTGCTGCTCAAGCAGTTTACCAAGAATCCGTTAAAGTCATCGACCGCATTGCTGACAAAGGCGTATTCCACAAAAACAAAGCAGCCCGTCACAAAAGCCGTCTGTCTGCTAAAGTAAAAGCTTTGGCTTAATACTGACGCAGATGCCGGAAATCCTGACATCAAAACAGGATGAATCGAGCTGATACGATGCCCCTGAGGCCCTGCCTTTCAGGGGCATTGCCGTATTCACAGCCCAAACCAACCAAATAAAACCATTTACCCTTTCATCAGGCCGTCTGAAAAACAACGGAAACTCTCATGAACAAGATGTTGAAACATTCCCTAAGTATCGGATTCATTGCCGCCGCCCCGCTGGCTGCCGCCGATACCGCCCTACACTGCACCACCATTCAAGACAACGCCACCCGTTTGGCGTGTTATGACAACATCTACTCGGCGCAACTCCCCCCTCAATCCCCACTACCGCAAGCACAAACCGAAACGGCCAAAACACCGGTTGACCTCGAAAAAAGCGTGCGCAAGAGCATTGAGAAAAAAGAAGCGGCCATCGTATTCGACAATCCTACCCATCCGAATATTTCAGACGACGTATTAAGCGAAACTGCCGACAGCTACACGCCTCTAAGTCTGATGTACGATTTGGATAAAAACGACACGCGCGGCCTATTGAGCGTACGCGAGCACAACCCTATGTACCTCATGCCCGTTTGGTACAACAGCAGCCCCAACTATTACCCGGAATCCCCCAGCCGCGGCGTAACCACACAGGAAAAATTCAGCGAGCAAAAACGCCTCGAAACCAAAATGCAGGTTTCTTTCAAAAGCAAGATTGCCGAAGATTTATTCAAAACCCGTGCCGACGTATGGTTTGGCTATACCCAAAAATCCGACTGGCAAATCTTCAACCAAGGCCGCAAATCCGCTCCGTTCCGCAATACCGACTACGAGCCTGAAATCTTCATTACCCAACCCGTTAAAGCAGACCTGCCTTTCGGCGGCAAACTGCGCATGGTCGGCGCAGGTTTTGTTCACCAGTCCAACGGTCAAAGTCGCCCCGAATCACGCTCATGGAACCGGATTTACGCCATGGCCGGCATGGAATGGGGCAAGCTGACCGTCATTCCCAGGGTTTGGATGCGCGCCTTCGACCAAAAAGGAGACGACGACGACAATCCGGATATCAACAAATACATGGGTTACGGCGACTTGAAAGTCCAATACCGCTTCAATGACAAACAAAATGTTTATTCCGTCCTGCGTTACAATCCGAAAAGCGGACGCGGCGCCGTTGAAGCGGCCTATACTTTCCCCATCAAAGGCAAACTCAAAGGCGTTGTCCGCGGCTTCCACGGCTACGGCGAAAGCCTGATTGACTACAACCACAAACAAAACGGCATCGGCTTCGGCCTGATGTTCAATGACTGGGACGGTATCTAAATGACCCCATATTGTTTCAGACGGCCTTTGCAATCAAGGCGGCCGTCTGAAACAATAAAACAAAACAAGCCATTCGTTTAAAATACTCGTTTCCTAGCGTCCAAACGCGTATAATGCAAAGTTTGGGCAAAACTTGCCGGAATGAAACAAAGATGACAGAAGCCACAGCCGAAAGCGGAAAAATCGCCAAGGCTTTAAAGAAATACCTGATTACAGGCGTGCTGGTTTGGTTGCCGATTGCCGTAACCATCTGGGCGATGAGCTATATCATCTCCGCCGCCGACAAACTGATCAACCTATTACCGGAAAGCTGGCAGCCCCAGCATTTCTGGGGGTTCAACATTCCCGGCTTGGGCATCGTCGCCGCCACAGTCGTCTTGTTCGTTACCGGTGTATTCGCCGCCAACGTATTGGGCAGACGGATTCTCGGCGCATGGGACAGCCTTTTAGGACGCATTCCCGTCGTCAAATCCATCTACTCCAGCGTTAAAAAAGTTTCCGAATCCCTGCTCTCCGACAGTAGCCGCTCGTTCAAAACCCCCGTACTGGTTCCCTTTCCGCAACCGGGCATTTGGACGATAGCCTTTGTTTCCGGCCATATCCCCGACAAACTCAAAGGCAGCCTGCCGCAAGATGACGACTATATTTCCGTTTACGTCCCAACCACGCCCAACCCGACCGGCGGCTACTACATCATGGTTAAAAAAAGCGACGTTCGCGAGCTGGACATGAGTGTGGATCAGGCATTGAAATATGTAATTTCACTGGGCATGGTGATGCCGGACGACTTACCAGTTAAAGCCCTACCTGCCCAAAAGCCGTCTGAAGACGGTGATACCGAACACAACAATTAAGGTCTTCTTTTTTTTCAGACGGCCTTTCCTTCTTTTCAAATTGAACAATATAAAAAGGTGATTTTATGCGTACCAACTATTGCGGCCTTATCAGCGAGCAATACTTAGACCAAACCGTTACCGTCAAAGGCTGGGTACACCGCCGACGCGACCACGGCGGTGTGATTTTTATCGACCTGCGCGACCGCGAAGGCATCGTTCAAGTCGTGATTGACCCTGACACTCCGGAAGCATTTGCTGCTGCCGACTCTTCCCGCAACGAATATGTTTTAAGCATTACTGGCCGCGTACGCAACCGTCCAGAAGGTACGACCAACGACAAAATGATTTCCGGCAAAATCGAAATTCTCGCCAAAGAAATCGAAGTGTTGAACGCCGCTGCTACGCCCCCGTTCCAAATCGATGACGAAAACATCAGCGAAAACGTGCGCCTGACCAACCGCGTTATCGACTTGCGCCGTCCTGCCATGCAACGCAACCTGCGCCTGCGTTACCAAGTGGCCATGGGCGTTCGCCGCTACTTGGACGCACAAGGCTTCATCGACATCGAAACACCGATGCTGACCCGCTCCACTCCGGAAGGCGCGCGCGACTACCTCGTACCAAGCCGCGTTCATCCGGGCGAATTCTTCGCGCTGCCGCAATCTCCACAATTGTTCAAACAATTGCTGATGGTTGCCGGTTTCGACCGTTACTACCAAATCACCAAATGTTTCCGTGACGAAGACTTGCGTGCCGATCGCCAACCTGAATTTACTCAAATCGACTTAGAAACCTCGTTCTTGAACGAGGATGAAATCATGGACATCACTGAAGGCATGGCCAAACAAGTCTTCAAAGATGCTTTAAACGTAGATTTGGGCGACTTTCCTCGCATGCCTTACTCTGAAGCCATGTTCTACTACGGCTCTGACAAACCGGATATGCGCATCAACTTGAAATTCACCGAGTTGACCGACCTAATGAAGACCGAAGAATTCAAAGTCTTCCGTGGTGCAGCCGACATGAAAGGCGGCCGCGTAGTCGCTCTGCGCGTGCCTAACGGTGCGAAATTCAGCCGCAAAGAGATCGACGAATATACTAAATTTGTCGGCATCTACGGCGCGAAAGGTCTGGCATACATCAAAGTAAACGATGTCAGCAACCTCTCCAACGGCGAAAACAGCGGCCTGCAATCTCCAATCGTGAAATTCCTGTCCGAAAACGCCCTGAAAGAAATCATCGAGCGTACCGGCGCGCAAAACGGCGACATCATCTTCTTTGGCGCAGACAAAACCAAAGTTGTGAACGAAGCCATCGGCGCATTGCGTATTAAAGTCGGCTTGGAACACGGTAAAGACAACGGCTACTTCGTAGACGAATGGAAACCTTTGTGGGTTGTCGATTTCCCAATGTTCGAATACGACGAAGAAGCCAACCGCTACGTAGCCGTACACCATCCGTTTACAGCGCCTAAAGAAGGTCATGAAGACCTGATGGTTTCCGACCCTGCAAACTGCCTGGCCCGTGCCTACGACATGGTATTGAACGGCTGGGAAATCGGCGGCGGCTCTATCCGTATCCACCGCGCAGACGTACAAGAGAAAGTGTTTGCCGCGCTGAAAATCAGCCCTGAAGAGCAACAAGAGAAATTCGGCTTCCTCTTGGACAACCTGAAATTCGGCGCGCCTCCTCACGGCGGCCTTGCATTCGGCCTCGACCGTCTGGTTACCCTGATGACCGGTGCAGAATCTATCCGCGACGTGATTGCCTTCCCAAAAACACAACGTGCACAATGTCTGCTGACCAATGCACCTAATGTGGTCGACGACAAACAACTTCGCGAGTTAAGCCTACGTCTGCGTCAGAAAGCAGTTGAAACAAAAGAAGCATAATTTACCGGCTTAACCTTTAAAATATCAAGGCCGTCTGAAATTTTTGAAATTTCTTTCAAATTTTTCAGACGGCCTTTCTACATTTTGGTCGTTTATATATAATCAACCCGCAAACTGTTTTATTTTAAATGTTCACTTTAATGACGTTAGAGTATGAAAAACAACCGTTTGTAAGAAAAACAAACAAATAAGCTCCACAAGCACTATCATGACTGTTACAACAATAAAGGAACCAAACAATGTTTCTGATACTGACGGGGCTGATACTGACTTTTTTTATTTTGTTGTTTATTATTACTTCAATTATTCACAAAAAACAGTTTGCCTATAACACACACCAAGACTATAACTATCCCTCCCTTCCCTCTACCGCGCATGCTACCCTCAAAGGCGGCAGCCTAACCTTGCCCGCCACTGTCAGCGGACAGGATACCGTCATTGCCAAAATCCGTATCAAGTCCAACTGGATGGGACTGCTGTTCTTGCCTTTTATCGAAACCATTTCATCCAAAGGCAAATGGAAGCAATATTTCGAATACGGCGCAAAAGGCGTGCGCTATATCAATCTGAGCGACACCTTCTCCGACAGTGACAAAACCATCCGTTTGGAAGGCAAATACCTGTCCTTGCCCGATCAAGAAATCGAACTCTCCGTTTATCCGCGTGAAAACCTCGACGGCAAAAAAATCCTTGTCCTCGCGCCCCATGCCGACGATGCTGAACTCAGCGCATACGGTTTGTACGAAAAACACGCCGCCAATTCAATGATCTGCACCTTAACCGCTAGCGAAGGCGGCAGCTTCCACTATGGCAACCTTTATAGCACGTGCGACTGCGACACCCAGGCACAATATCTGCAAAAAGGCCGGATGCGCGTTTGGAACAGCCTGACCGTTCCCCTTTTGGCCGGTGTGCCGTCTGAAAACATCCTGCAACTGGGCTACTTCGACAGCACATTGACCGCCATGCGCCAAAATCCGGAAAAAGAGATTAAATCGACCAAGATCGATACGACCGACGTCTATATTTTCCGTCGTGCCAATACATCCCCATTGGCGAAACACCTCAAACCCGGCTCAACTTGGAACAGCTTGGTAGACAACCTTGGCTATCTGATAGAAACGTTCCAGCCGGATATTATCGTGTCGCCGTCCCCCAATATTGATGCGCATCCCGACCACCAACATACTGCGCTGGCCGCCATCGAAGCCCTGCGCAAAATCGATTACCGCCGCGGCAATCTGTTTTTGCACACCATACATTATCTGAGCGACGACTTCCCTATCGGCAAAGTAGGCTCTTCCCTCAGCCTGCCGCCATCCTCCGAGCAACCGTTTTACTTCCAAAGCATCTATTCCCATCCTTTGGATAGAGAAGAGCAAAACCGCAAACTTCTCGCCCTTGACGCCATGAACGACATCCGTCCTAATTCAGACGGCTATATGCGTTGGAGTACCATGATATTCAAAGGCCTAAACAAACTGCGACACCATGTCCTCCATCTCGACAAAGACTTGGTCAACCGCTTTGTCCGCAGCAACGAATTCTTCTATACCGTCCCCATCAGCGACTTGTACCAAGAAGATACGCTGAAACAAATCACTTATCAGGGCAAAGCCCTATAAACCACAAAGGCCGTCTGAAAAGATGTTTCAGACGGCCTTTATCACACCAAATCAAAACAATAAAATCACTACATTACAAACGAAAAACACCAAACCCAACCAAACGCGACAACCCAAGTTATAATAAAACCCTTCCCACACGTCCCACATCATCATGCCGATTTACTTCATCGCCGATTTGCACCTGAGCGAATCCCATCCTCAACTGACCGCACTCTTCCAGAAATTTATCCAAGAAAAAGCCGTTCATGCCCAAGCCGTATACATTCTTGGCGACCTTTTCGATTTTTGGATCGGCGATGACGAAAACAGCCCTTTGGTTCAAATCATCAAGCAAACCATCCGCAGCCTGACCGAGCGTGGTGTCGCCTGCTATTTCATCCACGGCAACCGCGACTTCCTCATCGGCAAAACCTTCGCCCGCGATACCGGCATGACCTTACTGCCCGAGTACGCCGTTATCGACTTGTTCGGCACACCCACCCTGCTCTGTCACGGCGACACCCTCTGCACCGACGATCATTCTTATCAAAAATTCCGCCGTACCGTCCATCAAAAATGGCTGCAACGCCTGTTTCTGCTCCTGCCGCTCACACTCCGACTGAACATCGCCACCAAAATCCGCAAACAGAGCAAACAGGACAAGCAACACAAAACCGCCGACATCATGGATGTCAATCCGGCCTTTACCCACGAAACCGTCCAACGCTTCCACACGCCCCTGCTCATCCACGGCCATACCCACCGCGAAAACATCCACCGCAACGCCGATTACACCCGCATCGTACTCGGCGACTGGCGCGACAATTACGCCTCCATTCTCGAAGTCGATGCCGAAGGCTACCGTTTTATCGCCTTATAAAACATCAGGCCGTCTGAAAACCGGTTTCCCGATTGTTCAGACGGCCTGACTGACAAATATCCTCAACCGGTTTACGCAAACCAACCGCGTATCCGCTCCAAACCACCAAAGCGCACACACGCATCCGCATTCGCTTCAGTTTTCGGTTTCGCCCTATAAGCAATGCCGAATCCGGCTTCCAATATCATCGGAATATCGTTCGCACCATCGCCCATCGCCACCACCTGCCACGGAGCCAAACCCAGATGCTCACGGTATTCACGCAACAAATCCGCCTTAGCCTGCGCATCGATAATCCGCCCTTTCAGACGGCCTGTCAGCTTGCCGTTTTCCACTTCCAACACATTCGCAAAATGGAAATCCAAGCCCAAACGCCGTTGCAGGCGTTCCGTAAAAAACGTAAATCCGCCCGACACCAGCATAAACTTCACATCATTCCGTTTACACGCTTCCAACAAAAATTCCGCGCCCGGCGACAGCTGCAACACATTCTCGTACACCTCTTCCAACACGCGCTCGTCCAAACCGGCCAGCAAGGCCACACGCTTGCGCAAAGACTGCTCAAAGTCCAGCTCGCCGCGCATCGACTGCTCCGTAATCTTGGCCACCTCATCCTTCAGCCCGACACCGGCCGCAATCTCATCCACACACTCAATCGTAATCAGCGTCGAATCCATATCGCTGACAATCAGCCCCAAATCGGCAAAAGCCACATCCGGCAACACCGCGCCATCTATCTGCTGCGCAATTAACGCCGCACGCATCCCGTCCGTCAGTTCAAAATCATCCGAAACCGGCACACGCAACACCGACTTCCCTGATGGCGCAGACACTAAACCGCCAAACGCCGACCAGTCGCACGCGCCCAAATCCCCATGTTGCAACACCAAAACTTTCTTCATCTCTTTCTCCTCATGCCCCAAAACCTTTGCAAACAAATCCGGTACACATTCAGCTTAAAGCAACGCAAACCGTATTTTTGCAAAGGCCTTAAAAAAACAAAACAGCATTATAGCCGAACCACCCCGAAAATTTTCAGACGGCCTGTCACTTGATTCCTTTAGCTAGTTTAATTTCAAAAATACCTTCAAAAACCATACAAACAACATAAATCCGCTAAAAACCCTCAAAATCTTGTTCTTAAATTACAAAACAACAAAATTATCGTAAAATATAATTATTATTATTTTATTTTAATTATAGAAAGACGTTCATGAACGCCCCAACCCTTAAAACATTAGCACTCATTATTGCCACCCTGCCTTATGCAGCCTTAGCAGAAAACACGGCAACACCCCGGCCCGAACAAACTGCCGAGCTGCAAACCGTCAACGTAACCGGCAAAAACCGTTCCACCCGCACCGAAAACCGCGACTCCTACACAACTTCAGCCATGCGCACCACCACCGGCCTTGCCTTGTCTCCGAAAGAAACGCCGCAGTCGGTGAGCGTGATTACCAAGACACAAATCAATGAGCAGGGGATTACCGACTTGGTTGATGCCCTGAAAACCACCACCGGTGTCAACGTCATCCGTGATGCCGGCATTCCGCGCTTCCAATCGCGCGGGTTCTATATCGACCAAATCGAAGAAGACGGAATCTCATCTACCGTCCCCGGCGCCATCAACAATCCGATGTATGACGCGCAAAGCATGAACGACATCGCCGTTTACGACCATATCGAAGTTGTGCGCGGTGCGACCGGGCTGACGCAGGCAAACGGCGAGCCGGGCGGTACGGTGAACGCCGTACGCAAACGCCCCACCGGTGAACGCATTATTCAGGGTGAAGCCCAAATCGACCGCTTCGGTAAAGTCCGCACCACCGGAGATTTTTCAGGTCGTCTGAACGATGAAGGCACTTTGCGCGGCCGCGCCGTCGTCGCATTGGAACGCGACAAAAATTTCAAAGACCGCGTCAAAGGCGGCAATGCCACGCTTTACGGCGTGATAGACGCATCCGTCGGCGACAACACCAAAATCACTTGGGGTGGCCTCTATCAGCGCAAACACACCAAGCCCGACGACTGGGGCGTGGCATTGAACCTGCCGCGCGATACCTATCTGGGCTACAACTGGAACAAAGGCATTTACGACAAAGCGAACGCATTCGCCGAAGTGGAACACTATTTCAACGACAACTGGCGTTATACCGGCAAGCTGGATTACAACTACAACGAAAATACCAAGAAAAACAGCGGCATTTACAATACATCCACGTCCTACGCAGGCTACACGCCCGGCGGCACATTAGCCTCCGGCTGGTTGAGCCGTTACGACAATAACGAAAAACAACTAACCTTCAAAAACAATTTGAACGGCAAATTTGAAATTGCGGGCGTGCCGCAGGAAATCTTTACCGAATACACTTACACGCACACCAAAAACAACGGCAGCCGCCGTCAATACAACCCGGGCGTTTCCTTCGACCCGATGACCTCTACCGGCAACGAAATCGCCGAACCCGCCGACTGGTACGCCACACCTTATCAGATGTATTGGGAAACCCATTCCAAACGCACCACCCACGCGCTGCTTTTGGGCTTCCGTTTCAATATGTTGAAAGAAAAACTGCACATCATGGCAGGGACGCGCTGGAACCACATCAAATCGAAATATATAACCGACTATTTCTACACGGACGGCAAGATAGACAACGATCCCGATTCGGTTACCGACCGCAAAACCGTCCGTTTCAATCCTTATTTCGCCGTTACCTACAATTTGACGCCGAACCAAAGCCTGTATGCCAGCTACACATCCATTTTCAAACCGAACAGCAATCAGCGTAAAGACAAATCCTATCTAGACCCCGTTACTGGCGCGAACTACGAAATCGGCTGGAAGGGCGAATGGTTTGACCGCAAGCTGAATACCTCGCTTGCCCTGTTTGACATCGAACAGAAAAACCGCGCGGTGCAGGTTTGGGATACGGCAGACCAAAAATGGTATTGGGAACCCGTCGGCAAAGTCCGCAGCCGCGGCATCGAAGCCGAAATATCCGGCAATCTGAGCGAAGATTGGAAACTGTTTGCAGGTTATACGTTCAACCGGTCCAAATATCTTGAAGCGGAAAGCAAAGGCACCGTCCCCGCAGGCACCAATTTCAGCCTGCACACGCCCAAACACATGCTGCGCCTCCACACCAGCTACAACCTGCCTTTTGATGGCAAAAAATGGACCATCGGCGGCGGCGTAACTGCACAAAGCAAAACCTCCAGCCTCTACGGCGTGAAGCGCGGCGGTCATGCGGTATTCAATGCCAACATTGATTATCAGGCATCGAAAAACCTGAAACTTGCACTGATTTCGACCAACCTGTTCAACCGTTACTACTACGAGAACAACAAAGTCAGCAGCAAAGGCGCGAACAACTACTATGGCGAACCGCGTAACGTCATGTTCAAAGTCGATTACAAGTTCTAACCCCGCTTGATTCAAAGGCCGTCTGAAACCGATTCTTTCCGTTTTCAGACGGCCTTTTCCAATCAAACCTTTTTTTAAATCTTGATATAAAGCAAACAGTCTAAAAAATTTTCTCAACCGAAAAAAATTCCTGTTGATTTTTCTCACCGTTTCGATATAGTTATTTATAGCTAGTTTGATACTACCCTTTGTATCTAGCTTTCATTGCATTACCACCTCCATTCGTTGCCAACGGCTCCCTTTCCGGCGGCAACCTTTTTTTGACCCGATGGTTTGGCAAAATCGAAATTGAATCAAATAAAATGATTCGGGGACTTATATTTATTTTTAAAATAAAACGGCTTATAAAAAACAACGGCTCAATTTAAACGGATATTGCCGCCAATATTTAAAAACAAACAGACCTTTCTTTATCAAGGACCCCTCCCAATGCACCATTCTGAGAAACTATTCAAACTGAGCACATTTGCCCTCTGCCTTGCCGCACTGCCCCAAGCCGCGCAGGCTGCCGAAGAAGTACAACAGGCTGAAGTGGAACAAGTTACCGTAGTAGGTAAAAACAAAAGCCTGCGTACTGAAAGTCAAAACAGCTACACCGTATCCGCCCTGCGCTCAACCACAGGGCTGATCCTCTCTCCTCGGGAAATTCCCCAATCCGTCAGCGTCATTACCAAAAAACAAATTGAAGACCAAGGCTTCACCGACTTAGAAGGTGCGTTGCAAAACGCTACGGGCATCAATGTTTTCAAAAGCGGCGGACGCACGCATTTCATGTCGCGCGGCTATTTTATCGAACAGTTTGAAGAAGACGGTATTGCCACGCAACTCGGCTCTCCCGGCGGATTCGGCTTAGGCGGTCCGGCCGGCGACCCGACCAGTGCAACCGATATGGCAATGTACGACCACATTGAAGTGGTGCGCGGTGCGGCAGGTTTGACACAGGCAAACAACGAACCCGGTGGCACGGTCAACGCCGTCCGTAAAAAGCCGACTGCAAAACGCCAACTTTCAGCCGATTTGATGGCAAACTCATGGGGCAAAGTAAACAGCGTCTTTGATGCATCCGGCACCTTAAGCCAAGAACACGGCCTGCGCGGACGCTTTGTCGGCTCGGTAGGCAGCAACAAAACCTTCAAAGACCAATCCGGCGGCCGCGACGTCCTTCTGTATGGTGTGATGGACAAAGACATCGGCGACAACAGCAAACTTACTTGGGGTGCAAGCTACCTCAACCAAACCGAAACACCCGACCCCGACGGCCTGCCTATGCGTGCAGACGGCAAAGAGTGGAAACGCAGCCGCTATCTGGGTGCGGATTGGAACGAAGCCCGCCTGAAAAAATACAATCTTTTTGCCGAGTTTGAACATTATTTCAACGACAACTGGAAACTGAGCAGCAAGTTGGACTGGCGCAAGAACACCAGTTCAAAAGAATATTACACGCTGGGCGGCACGGGTAACGGCATCGGTACAGACGGCCTGGGGACTACATACAGCTTCGACCGTTACGATGCAGGCAACCGCCAGTTCACTTTCCAAAACAACTTGACCGGCCGCATCTTCGCTTTCGGCCAAAATCACGACCTCTTCTTCATGCACAGCTATTCCAAAGAGAACGTGAACTCAAGCAACCGCTGGTTTGATGACAGCAGTACCTATGACGCAGATGCCTTCAACGGCAGCGAAAAAGCCAAACCCGATTGGGATTCCGCCACAGCCAAAGCCCGTGGCGGCGACGGCCGTTATACTACCCACGCCTTTGGTTTGGGCGCGCGCATCAATCCTACCGACAAACTGCACATCATCGCAGGCGGACGCTATACCAGCTGGAAACGCGACTTCTATTGGGATCGCGACCTCAAAGACGGGGTAGCAGGTTCATCAGACTCGCTCAAACGCAACCGCTTCGTTCCTTATGCCGGCATCACTTACGACATCACGCCCAAGCAAAGTATTTACGCCGCCTATACGTCCATTTTCAAACAAACGATGAACCGCGACTACAACGACAACCTGCTGCCTCCGATTATGGGACGCAACTACGAACTCGGCTGGAAAGGCGAATGGAACGAAGGCCGTCTGAATACTTCCGTCGCCCTCTACCGTACCGACAAAGACAACAACAACCAACGTGTCAATGCCAAACCGCATCCCTATTGGGAACCGCTCAATCAAAGCAGCCGCGGCTTGGACGCCGAAATCTCCGGCAGCCTGACCGACCGTTGGCAAGTTTACGCAGGCTACACCTTTAACCGCAGCACCAACCGCAACAGCGTCGGTAACAATGTTGAATCGCGCCTAAAAGGCTACAACTTCAGCAGCCATACGCCGAAGCATATGTTCCGCCTCTACACCAGCTATGTCCTGCCGGTAGATAACGGCAAATGGACAGTCGGTCTTGGCTTGAAGAGCAGCAGCAAAACCGCCAATTCCTACGGCTCCATCAAGCAAGGCGGCTACACCATTTGGAATACCAACGTCCAATACCGCCCGAGCAAAAACCTGCAACTGGGGCTGGCGGTCAACAACCTGACCGACAAACGCTACTACGAAAACCAATACAACCGAGCTGCCAACAGCGACAACTTCTACGGTGAACCGCGCAATGCCGTATTCAGCCTGAAATGGAAGATGTAAATAGCAACATAGCAAGCACGGTTTGACTGCTCATTTTTTAAAAGCATAAACCAACTATTGCTGATAAAAAGGCCGTCTGAAAGTACAATTTCACTTTCAGACGGCCATTCGCACGCATTCGCAAGCATTATGAAAACACTCAGAAAATTCTTTTACCTCGCCCGTCCTTTCTGGTCGGGGGCGCACGGCCGCCTCCAATGGCTGATGCTCGCCGTCCTCATCGGCTTCACCCTTTGCTCCATCACCATCAGCGTTTGGATCGCCGCTTGGGACAAACGCTTCTACGACGCGCTGGCCGCATTTGACGGCGCATCCATGCCTTCGCTCATTGTCGAATACCTCGGCTACATGGCGATGATCATCGGCTGCATCGTTTGCGGCGACTGGCTGCAAAAACGCCTCATCTTCCGCTGGCGTACCCACCTGACCGAACAATTCCAAACAAACTGGCTCGAAGGCCACAAACACTACCGCCTGCGCCTGACGGGCGAACCCGACAACCCCGACCAGCGTATCGCCGAAGACATCTACCTCCTCGCCGACAAAAGCATCAGCCTCTTTCGCTCCTTCATCAACAACGTTGCCAAATTCAGCGCGTTCATCGCCGTACTGTGGACGCTCTCCGGCGTGCAGACCTTCAACATCGGCGGATACAGCATCACCATACACGGCTACCTCGTCTGGGTTGCCCTGATTTATTCAATCTTCAGCACCGTCATCGCCCACCTTGTCGGCCGCAAACTGAAAAACCTCAATATCGACCGCCAGCACCGTGAAGCCGACTACCGCGCCGCCCTCCTGCGCGTGCGCGACCATGCCGAACAAATCGCCTTTTACAACGGCGGCGAAGCGGAAACAGGCCGTCTGAAACAACGTTACCTCCGCATCCGCGACAACTGGCGGCGACTGACCAACTGCGAATTTCGCCAAGAAACCTTCTGGGCGACCTATGTCCGCATCAGCATCTTCATCCCCATCCTCGCCACCCTGCCCATGTACCTCGCCAAAACCATGACCTTCGGCGACATGATGCAGACGCGCACATCGTTTGCCCGTGTCCAAGACAGCTTCGGCTGGTTTACCGACTCCTACCGCCGCCTGATTGAATGGGCGGCAGTCATCGAGCGGCTTTCCGGTTTTCAGACGGCCTTAGAACAAGCAGAACACAAAAGCCCCGTCCTTCAGCCACACCAAGCAAATTTGCCGCATCATCACGGCAAGGCCGTCCTGCAAAACCTTACCGTCCACACCCAAACCGGCACCCCCCTGCTCTCCGGCATCAGCGTTGAAGCCCATGCCCCAGAATGGCTATTGCTCGAAGGCAAAAGCGGCATCGGTAAATCCACGCTGTTGCGCGTGCTGGCCGGTTTATGGCCGTATTATCAAGGCAGTTTTTCACTCGAAGGCAGCCGCCTGTTTTTCCCGCAACGCCCTTACCTGCCTACCGATACCCTGCGTCAAACCGTCAGCTATCCCTATGCAGCCTGCCAAGACGACCATTTGATTCAAACCGTTTTGGAACAAGTCGGCCTAAACAGTCCCACGGGTAGGCTGCACACGTTGATCAACGATTTGGACACCCCATACGAATGGCACGGCATCCTCTCCGGCGGCGAACAGCAACGCCTC
Organism: Neisseria sp. P0024.S006; assembly: GCF_051956595.1. Lineage (NCBI taxonomy): Bacteria > Pseudomonadati > Pseudomonadota > Betaproteobacteria > Neisseriales > Neisseriaceae > Neisseria > Neisseria sp. P0024.S006. Next base: position 57,731 of record NZ_JBQCXH010000002.1, read on the forward strand.
AGCCTCGCACGCGCACTGCTGCACAAACCGCAAATCCTGTTCCTCGACGAAGCCACCAACCAGCTTGATGACGAATCCGCCCTGATGTTGATGCAGACCCTCAAACAACATTTGCCCGACACTTTGGTCATCGGCATCAGCCACCAACCTAAGATTCAAGCTCTGTTTGATAGCTCGCTGAATTTGAATGAAAAAATTATTTGAACGTTAAAATGTGCAAAACGCTTGCTTTCCATCCTAACAAGGGATATAGTACCAAGTAACTAGTTCTTATTGATGAGAGCTACTCCTTGGATACTTGCCTCCGGTCCTCCAGTCCGGGGGCATTTTTTTACATTTTTATTTTGTGTTCGTACGGATAGGATAAAGACGAAACACCCACCACAAATCAACAGACAAATCAAACCGCAAACTGCGTTTTCCAAACGCTCAGGCCGTCTGAAATCCGCTCTCGAATATTATTTATTCCATATTTCAGACGGCCTGTTTAACCGTCTATTGCAAAGCTTGGCACAAGCACCGCTGACCGACGGCAATCAATTACTATATAATCAAACGCATCGTCATCCCTACAAAGGAGCCACACCATGACCACAAAAATTAAAATCGGTATTGTCGGTGCAACCGGATACACAGGCGTCGAATTGTTGCGCCTGCTCAGCAGCCACCCCAACGCAGAAGTCACCGCCGTTACCAGCCGAAGCGAAGCCGGTATTGCCGTAGCGGACTACTTCCCCAGCCTGCGCGGCATTTACAACCTTGTATTCCAAACGCCCGAGGATGCCGGGCTTGACCGTTGCGACCTCGTATTCTTCGCCACACCCAACGGCGTAGCCATGAAAGAAGCACCGGCCCTTGTCGAAAAAGGCGTACGCGTGATTGACCTGTCTGCCGACTTCCGCATCCGCGACATCCCCACATGGGAAAAATGGTACAAAATGACCCATGCCGCGCCGCAACTCGTTTCCCAAGCAGTGTACGGTTTGTGCGAACTTCACAAAGACGACATCGCCAAAGCCATGTTGGTGGCCAATCCGGGCTGCTACCCCACCTGCGTTTCCCTGCCCTTATTGCCGCTGCTTCAAGCAGGCCGTCTGAAAGCCAATGCGCCGCTGATTGCCGACTGTAAATCCGGTGTTTCCGGCGCAGGCCGCAAAGCCAGTACCCACGCCTTGTTGTGCGAAGCAGGCGACAACTTCAAAGCCTACGGCGTCGGCGGCCACCGCCATCTGCCTGAAATCCGACAAACCCTGTCCGGACTGCAAGACCATGTTTCAGATGGCCTGATTTTCGTGCCACACCTTGTTCCGATGATACGCGGTATGCACGCCACCCTGTATCTGCACCTGCAAGAACATACCGATCCTGAAGCCTTACTGCGTGAATACTACCGCGACAGTCCTTTTGTCGATATTTTGCCTTCAGGTTCGACACCTGAAACCCGCAGCGTGCGCGGCGCTAATATTTGTCGTATCAGCGTTCAAAAAGCGCCTGATCAAGACAATGTGTGGATTGTGCTTTCCGTCATCGACAACTTGGTTAAAGGCGCAGCCGGTCAAGCCGTACAGAATATGAACATCATGTTCGGCCTGCCCGAAACCACCGGCCTGACCAATGCACCATTGATGCCTTAATATCATCCTTATTGAAAACACAAGGCCGTCTGAAACAATGGTTTTCAGACGGCCTTCATTAATTCATACGCAAACATCACTCATACACCACGCCGGCAAGCATTTCTTCTTCATTCAAGTTACCGTACTGTTGTTCCCAATCGTGGGTGGCCTCCACCATATCGCATTCTTTGGCAAAAGCCAGCAGCCTGCCGTCCATCTGATCCAGACTCAAGCTGCCCAAGCGTTCGCACTCCGAAGCCGTCAGATTACCGTCCGCTTCATGCGCTTCCGAAGATCCGAAAGGCAGGGCAAAAAAACCCAGCACCAACGCCAGCAGCACCCAAAAAATATTTTTACGCGAACGAGTCATTTCATACCTCTCATCATAATCACATAGCAGGTTTAAGTCAGAAAAACTAAACCAAATAAAACTAAACTAAGAAAAATCGAATAGAAAATTAGAAATATCGATTCATCTAAGACAAAACGAATAATACTAAGAAAAAATAAAATATGCAATACTTTTTCTTATATTTAGTAATTTTTTTCTTACAATTTTATAAAAACTAAGGTAAAATACACTCAAATCATCCAAACCATATAAAAAACATACCTCCATAAAGGCATAAACATGGATACCTTTAAAGACCGCCTGGCTTTCTTATGGAAAGATGAAGCCCGCCAAGCCAAAATCGCCGCCGACATCGATATGACCATCGCCGGATTCAGCCGTATCTGGAATGAAGGCGGCCTGCCGAAATCGGAAACGCTAAAAAAAATCAAACAACTTAAAGGCTGCAGCATAGACTGGCTGTTGACCGGCGAAGGCTCCCCCTTCCCCGATTCCGAAGCCCCAAAAGCCACGGCCACCGACACACTGGGCAACCCTGTCGATATAGACGAATTTGTCTTCGTACCGCGTTACGACATCCAAGCAGCGGCCGGACACGGCCAGCTCGTCGGCGATGAGCAGCCCATGTTCGCCATGGCGTTCCGACGCTATTGGATAGAAAATTATGTGACGCGCGACATCAGAAACCTTTCCGTTATCTCAGTCAAAGGCGACTCGATGGAAGGCGTGCTGAATGATGGCGACACCATCCTCATCAACCACGGCCAAACCACGCCGCGCGACGGCCTCTATGTTTTGCGTCTCAACGAAAACCTTCTGGTCAAACGCCTGCAACTGATACCCGGCGGCATCGTCAACGTCATTTCCGCCAATGAAGCCTACCCTACTTTTGAAATCGACCTGAAAAACCCGACCGACGACGTTGCCATCATCGGCCGAGTCGAATGGTTTGGTAGAAGCATCTAAATCTGACATACTGACGCTTGAAATTTCTGCCATGCCCTCCATGTAAGCTGGCAGACCTGTCTGCACAAACTTGCTTTGGCCAACGGTTTGCGCGACAATAGTAAAAACATTCATATAAAAGGAATCACATCATGTCAGACGAAAGCCCTATTATCTTTACTGACAGCTGCTGCACCAAAGTTGCCGACCTGATTGCCGAAGAGAACAATCCCGACCTGAAATTGCGCGTATTCGTCAACGGTGGCGGCTGTTCCGGCTTCCAATACGGTTTTACCTTTGACGAAATCAAAAACGACGACGATTTCGAAATCCAAAAAAACGGCCTGACGTTCTTGGTCGACCCGATGAGCTACCAATATCTGGTTGGTGCGGAAATCGACTACACCGAAAGCCTGCAAGGTTCTCAATTCGTCATCCGCAATCCGAATGCCGAAACGACTTGCGGTTGCGGCTCGTCCTTCTCCGTATAAACAATCCGTTTCTTCACGAAAAACAGGCCGTCTGTATCTTCAGACGGCCTTTTGTGTGAATTTATTTTAAACAATATTGGATTTATCTTATAATAATAATATCGGGCGTGAATATTTACTCTACAATAGACATAACCTTGGACATGCATATTGCCATATAAATAAAAAATCATTGTCCAACCGATTAACGACACGAAGGCATCCCCTATCCGGTCTGCCTCAGACTGCAGCCTCTGTTTTTGCCTGCATCGCAAGCCAAAACAGCTCAAACACAATAACAAAACCTCAGGCCCAACCCATTGGGTTGACGCAGTCGAAATATTCATGGGATATCAATGAGCAAACAAGAAAAATTTTTCGACGTATATGTTTCTTATCCGCCGAACACGGATAAGGAGCGCATCCATGCCTGCCTGTATGACAACCTGCCCGAAAACGAAGCCGAGAGCCTGATTCAAGCCTTGGCAGAGCGTCCGCAAGCCATTGTGGCCGAAAAATGCACGCAAGACGAGCGCGAAAATGCACAGCATTACTTCAGCTATTTGGGTTTGGACGTCATTGTCCGTCAGGCCATGGAATTGGAGGCGCTCGAAGAAGAACCCGTATCGGCAGTCAATATCCTCGACCCCATCCAATGCCCCGTCTGCATGACGATTATTGACGAACTCGATGCACAAGAATGTAAGACCTGCCACTTTGATTTGACAGAAAAAAATGAGCTGGCCATCCAGCGTAAGCGCATTGAATGGCAGGAAAAAATCTCTTTCGAGCACAAAAAACAAACCGAAATTGCCCACAAGCTCAAATATGAGCGCGAGCAGGAAGAGAAAAAACTACGCAAGAAAATCCGCGCCGAATTAGAATCCCAACTACGCGAAGAGTTAGGCCAAAATCCAGAGTTGGCCGCACTGGCAGCGAGGAAGAAAACACAGTTTCTGCTTACAATGGCCATCGTATTCGCCGTTTTGAGCCTGCTTGCTCTCGGCTATATCGCTGCAAAATTCTTCTAAACTGACTTCAAAACTTAAGGCCGTCTGAAAACAGATTTTCAGACGGCCTTTTATATTTATATTGATTGCATCATTCCAATCAAACCTCTTGCACATCCACATCCACCGACCATCGGATTTTGCCGTCACGGTTTTGCTGCAACACCTGCACCCACAAACTCACGGCGCGGTGCAAATCCTGTCGCGATGTCGATTCGAGAAAGATTTGCGCGCGTTCACGTTCGGCGAGGCGCACCATCAGCATGGGGGCGGCGCCGAACTGGGAGACGCTTTCGGGCAAAAGCGGGGCGAGGGTTTCTTTGGCGGCGTTGAGAAATTCCATCGCATCGGCAACGCGCGGCGCGTCGGCGCGGACGGCCGTCTGAAAACCGAAAGGCGGCATGGCGAACATTTGCCGCTCGTTCAATTCGTTTTCGGCAAACACGGCGTAGTCCTGCGCTTTGACGGCGGCGAAAACGGGATGTTCGGGCAGTTGGGTCTGTATCAGCACCTTGCCGGGTTTGTCGGCACGCCCCGCCCTGCCGGACACTTGCATCAGCTCGGCGAACAACCTTTCCGGTGCGCGGAAGTCCGCACTGTACAGGCTGCCGTCGGCGTTTAAGACGATAACGAGGTTGAGCCGCGCGAAATCATGGCCTTTGGCGAGCATCTGCGTGCCGACTAAAATGTCGATTTCGTTGTCGGCGATGCGGCGGTACAAATCCGCCCAGTCGTTTTTGTGCGCGGTGCTGTCCCTGTCAACACGAACGACGGCGGCCTTGGGCAGGAAGGCGCGCAGGGTTTCTTCGACGCGCTGCGTGCCGTGGCCGACGGCGGTCAGGTCTTGGTTGCCGCAGTCGGGGCATTTGAACGGGATGGGTTCGCGGTGGTCGCAGTGGTGGCAGCGCAGTTGGCGGGCGCGTTGGTGCAGCACCATTTTGGCGGAGCAGTTCGGGCAGCCGAAGGTATGGCCGCAGTCGCCGCAAAACAGCGCGGGCGCAAAACCGCGCCGATTGAGGTACACCAGCGACATGCCGCCTGCTTCAAAATTTTGTTTCAAAAGCTGCAAGGCTTGCGGCGAGAAGCCGTTGTCTAGTTTCAGACGGCCTACGTTGAGTATTTCCACTTGCGGCAGTTGTGCTGAAGCATGAGCGCGCTCAGTCAGTTGCAGCAGGCGGTACGCGCCGCTTTGCGCCTTGTGCCAGCTTTCCAAGCTGGGTGTGGCGCTGCCCAACACGACGGGGCAGCCGCTCTGCTTCGCCCGCCACACCGCCAAATCGCGGGCGTGGTAGCGCAATTCGTTGTCTTGTTTGAACGAGCCGTCATGTTCCTCATCGACTACAATCAGCCCGACATCAAGCAAAGGCGTGAACACCGCCAGCCGCGTGCCGATGACCAATTTCGCCTGCCCCAACATGGCGCGCAGATAATCCTGCGTGCGCTTGCCTGCCGCCATCTGGCTGTGCAACACGGCGGTCGGCACGTCGGCAAAACGGCTTTCCACCCGCTTCAAAAGCTGCGGCGTGAGGTTGATTTCGGGCAACAAAAACAACACCTGCCGCCCCTGTGCCAACACTTTCGCCATCGCATCGAAATACACTTCAGTCTTGCCGCTGCCGGTAATGCCGTACAGCAGAAACGGCTGAAATTTACCAAAGGCCGTCTGAATTTCATCGGAAGCCTTCTGCTGGTCGGCATTCAACACAAATTCAGAGTGCGAAGCCTGCCCATGGCACGACTCTAAAACGGACTTCGCCGCTTCCGTCGTTTCAATCCAGCCCTGCTCCGCCCAATCTTCGATTAATTTCGCTGCCTGCGCGTTCACCTGCTTCAACGCCGCCATCGTCATTCCACCCGACAGCAGCGCGTCCCACAAAGCCGCTTTTTTGTTGAACCGAGACGGCGGCGGCGTTTGCGCCCTACCCGCTTCGTTCAAAGCGTAAAACAACGGCGGCTGCGGCATTTCCACCGCGCGCGTTTCCTTCAAACCCTGCGGCAGTGCGGCAAACACCGCCTGCCCGGTCGGATAGTGGTAATAACGCGACGTAAACGCCAACAAATCACGCCAGCTTTGAGGCAACGGCTTTTCTTCCACAAAGGCCGTCTGAACACTCAAAATCCGCGCCGTATCCATATCAGGCGCAATATCCGTTTCCCACACAATCCCGACAACAGTTTTATTGCGGAAAGGCACAAGCACCCGCGTTCCCGGAGGAAGCGGCTCAGAATAGGAATACGTCAAAAGGCCGTCTGAAAGCGGCACGTTTACGGCAATACGATGGTAGAACATACAAACAATCAAATCATTTTTTCGTATTTTAACAGCCGAAAGCTAATTTCAGACGATAATTTGAGCCTGAGTACAATGCAGACATGACGGAGGTTTGATACAATGCCTTACTTTCAACACACGCAAGTCTCTCGCATGAAAACCAAGTTAATCAAAATCTTAACACCGTTTGCCGTCCTTCCTTTGTTGGCATGCGGTCAACCTGCCGTATCCAACGCCAACGCCGCGCCTGCGCCGGCTGCCAAAGCGGAAGCGCCTGCCGACAAATCCGTTGCCGCTTCTTTGAAAGCGCGTTTGGAAAAAGTCTATGCTGCCCAAGATTTGAAAGTTTTGAGCGTCAGTGAAACACCGATTAAAGGCATTTACGAAGTTGTCGTCAGCGGCAAACAAATCATCTATACCGATGCCAAAGGCGACTATATGCTCGTCGGCGACCTCATCAACGTCAACACGCGCCAAAGCCTGACTGAAGAACGCGCAGCCGACTTGAACAAAATCGACTTCGCTTCCCTGCCTTTGGACAAAGCCATCAAAGAAGTGCGCGGCAACGGCAAACTGAAAGTCGCCGTTTTCTCCGATCCGGACTGCCCGTTCTGCAAACGCTTGGAGCATGAATTTGAAAAAATGACCGACATCACGATTTACACCTTCATGATGCCGATTCCGAGCCTGCACCCTGATGCCGCGCGCAAAGCCGAGCTGTTGTGGTGCCAACCTAATCCGACTCAGGCATGGATTGACTGGATGCGTAAAGGCAAACTCCCAAGCGGCAAAGCAAACTGCGAAAACCCTGTTGCGGAAACCACTTCATTGGGCGAACAATTCGGCTTCAACGGCACGCCGACCCTGGTCTTCCCTAACGGCCGCAGCCAAAGCGGTTACAGCCCTATGCCCCACCTCAAAGAAGTTATCGAGAAAAACCAGTAATACAGGGTTTAATCTCCATCAAGGACGCTTTACGCGTCCTTTTTTCATGTCGCCCGCCATCAATTGCTTTCAGACGGCCTCAAACAGACAAATACAAAAAAGGACGTGTCCGCCACGTCCTTTTTCCCTTTACCTTACAGGTAGAATTTCTCAACCACTTTCAGGTTTTCGTCCAATTTGTACACCAGCGGCTGGCCGGTCGGGATTTCCAAGCCCATGATGTCTTCGTCGGAAATGCCTTCGATGTGTTTGGCCAACGCGCGCAGGGAGTTGCCGTGTGCCGCAACCAAAACACGTTTGCCGCTCAGGATGGCCGGAGCGATTTGGTCTTCCCAGAAAGGCAGGACGCGCTCGAGGGTAACTTTGAGGTTTTCGCCATCGGGAATAACATCGCTAGGCAGGTTGGCATAGCGGCGGTCGTTGTGGGCGGAATGCGGGTCTTTAGGATCGAGCAGCGGAGGCAGGGTGTCGTAGCTGCGGCGCCAGATGTGGACTTGCTCGTCACCGTATTTTTCTGCGGTTTGTTTTTTATCCAAACCTTGCAGCTGGCCGTAGTGGCGCTCGTTCAAACGCCATGATTTGATTTGCGGAACAAACAGTTGGTCGGATTCTTCCAAAACGATGTTACAGGTTTTGATGGCACGGGTCAGGACGGAAGTAAAGGCGATGTCGAACTCATAGCCTTTTTCTTTCAGCTTTTTACCTGCTGCGGCGGCTTCTGCCAAACCTTGCTCGCTCAACTTAACGTCGCGCCAGCCGGTGAAAAGGTTTTTCGCGTTCCATTCGCTTTGTCCGTGACGGATGAATACTAATTCCATGATTGTTTGCTCCAATGAAGTTTGGGAAAAGGTATTTATAGCACACTTTGCCGCCGCGCTGATAACGTCGGCGGCTTCTTTTGATATGTTGCAAGTTTGCTTCTAGTCTTCAGACGGCCTTGTCGGAAGATAAACGTCAAACCGCGTGCTTTTGCCGGTGTATTGATATGCCGGTTTGCGCCCGTCGAGAAACTCTCCCAAGCGCGGGCGTTTGACGACAATGCGCTTTTTGGCGGTATCCAATGCCGCATCCAACAACTCGGCTTCGTCTTGTGCCGCACCGACCAAGTCGTGGAAATAGGCCATTTCTTTTTTCACGGCGGCGGTTTTGCGGCGTTCCGGGTACATCGGGTCGAGGTACACCACATCGGGCCTGCCGTTTTGCGCAGATAATTCCTGCATCAAATCAACGGCATTGCCGAAATACAAAGTAATTCGCCGGGCAATCTCCCGTGTCTCTTCACTTTGCCCTGCTCTGTTGAGGCCGTCTGAAAGTAGACAGGCAACCGCAGGATTTTGTTCAAAAGTGTGTACATTCAAACCCAACGAGGCAAGCACAAAACTGTCGCGTCCCAGTCCGCCGGTAGCATCCCAGACAGTCGGTTGCGCAGTGTGGTTGACGGCTTTGGCAATCAGCTCGCCACCGCCTTTAGTGCGCCGGTAATGGGCGGCACCGCCATCAAAATCAACGCGGACACGGCCTTTTTCACCGGCACGGCACAAACTAATGCCGCTTTCGTCAGCGATAAGGAAACTGCCTGCTTCAGGCTGCCGGTCGATAATGGTCAACCCAAAAGGCGCGGCAAGGCTGCGAAGTTCGGCAGATGCGGTTTCGTCAAAATAAATCTTGTACATAAGGCTTATGTTTCAGACGGCCTGGAAAACTTGGGCCGTCTGAACGTTTTAATTGATGTCCAAGCGTTCCATGCGGTAGCGCATGGAGCGGAAGCTGATGCCCAAAAGTTTGGCGGCTTGGGTACGGTTGTAACGGGTTTGCTGCAAGGCCTGCTCGATGATGCTGCGTTCCACTTGGTCAAGGTAATCCTGTATCTGCATGGTGCGCGGATCAAACGGCGGAATGGGGCTGTGATTGAGCGTGGTTTCGCGCGCGTCAGGTTCGGCGATGTCGTCAAAAGAAAGGCTGCTGCGATCGGCTTTGGCCTGCGGGGCGTTTTGAATCTGCAAATCGTCCACTTGTATCACTTGGCCGACCGTCAGTGCAACGGCGCGTTCGAGGATATTCTCCAGCTCGCGGAAGTTGCCGGGATAGCTGTAATGCAACAGGGCTTCTTGGGCTTTCGGGCTGAGTTTGTAGGTTTGATTGCCGTGACGGTGTTTGTACAGCAAATACAGAATCAGCGCGCCCAAGTCTTCGCGCATTTCGCGTAAAGGCGGCATGTGCAGGGAGACAACGTTGAGGCGGTAATACAAGTCCTGGCGGAATGCGCCACTTTCAACCAAGGCTTCGAGGTTTTTGTGGGTTGCGCAAATAATGCGCACATCCACAAAGGTTTCCCGCGCATCGCCGATACGGCGCACGGCTTTTTCTTGAATGGCGCGCAAGAGTTTGACCTGCATGGCAAGCGGCAAATCGGCAACTTCGTCGAGAAACAGTGTACCGCCGTCGGCATGTTGGAAAAAGCCGAGACGGTCTTGATCCGCGCCGGTAAAGCTGCCTTTTTTGTAGCCGAAGAATTCGCTTTCCATCAGGTTTTCAGGAATCGCGCCGCAGTTAACGGCAATAAACGGTTTGTCGGCGCGGTCGGACAGCTCGTGAATCGTGCGTGCCGCCCGCTCTTTACCCGTACCGGATTCGCCGGAAATATAAACGGGAACAAGGCTGCGTGCCAATCTGCGAATCAGGTGGCGCACTTCGACCATTTGCGGCGAAGTACCCAACAGGCGCGGCATATCGTCCTCGCCTTCCAATATAGGTGCGTCTTGTTGCAAAGCAGGATTGATGTTGCCGGCCGAAAAACGCTCTTTTAAGGAATTGAGCCCTTCCGGAACAGTCAAAGGCCGGTTAAATTCGCTCTGTACGCTCTTAGGCGGCGTAACGACAGGCTTGGCCGGCTGAGGTTCGGGTTTATACAGGGCGGCAGAAACAGGCGCAGGCTGCGATTTGACTTTTTCAGACGGCGTGGGTTCGGCAGTATTATCGGAAACCGATACTGCCGATTTAACCAATGAACGCAACTGCGACAGCGTAATCGGTTTTTGCAGATAATCAAATGCCCCTGCTTTCAAGGCTTCAACGGCTTGGTCGGCATTGCCGAAAGCCGTAATCACGGCAACGGGTGTGTCAAGCATCAGCTCGTCGATGTATTGGACAACCTCGAGGCCTGAGCCGTCGGGCATACGCATATCGGTCAACACCAGCGAATAATCGTTGTTGTCTAGCCTGTCTTTGGCTTCTTCAACACCAGCCGCAGTATCGACGCGCAGACCCATTTTCATCAGGGTCATTTCCATCAGGTCGCGGATGTCTGCCTCGTCATCGACAACCAAAACTGGCTCTTGCAATTTATTCATCCTGCGCTTGCTCCTTCGGTAAAATCAGTTCAAACCCGTTCATTTCAGGGTGATAATGCAGCTGCCCCATATTGGCGTGTGCCAACTCGCGTGCGACGTAAAGCCCCAAGCCGGTGCCTTGTTTTTCGGTGGTGTAAAACGGCTCGAACAGATGATTTCGTACATCGGGCGGCACGCCTTTGCCGTTGTCCGCCACTACGATAGAAATGTGCATCCTGCCGCTTGAACGGATAAGGACGGTAATGGCGTTTTCGTCCTGACGGCTGTGTCTCCAAGCATTGTTGCACAAGTTCCACATCACTTGCTGCAAATGCATGGGGTCAACCAATACGGTCAGATTGTTGCCGTCCATATTCATACGCAAACAGCCGATGGCATCGGGATTGTTCAAGGTAAATTCCTGCTTGAACTCCAACCAGAATTTCATCAGATTAATCGGCTGGCGGCTGATGTTGTCTCGTTTGTTAAGCAGGGATACGTCTTCCAACATCTTGTCGATACGTTGGATATTGCTGTCGATGATGTTGTAGAGCTTGGCCTTTAGCGGATCTGCCTCATCGCCTTCCTGCAATAAATCGCTGGCATGACGGATGGCGGACATCGGGTTGCGGATTTCGTGGGCAAGGTTGGCAGTCAACTGTCCAAGCGAAGTCAGCTTGGTGGACATGGCCTCAGCAGCCACTTCACGCAATGAGCGGACATACAACATCAGCAGCTCGGTTTGCTCCTGAATCAGCGGAACGGCTCGAACGTGCATGGCGTGTTGGAAAATATGGATATCGGTTTCAAAAGGTTTGTCGGGTTGGCGCTGCCAACGTGCCACCAGTTCGCCAAACACGATTTCCTGCTGATCGATAATCAGGCTGGGGAAATAGATTTTTGCCTGTTTGTTAAACAGCCACACGCGTTGGGTCGCATCAATCACCACAACCGCTTCCTGTACGCGGTTCAAAACCAAATGGTTCAAGCCGCTAATACGGCGGTAGGCCAGTTGATGACGGCTGGCGGACTCTGTGGCCTGCTCCAGATAACGGGCAGCAAACGATGTCAGCATCGCCACCAGATAGCCTGCGCCGATCAGCATCGAAGAATTCACCATTGATTTCGCGTCCCAATTAAACGAATCGAAACGCATGCTGCCGTCTAAAAACAGGTTCAAAATAAACAGCATGGCCGTATAGCCTGCATACAGCATAGGGTAGTGGCCATAACTGAGCAGACACGACGTAGCAACAAACGGCAAAACCAAAATCCCGAAACCGGAAGCCGTACCGCCGGAGATATACACCAAAACCATCATCATGGTGATGTCGACCACGGCACTGGCATTGGGCAAATCCAAAGACTGCCACTGCCAGCCCGGGCGGAACACGGAGAGCATAATCAGGAGGAAATACAGCGTTACCCAGATATAAAACTCAACGTCCGGCAACGAAATGCCAATCAGGTTGCCACCCGTGTAGCTGCCGAAAGCGTGCAAAACCAAAAGCGGTAAGACGATGGCTATTCGGGCAATGTTGATTACACCGGGAATCCGCTCCCTCAGATTACCCAGTTCTTGAAGATTGGCTCTGTTCATAAATGAACCTTTTTTTATTATCATGCAATGTCGTATAAATTTAATTTATTTAGATATATTTGTTCTTGTTTCAGGACAAACTTTTCAGACGGCCTGATATTTCCAATACCTTGCCTTTTTTACCGCGTTTGCCGTCAATATCGGCAATACGCAGTTTTTCCTGATGTTCTGCACCGCGTCGGCCGACCGATACAACGGTAAATTCAGGAGAAGTCGTCACCATAATGTGTTCCAAAGATGCACCATCAGCCAACGACATCAGCTGCAAACCGCGGCCTTTAGGCATGACTTTAAGCTCGCCGATGGAAAACGCCAAGAGGCGGTGGTCGCTGCTGGCCAGTACGACTTTGCAGTCGGGATTGATCAGCGAAGAAGCATAGACGGCAACCGGCGGCAGGACGGTTTCGCCGCTGTCCACGGTCATCACCACTTTACCCGCTTTCACGCGTCCGACCATATCGGCCAACTTGGTGATAAAGCCGTAGCCGCCGCTGCCTGAAAGCAAGTAATGCTGTTCGGGCTGGCCGGTGAGCATGGCGACGGGTTTCGCGCCGTTTTGCAGCTCGATTAAGGATGAAACCGGTACGCCGTCGCCGCGTCCTCCGGGGATTTCGGCGGCATCGAGCGTGTAGGTTCTGCCCAATGAATCCAGGATGACGACGGGTAAAACAGTGCGGCCTTCAAGGGTTTGTTTGAGACGATCGCCTTCTTTGAACGCGGTTTGGCTCAAATCGAGGTTGTGTCCGGCGCGGCTGCGTATCCAGCCTTTTTCCGACAGGATCAGCGTGATGGGTTCGTCGGCGGTGGTTTGCGTCAGCACGGCGCGTCCGGCTTCTTCCACCAGCGTGCGGCGCGCGTCGCCAAACTGCTTCATGTCCGCCTGCATCTCTTTGATAATCAGCTTGCGTTTTTCGTTTTCGTCGCCCAAAAGGATATTCAGACGACCTTGTTCTTCGCGCAATTCGTTCAATTCTTTTTCGAGTTTGAAACCTTCCAAACGCGCCAACTGGCGCAGGCGGATTTCCAAAATGTCTTCGGTTTGGATTTCGGTCAGCCCGAACGCCGCCATCAAATCGGCTTTCGGGTCGTCTGATTCGCGGATGACTTTAATCACTTCGTCGATGTGCAGAAAGACTTTCAGACGACCTTCGAGGATGTGCAGCCGTTTTTCCACTTGGTTCAAACGGAATTTCAGACGACGTGTTACGGTCACGACGCGGAAATCCAGCCATTCCTGCAAAATCGTTTTCAGGTTTTTCTGCGCGGGGCGGTTGTCCAAACCCATCATCACCAAGTTCATGGACACATTGCCTTCCAGCGAAGTTTGCGCCATAAGCGTGTTGATGAAGGTATCGGTATCGATGCGGCTGGATTTCGGCTCGAACACCAGACGCACGGGATGTTCGCCGTCGGACTCGTCACGCACGCGGTCGATTAAATCCAGCATCAGCTTTTTAGTATTGAGCTGGTCTTGGTTGAGCTGCTTTTTGCCTGCTTTCGGTTTCGGGTTGGTCTGCTCTTCGATTTCGGCAAGGATTTTGGCGGAATTGGCGTTCGGCGGCAGCTCAGTCACAATCACGCGCCATTGTCCGCGCGCCAGTTTCTCGATTTCGTAACGCGCACGCACGCGCACGCTGCCCTTGCCGGTTTCGTAAATCCGGCGCAATTCGTCCGCCGGCGTGATGATTTGACCGCCGCCGGCAAAATCGGGCGCGGGGATGTACTGCATCAGGTCGGCGGTTTCCAGCATCGGCTTCTTCAACAGCGCAATCGCCGCCTGCGTGACTTCGTTCAAATTGTGCGACGGAATTTCGGTCGCCATGCCCACCGCGATGCCTGATGCACCGTTGAGCAACACCATGGGCAGGCGGGCGGGCAGGTGCAGCGGTTCGTCAAACGCGCCGTCGTAGTTCGGCACGAAATCCACCGTCCCCTGATTGATTTCGGACAACAGCAATTCCGCAATCGGCGTCAGCCGCGCTTCGGTATAACGCATCGCCGCCGCCCCGTCGCCGTCGCGCGAACCGAAGTTGCCGATGCCGTCGATTAAGGGATAGCGCAAGGTAAAATCCTGCGCCATGCGAACCATCGCCTCATAGGCAGAACTGTCGCCGTGCGGATGGTATTTACCCAAAATCTCGCCGACCACGCGTGCCGATTTCACCGGCTTCGCCCCCGCCGTCAAACCCATATCGCGCATGGCAAACAAAATACGTCGTTGTACAGGCTTTTGGCCGTCTGAAACTTCAGGCAGCGCGCGGCCTTTGACCACGCTCATGGCGTATTCGAGATAGGCACGTTCGGCGTACTGACCTAACAGCAGGTAGTCTTCGCCGATAGGAGATGGGCTTGGAGCGGAAATGTGTTCTGTCATCAGGATGGTAAAACGAAATAAATTAAAGAAGGATATTGTAAAGCAAAATCGGTAGTCATAGCCAATTTGAGTGATGAACGGTAGTGCAGCGACAATAAGGCTTACAGAATCAGGTCAGCAAATGGAATCCGTTTCGACAAAAAAGGCCGTCTGAAACCCTTTCATGTTTCAGACGGCCTTTTCATTTTGGTTTTAAATCAAAACTTCGTTATTCTGCAGTAGCCGGTTTGGCCGTAGTTTTAATGGTTAAGGTCAACGCGGCGGCAATGGCCAGGGAAACACCGGCAAAAGTCATCGCGTTGGCAGGGTTTGAACTCAAGAAGGTTTTGTACACCCAGCCGAAAGATACGGTTTCAATCAGCATTGGAATCACAATCATCATGTTCACAATACCCATGTACACGCCGTAACGTTCTTTAGGGATAGAGCCGACCACAATCATAAACGGCACACCCATCATACTTGCCCAACCGACACCGAAACCAATCATCGGCGCAAACATCAGGTATTTGTTGCCGATGTGCGGAATGGTGAGCAAGGCCAGCGCGGCAAGGGTTACGGCAAAGGCGTGAACATATTTGGCGGCGTATTTGCGCGCCATCCACATCAGGCCGAAGGCGGAGATAAAGGTTACAACGTTGTAGAAACCGTTTACCAGGCCGGTCCATGCAACCGCTTGGCTATACGCTTCGGTATTTTCAACGGTCGAATCCCAGACGGATTGGACGATACTGTGGGAAATATATTGCCAGTAGATGAAGAGCGCGTACCATTGGAAGAGATAAACCAAAGCCAGTTGCCACAGGGCAGTCGGCATTTCGCGCACGGCAACGACAATATCTTTAACAGCATGAGCCGGACCGCTCGGCTGGGCTTTAATGGCCGCCATTTCTTCAGGGCTGGGCTCGCGTTCGGCCGTTGATAAAACGGTAACCAAAACCGAACCGATGGAGCAGACCGCACCAATATAAAACGAACCGAATACCCAATACGGAATGCCTGCTTCGGAAGTTTGTTGCAACCAGCCGATTTGCTGGAAGATGTAGAGGGAAACGTTGGCCAGGGTAATACCCAAACCGGTAAACACGGACTGCATCAAGAAACCGGTGGATTGCTGGTGTTCAGGAACGGTATCGGCAATGAAGGCACGGAAAGGTTCCATTGCAGTATTATTACTGATGTCCAAGAGCCACAGCAGCAATACGGCCACCCACAAGGCGGTAACGTGCGGATAGATAAAGAGACAGAGACTGCAACCAATGGCGCCAATCAAGAAATACGGACGGCGGCGGCCCAATCCGGGCACCCAAGTGCGGTCACTCATCGCACCAATCATCGGCTGCACCAGCAAACCGGTAATCGGGCCTGCCATATTCAAAATCGGCAATTGGCTCGGATCGGCATGAAGAAAGCTGAAAATCGGGTTAATCGCAGTTTGCTGCAACCCGAAGCTATATTGAATACCGAAGAAACCGAAGTTCATCAGCATAATCTGGCGAAGTGTCATCGCCACTTGTGGGGAGATTTTCATAGTAAGGCTACTCCTGGATAATAAACTATGGAAACAACAAACTCCAATTTCAGCGGTATGACGCTTTTATTGTATTGGGCCGCCTTTTTAATGAGGCAATCCTGTTTTCAGACGGCCTTTATTTTGACCGTTTACATAATCTTATTTTGATGTGTGTTTGCGTTGTTTAAAGCTTATTTTCAGGCCGTCTGAAACTATTTATTAATCACAGACTGACGCCAGATGGTTTCCCCAACGACCTTGACTGACTGAACCGAGCCGGTCGGGTGTTCAATGTATTGAAACAGCAAATCCGCCGCCATCGCGCCCATGCGCAGATAAGGCAGCTCGGTACTGGTCAACGGCGGAAACAGCGTCTCCGCAATCGCGCTGTGGTTATCATAGCCGGCAACCGAAACTTGCTCGGGAACCCGCACGCCGCGCGTCCTCAAAATCCCGTACACGCGTACTGCCATTTCATCGTTACCGCAGCAAATGACCGTCGGCGGAAGCGTCAAAGACAACAGTTTCAAAATAGCCGAAATCAAAGATCCGCTGTCATTGCTGAAGTCAGGATAACCAGTTTGCACCAAATCAGGATCGAAGACAATATCCGCATCCGCCAAAGCCCGGCGGTATCCGGCCAATCTCAATCTCGTTGCTTCTACGCCCGGCTGCAAAGTCACATAAGCAATCCGTTTGTGTCCGCTTTGGATAATCCGGCGCACCAAGCCATACTGCCCTGCTTCATCGTCCGGCAAAACCGACGGCGTACCTGCCAAATCGAAACAGTTGACCAACACCATCGGGCAACGGTTGGGCACTTCCGGCAGCAATACTTCCTGATGGAAACCGGCCACATATAAAATCCCCTCGGCACGATGCTCCATAAAGGTACGGATCAGCGGCTCCATCTGACCGGGCTGCCCTGGCTTGTTGTCGATGTCGGCAATCATCAAAATCTTGCCTTGTGCACGAATCTGCTGCTGAATGCCCTTAATCAAGAACATATCCGGTATGCCGTGTCCGCCCGTATTCTCGCCTGTCCGCGAAATGGCGCCGGTAATCAGACCGACCAAGCCGGAACGGTGTGACCGCATAATCCGCGCCGCAGAAGACGGGATATAGCCCAAAGCAGCAATCGCTGTTTCTACTTTAGAACGGGTTTTATCACTGACCGGCGCATCGCCGTTAATCACCCGGCTGACCGTCTTGGGAGATACCCCGGCATAAGCAGCGACATCATAAATTGTAGCCATCTTACGGACCCGTCCCGACAAGATTTCAATAATGTTACATAGGATAACACAGCAGACATCGGTGTCATACCCCTTTTTTTTACAGAAACTTGATGATAATCAATCATTTCTTTTTCATTTTGCATACATTTCTTAAACAAAAACACCCCCGCCACCTCCCAAAACCTGTTCAAATTTGTTAAACTACAAGCCACTACAAAAAAGCAGGAAATACCTATCTATCCTGCTTATTTTACCGTTACATACTAAGGAAACGAGATGTCCGCATACTCAGACGCATGGCAGGCCTTGGAAACCCATCATGCCGATACTCAACACGTTACCCTGCGCGAACGCTTCGCCGCAGATGCCGAACGTTTCAATAATATGCACGAAATTCTGCATGGTTTGTTATTTGATTACAGCAAAAACCGCCTAGATGAAAACACCCTTGATTTATTGTGCCAACTGGCCGAAGCGGCCGATTTGCCACAATATATGCAGGCCATGAGCAGCGGTGAAAAAATCAACACCAGCGAACACCGCGCCGTTCTCCACACTGCCCTACGCCTGCCTGCCAATGCCAAACCTGTTTACGTTGACGGCGAAAACATCGTGTCCAAAGTTCATCACGAGCTCAACCGCACCCTCGAATTCGCACGCCAACTCCTAGACGGCACCCACGCAGGCATTACCGGCAAACCCATTACCGATTTGGTTCACATCGGCATCGGCGGCTCCGATTTAGGCCCGCGCATGGCTACACAGGCGCTGCAGCCTTATTGGCAAAACATCCGCGTCCACTTTGTCAGCAACTCCGATGATGCCGACCTGACCCAAACCCTTCTCGGCCTCAATCCCGAGACCACCGTATTCAGCATTGCCAGCAAATCATTCCGCACACCAGAAACCCTGCTCAATGCCTACGCCGCTCGCACTTGGTATCGCGATGCAGGTTTGCCCGATTCCGGCATCTACCGCCACTTCTGCGCCATTTCCGCCGATGTGGCCGCAGCCCAAAACTTCGGCATCTCCCCAGACAAAGTCTTCGCCATGTCCGACTGGGTCGGCGGCCGCTATTCCGTCTGGTCGCCCATCGGCCTGCCGCTGATGGTTGCCGTCGGCGAAAAAGCATTCCGCAAAATGCTGGCCGGCGCACACGCGATGGATACCCATTTCTTCGAGACACCATTCCGCCGCAACATTCCCGTCCTGATGGCACTCATCAACGTTTGGTACAACAACTTCCAACATTCAGACGGCCAAACCGTTGTCCCATACAGCCACAATATGCGCCTCTTTACCCCGTGGCTCAACCAGCTCGATATGGAAAGCCTCGGCAAACAGCGTACTTCAGACGGCCAACCCGTTTCCTGCACCACCGGCGGCATTGTCTTCGGCGATGAAGGCGTCAACTGCCAACATGCCTACTTCCAGCTTCTACACCAAGGTACGCGTCTGATTCCCGTTGATTTCATCGTTCCCATGACCACAATCTACGGCAACCACCGCCAACACCGCTTTACCGTTGCCAACGCCTTTGCCCAAGCCGAAGCGCTAATGAAAGGCAAGACCTTAGACGAAGTACAAGTCGAATTGGCCGCACTGCCCCAAGACGAACGCGACCGTCTTGCGCCGCAAAAAGAATTCCCCGGCAACCGTCCGAGTAACAGCTTGCTCATCGACAGCCTGACACCTTTCAACCTCGGCATGCTGATGGCAGCCTACGAACACCGCACCTTCGTTCAGGGCGTAATTTGGCGTATCAACCCCTTCGACCAATGGGGCGTGGAATACGGTAAAGAGCTGGCCAAAACCATCGAACCCGAACTCGAACGCGGCACCCCGGCACACGACAGCTCCACCAACGGTCTGATTGCCTTCTACCGCAACTGCAACGCAGCATCGAAGGCCGTCTGAAAATAAAATATCCGTAAAACAAACATATCTGCCTGTCTTACGGGCATTTCAAAACCTAATCGGCGGTAAGAATGAACCGTTAAAGCACCGCACTTTTAGACAAAAGTAGCTAGATTTTGATATAAAAAAAGGCTAAATCGATAATGACTTAGCCTTTTTCATCAGACTTGATTAGTTATTTGTTGTTAATGCGCCTAAATCTTTATCAACTAAGAACAAACCTTTACCATCTTCACCAAGAAGATTTAATTTATCCAAAATTCCACTGAATAATTTTTCTTCTTCATGTTGTTCAGCCACATACCATTGTAAGAAGTTAAAGGCAGAGTAGTCTTTCTCTTCAAAAGTTCTACCAACTAATTCATTGATTTTAGAGGTAATTAACTTTTCATGTTCATAAGTTAATTCAAGTACTTGTTTCAATGATGAAAATTGATGAGGTGGTTCATCAATTTGTGTGATGATAGCCAATGCGCCGGTCTCATTTAAATAAGTGAAGAGTTTACGCATATGCTGCATTTCCTCAGCCGCATGCTCTGATAAAAATTTTGCAGCTCCTTCGAAACCTTGTTGTTCGCACCAGGCGCTCATTTGTAAATATAAGTTAGAAGAATAAAACTCTAAATTCATTTGATCATTTAATAGTTTAATCACGCTATTTGATAACATTTTATTTCTCCTATTCTTATAAAGTTTTTAATTCACGATCAATGTAGTAGAGCGCTGTACCACTTTCACCAAGAAGTTTGAATTTATCAACAATACTGTTAAATAATTTTTCTTCTTCATGCTGTTCAGCTACATACCATTGTAAGAAGTTAAAAGTAGAGTAATCCTTTTCTGCAAAAGTACTCTCAACTAACTCATTAATTTTAGATGTCACTAGTTTTTCGTGTTCAAGTGTTGTTTCAAAAACTTCTTTTAATGAAGCGTAATCGTGTTTAGGGGTGTCAATTTTACCTAACAAAGGCATTCCACTGGTTTCGCTCACATAAGTAAACAACTTTTGCATATGTTCCAATTCTTCATCGGCATGACGAAGTAAAAATGCTGCAGCGCCTTCATAACCATGTTTATGGCACCATGCACTCATTTGCAAATAGACATTTGATGAATACAACTCGAGATTAATTTGTTCGTTTAATTTTGCTGTAATTGACTTACTTAGCATAACTAACTCCTTTTCTTAATGCGGTTAATAGATGTATCACAATACAAAATTTGTATTTGCGGATGAATTTTACTCATTTTATTGAGAATAGTCAATTTTATTTTATCAATTTTTATTGTAACCCATTAATTTAAAAGGATTTTATAAATAAATGATTCTCATTTGGTTCCATTTAATGAAATGAGTTATCAATATCGCCTTTGCCTAAATTCTCTAGAGAAATGATGAGGTGTTGGAAGGAGAATCGTAGATTTCCAAAGTTTTTTGCTCTCACTTATCAACTCCAAAATACTGGATAAATAGAAAACATGAAAATTCAATGTTTTTTATAGAATTACGCATCAAAGCGATATAGTTTCAAAGTAGGTTATCCTTAATATTTGAATGTGACAATTACCATTTATTATTTAACATAATATACATATTGTTGAAAAATCTACTGGTTAACTTCAATCAGGGAAAGCATGAAGAAGTTAGGAAGTTGGTTGGAAAGTTGATTAGGGTAGATTTTATTCAAATGAAAGACTAGGCTATGAAATCAAAATTTGTGTATAAGTTACTGGTAATTTCAAAGTACCTGTACATTTTAATTTGTATATCAATACCAATCGTTTTTATTTATGAAAGCTACCAAGGAGATAATGTTGATTTTATGATTTATATTCATGCTTTTATTATTTTTTCCATATTGGGTGTATTGACTCAATATTCTACATCTAATTTTTTTGAAAAGGAAAAATAACATGATTGAACTATCCATTGAGGATCTGGAACTAATTTATGGAGGAGGCTTAGGAGAGAGAATCCTTCAAGGAGGAGCAAATGGTGCATAAATAGGAGGATCAATTGGTGCAGGTATTGGTCTGGGTGTCGGTATAGCTTTTGGCAGTATTCCTGCCGGACCAGCTATTATGGTCGGTGGCACAATTGGTGCTGCTGTTGGTGCTGCAACTGGTATGGGTGTTGCAGCATATGAGTATTACCAAGAAACTCAGCCTAAAGGGACAGTAACGGTCGGTCCGATTTCTGCTTTTGCTGTGGACAAATCAGGAAACGGCTACACTGACGGCACAAATTACCACTGATATTTCTCATCGTTCAAACGATCTCTAGGGGTCGTCTGAAACTTTCTTAACTTCAATTTTATAAATACACCCAAGCAACCCTTCTTCCGTCCTGAAGTCTCCGTTGCCCGCCAAACCAGTTGTTCCAACAAAAGGCCGTCTGAAACTTAATTTGTCAAAGTTTCAGACGGCCTTTATTCAATAAAGATAGCAGAAGCTCATTCGCCATATTCCCCATCTTTGCTACAATATCCCTTTTCTTTTTTATTGTTTATTGATTCCACTATGACAACCGCACCCCAACCCAGCACTATGCAGCGAATTTTCTCGCGCAGTATGCTGATTTGTATCTTTACAGGCTTCACTTCGGGGCTGCCGCTTTATTTTCTGATCAACCTGATTCCGGCATGGTTGCGCAGCGAACATGTCGATTTGAAAACCATCGGCCTGATGGCACTTATCGGGCTGCCTTTCACTTGGAAATTTATCTGGTCTCCCGTCATTGATTTGGTCAGATTACCTTTTTTAGGACGGCGACGCGGTTGGATGCTGGTTACGCAAATTGGTTTGCTGCTGACCTTGCTCATTTACGCCTTCCTAAATCCTGCTCAGCATTTATATGTAATTATGGGCTTATCGTTGGTGGTCGCCTTTTTCTCTGCCAGCCAAGATATTGTATTGGATGCATTTCGACGCGAAATTTTGTCAGATGAAGAATTAGGCTTAGGCAACTCTATCCACGTCAATGCCTACCGTATCGCCGCTTTGGTACCCGGCTCGCTCAGCTTGATTCTGGCCGACTTAATGCCTTGGCACAACGTATTCATCATTACTGCACTATTTATGCTGCCCGGTCTGCTGATGACCCTGTTTTTAGCTAAAGAGCCTGACATTCCACCATCTGTGTCGCGTACATTTGCCCAAACAGTCTCTGACCCTTTCAGTGAGTTCTTCTCACGCAAAGGAATCAAACAGGCCATATTGGTATTGCTGTTTATCTTTCTCTACAAACTGGGCGACAGTATGGCAACGTCTCTGGCAACGCCGTTTTATCTGGACATGGGCTTCAGCAAAACCGACATCGGCCTCATTGCCAAAAATGCCGGTTTATGGCCTGCTGTCATTGCCGGTATTGTAGGCGGTATTTGGATGATAAAGCTCGGCATCAATAGAGCTTTGTGGATTTTCGGCGTGGCGCAATGGGTTACTATTCTAGGCTTTGCTTGGCTGGCAAATTTTGGCAAATTCGAAACCATCACACTGACAGAGCAAATGATGCTTGCCGCCGTGATTGGTGCGGAAGCGGCAGGCGTAGGCTTGGGTACGGCGGCATTTGTCGCCTATATGGCCCGTGAAACCAATCCTGCTTTCACGGCCACACAATTGGCCCTCTTTACCAGCCTGTCAGCCGTTCCCCGTACATTTATCAATGCTTCGGCAGGCTATCTGATTGAAGCGATGGGCTACTTCAATTTCTACTGGCTGTGTTTCGCTTTGGGCATACCGGGCATGTTGCTGCTGTTTAAAGTGGCACCGTGGAATGGTGAAAAAGTGAGTAACTAGATTGCCAGTCTAAAACATCTAGCAAAACAAAAGGCCGTCTGAATATTCAGACGGTCTTTATCATACAAAAACTTTATTCGGCAGCAGGTTTGACAGTACTGCGGACATCGCCGCTTTTTTCTTTATGTTTCAAAACAGCGCGGTCGAGCTTGTCCATCAAAACATCAATCGCGGCATACATATCCTGTTCGATCGCTTCAACGTGCAAATCTTTGCCTGCCAAATGCACATCGGCTTCGGCTTTTTGATTGACTTTTTCCACCGAGAGCGTAATGGTCACGGAGATGATGTTGTCAGCGTGGCGATTGATTCGTGCCAACTTATCGGAAACATAGTTTTTGATGGCTTCGGTAACATCAAAATTCAGACCGGTGATTTTCAGATTCATGATACAGCTCCTTCGGTTGATTAGTCCGTCAAAACGGATCGGAATATATCTACTCGGTAAATTTTCGTTTGTGTGCCGGTGGTATGTCTAATGATTCTCTATATTTTGCAACTGTACGTCTGGCGATTTCAATGCCGCGTTGTTTTAATAATTTGACGAGGGTCTCGTCCGAATAAGGTTTGCTGCTGTCTTCGCTTTCAATCAGCTGGCTCAATACGGCTTTGATTGCGCCTTGGCTGAACCCTTCGCCGTCATCGTCGGCATTCACTGCCTGTGTGAAGAAATAGCGTAACGCAAACAGGCCGCGCGGGCAAGACAAATATTTCTGGTTGGCGGCGCGCGAAATGGTGCTTTCCGCCAAACCCAATTCGGCGGCGGCATCTTTCATCAGCATGGGCGACAGACCGATTTCGCCGAAGATGAAAAAATCTTCCTGATTTTTGACAATATACTCGGCAAGGCGAAGGACTGTGCTTTTGCGCAGTTCCAAAGAATCAATGCGCTGTTTGGCTTCGCTGATTTTTTCCTTCCACTTCGGCGCGCCCTCTTCCGCCGATTTCATCAGGTCGCAATATTCCTGATTGAGCTGCAGCTTCGGCCAAGCCGCCTCGTTGCTGATGACTTCCCAGCCGTCCTTGCCCTCTTTGACCCAAACGTCAGGCTGAATATAAGGTGTAGGCGTGGCAGAGGCGAAACCGTAGGCCGGATAGGGATTGAGCTCGGCAATCATATCGAGCGCTGCTTCTATGGTTTCGCTGTCGGTATCGGGATAAAGTTTGCGGAAACGCAGAACGTTTTGTTTGCGGTTTTTGCCTAAGTCTTGAAGCGAACTTTGCACCAAATGCGCGGCCATTTGTCGGGCAGGAGAAGCCGGCAAACGCATTAACTGCAACATAAGCGACTCGGTCAAATCCGCCGCCGCCACGCCGGGCGGCTCAAAGGTTTGCAATACATCCAGCGCGTTTTGCAGGGCTTCTTCGTCCAGCATCCATTCCAACGGCGTGTGGTCGATAATTTCTTCGAGGCTGTCGGTGAGGTAGCCTTGTTCGTCCAAAAAATCAATCAAGACGTGAACATAGGCCGCTTCCACTTGCGAGAGCGGATGCTCGCACACTTGGGCATGCAGATAGTGTTTGAAATCCTCTTCTTCGGCGATGTTGCTCCAAATATCTTCGGCATCGTCGCCGCTCAACTGCTGACCTGCGCGCGGCATGGTGACGGCACGGTTGAGCACGCTATCGGCAAACTCATCGGTTTCCGGACGCTCAAGCAGAGGATTGTCTGACAACCAGTCTTCCACTTCGCGCTCAAGCTCAAGACCCGACATCTGCAAGATGCGCAGAGACTGTTGCAGCCGCTGGTTGAGCTGCTGGGTCTGTTTGAGTTTAAGGACGAGTGAAGACATAGTGTTTGATTCGAAATGTATGGATAGTTTTTCAGACGGCCTTTATACGGCAGGCCGTCTGAAAGATTAGGTTATCGGTATTATATTTGTATTTGTAGTGATTATTCCAATATTTATAGCCGCCCTCAATCAAAATGAGGGCTTCATATACCGTCAAATATACATTCAATATTTGAAATTTTCACCCAAGTAAACCGAACGGACTTGTTCATTGTTGACCAAATCATCCGGCTTGCCTGAAGCCAATACCGTACCGTCGCTGATGATGTAGGCGCGGTCGCAGATGCTGAGGGTTTCGCGCACGTTGTGGTCGGTAATCAATACGCCGATACCGCGTGATTTGAGGAACTCGATGATTTTCTGAATATCGATGACGGCAATCGGGTCAACGCCGGCAAAAGGTTCGTCCAACAAAATGAAACGCGGCTGCATGGCCAATACGCGCGCGATTTCGACACGGCGGCGTTCGCCGCCGGACAAGGACGGCGCGGGGTTGTTGCGCAGGCGTTCGATATTCAAATCGGCCAACAGTTTTTCCAGTTCGGCATCGATGCGGCTTTTGTCCTTCATGCTGATTTCCAAAATGGCGCGGATATTTTGTTCCACGGTCATTTTGCGGAAAATCGAGGCTTCCTGCGGCAGATAGCCGACGCCGAGGCGGGCGCGCTCGTGAATGGGCAGGTGGCGCAATTCTTGGCCGTCCAACATTACGCTGCCTGCATCGGCGGCAATCAGGCCGACTATCATGTAAAAGCTGGTGGTCTTACCCGCGCCGTTGGGGCCGAGCAGGCCGATGACTTCGCCGCTTTCGATTTCAAGGGAGAAACTTTTGACGACTTGGCGTTTTTTGAAACTTTTTTGCAGGTTTTGAACCACAAGACGGCTGTTGTTTGCGCTCATATTCTGTTGACTTTCGATATTGACCTCAGGCCGTCTGAACCTTTTTCAGACGGCCTTTTTTGTGTGTTTTCTTATTTGTTTTTCTGCGTGCTGGACGGCTGGATGACCACGCTGACGCGGCCGGATTTCGCGGCGGATTTCACACCGGATTTGGCGCTGCCGTTGATGGTGTAAACCTCGGTTTTGGTGTTGTAAGTGATGACCGCACCTTCGGCCACATCGCCGCCGCGCTGTACTTTGGCATTGCCGGACAGGGTAACGAGGTTGGCTGCGGAAGAATACGTCACGGTATTGGCTTGGCCGTTGACCACGCCTTTGCCGCCGTCCAACTCTTGGCTGAATTTGACGGGCGAGCCGGTGGCTTTCATCAACTGTTCGCTTTTGTCGTTGCGCGAAACGGTCACGCTGCCGGCACGGATATTGAGCGTGCCTTGTTTGATGATGACGTTGCCGGAAAAGGTGGTGCTTTGGTTGTTTTGGTCAAGCGAGCCTTGGTCGGCTTCGATTTGAATCGGCTGCTTGCTGTCGCTTTGCAAGGCAAAGGCCGGGCTGGCGGCAAAAACGGCAACAAGGGCTAAGGTTTTACAAATTTTTTGTATCATAAATTGTGGCTTTCACTTTGGAAGGGAAATTCAGCAAACCGGTTTTGTGATCATAAGTCATGCCGTTTGCCTGACCACCGGACTGTCCGTATTGGAAAGTAACCGGGCTGTCGGTATGGGCGTATTGTGCTTCGGTATCGACATTCAAACGTTCGGTTTTGACGATGCCGGCCAAACGCTTGGCATCTGCCGCTTTGTTTAAGACAACATTTTGTTCAAAAACGACTTTTTTGTTTTGGATATTGTACACGGCCTTGTCGCTGCCGACTTCGTACAACAGGCTGCCGTCGCGGTAAAACGAAAGATGCGGTTTGTCCAAATGCACGTCCGCGCTATTGGGATATTGAACGGCATCGGCCGCGCTCAGGTTTTCTTTCAGACGGCCTTCTTGGTCAAAACGTTTGCCGTTGATGCCTTTCATCGAATATTGCGGCTCATTCGGATTGAGGACGACTTCTTCGACCTGCACTTCGCTGATGCGGCCGAGCCACGCCGCCAGTGCGCCGAGTGAAACGGCCAACACCAGCGGAAAGGCGATTCCGTAACGCCATCTGATTTTCATCGTACATACTCTTTCAAAGCAGGTTCAAGCGTACCTTGGGCCTGCATAATCAAATCGCACACTTCACGCACCGCTCCTGCGCCGCCGGAACGTCGGGTTACATAATGGGCGTATTGCAAAGTAAACCAATGCGCTTCAGGGACGGCGACCGCCAATCCGCAACGCACCATCACGGGCAAATCGACAACATCGTCGCCGACAAAGGCGCACTCATGCTCCTCCACACCGGCCTGTTCGCGTAATTGGGCGTAGGCGGCACGTTTGTCATGAATGCCTTTGAAGTAATAGTTGATACCGAGCTGCTTCACGCGGATACCGACGGAAGGCGCATCGCGGCCGGTAATAATCGCCGTTTGCACGCCGCTGGCTTGAAGCATTTTCAAACCGTGTCCGTCCAAAGTGTGGAACGATTTGATTTCTTCGCCGTTGTCGCGGATAAAAATGCGGCCGTCGGTCAAAACGCCGTCTACATCCAGTATCAGCAGTTTGATGCCTGAAGCGCGTTGTTGCAGGTCGGAAGAGAGGTTTTGCATAAGGTTTCCTTATTTCAGACGGCCTATTCTAGCATAAGGCCGTCTGAAAACGTTTTTGCCGTCGATTCAGACAATTCGTGCCATCAATAAATCGTGCATGTTCAGCGCGCCAATCAGTACGCCGTTTTCTTCGACCACCAGCAAACCGTTCACATGGCCGCTTTGCATGGCTTTCAAAGCTTCGGTGGCCAGGCGGTCGGCAGAGATGGTTTTCGGCGAAGCGTGCATGATGTCGTCCACTTTCAAACCGGCAAAGCTGTCGCGTTCTTGAAACAGACGGCGCAAGTCGCCATCGGTAAATACGCCTTTCAGACGGCCTTCGGCATCGGTTACCGCCAACATGCCCAAGCCTTTTTCACTCATGCGGACAATGGCCTCTTTCAACGGCGTGCCCAACAAAACGGCAGGCAGGGCTTCGTCTTTGTGCATAATATCCGCCACACGCAGCAGCAGGCGTTTGCCCAAGCTGCCGGCCGGATGACTCAACGCAAAATCGTCGGGCGTGAACGCGCGTGCGCGCAGCAATACCACCGCCAGCGCATCGCCCAACGCCATGACGGCAGTCGTACTGGAAGTCGGCGCAAGGCCGAGCGGGCAGGCTTCTTTGGAAACCGCCGCGGTAATATGGATATCGGCATGACGCGCCATGGTGGAAGTCGGATGGGCAGTGATGCAGATAAGCGTGATGTTTTTGCGTTTCAACGCCGGAATAATCGCCGCAATTTCATCGCTTTCGCCGGAATTGGAAATGGCAACCACAACATCGTGGTCCACAATCATGCCCAAATCGCCGTGCGCCGCTTCGGCTGGATGGACAAAAAACGCAGGCGTGCCGGTCGAAGCCATGGTTGCCGCCATTTTGCGGCCGATGTGTCCGGACTTGCCCATACCGGTAATGACCACCCTGCCCTTGCAGTGCAACAACGCTTCCGCCGCACGGACAAAATCATGGTTCAAAGCCGCCGCAATTTCACGCAAACCTTCGGCTTCCGTATCCAATACATCGCGCGCCCAGTCGAGATAAAGTGTGTTTTCCGCCATCAAAGCCGCCTTTCATGCTTGAATTTAGGTTTGTTTTGCCCAAATTAATCAGCTGTAAACTGTTCAAATTCATCGAATCGGCGTAGCATTACCGCCACTTCACAAACAAACCTATTATGTAAAAGGAATCAGAGATGACTATTTTATCGGACGTTAAAGCATTAGGACAACAAATCTGGTTGGATAACCTCTCCCGTTCGCTGGTACAAAGCGGCGAATTGGCCGAAATGCTCAAACAGGGCGTGTGCGGCGTAACTTCCAATCCTGCCATTTTCCAAAAAGCCTTTGCAGGCGATGCCCTGTACGCCGACGAAGTAGCCGCGCTCAAACAGCAAGACCTGACCCCGAAACAACGCTACGAAACCATGGCGGTTGCCGATGTACAAGCCGCTTGCGACGTATGCCTTGCCGAACACGAATCCACCGGCGGCAAAACCGGCTTCGTCAGCCTCGAAGTTTCGCCTGAATTATCCAAAGACGCGCAAGGCACGGTTGAAGAAGCGCGCCGCCTGCACGCCGCCATCGGCCGTAAAAATGCCATGATTAAAGTACCGGCAACCGACGAAGGCATCGAAGCACTCGAAACCCTCGTTTCAGACGGCATCAGCGTCAACCTGACCCTGCTCTTCTCCCGTGCCCAAACCCTTAAAGCCTATGCGGCCTACGCGCGCGGCATTGCCAAACGTTTGGAAGCGGGACATGATGTTTCCCATATCCACGTTGTCGCCAGCTTCTTTATTTCCCGTGTCGATGCCGCGTTGGACGCTATCCTGCCCGACCACCTCAAAGGCAAAATCGCCATCGCGCTGGCCAAAGCCGCCTATCAAGATTGGGCGCAATACTTCGGCAGCAGCGAATTTGCCGCACTTACCGAAAAAGGTGCCAACCGCGTACAACTTCTGTGGGCATCTACCGGCGTGAAAAACCCTGCCTATCCTGACACGTTGTACGTTGACAGCCTGATTGGCGCCCATACCGTCAACACCGTTCCCGATGCGACACTCAAAGCCTTTATCGACCACGGCACCGCCAAAGCCACTTTGACCGAAGGTGTAGACGAAGCCCAAGCGCAGCTTGCCGAAACCGCCAAACTCGGCATTGATGTCGAAACTTTGGCAACGCGTTTGCAGGAAGACGGTTTGAAACAATTTGAAGACGCTTTCGCCAAACTGCTGGCTCCCTTGGCTTAAGCAGATTGAACAGACGGCCGAGAAACTTAAATCATTTTGAAAAGTCTCAGGCCGTCTGAAACCCATATTCGGGCGTGTACGGCACGCCCTTTTCTATCACGATTTAAATACCGCGCAGGCATACTTACCCTGCCCTACACAAACACCCTGCCATGTATATAGGACGTTTCGCCCCCAGCCCTACCGGCCTGCTTCATATCGGCTCCCTGCTGACCGCCGTCGCCTCCTATGCCGACGCGCGCACTCATCAGGGCAAATGGCTGGTCCGCATTGAAGACCTTGATTCCCCACGCGAAATGCCCGGCGCTGCTGCCGACATTCTACGCACGCTTGAGGCTTTCGGTTTTGAGTGGGACGGCGAAGTCGCCTATCAAAGCCGCCGTTACGGCCTGTATCAAGACACACTCGACCGCCTCAAAGCAGCCGGGCTGGTGTATCCCTGCTATTGCAGCCGCAAAGACTGGCAGGCGGCGGCAACTCAGGGCGCAGACGGATTTGTGTACAACGGCCGTTGCCGCGTTCCTCAGCAAAGACCCGACACGCAAAACAAAACGCCGGCATGGCGCATTCAAGTCCCCGATCGCGTGATCGATTTTTCAGACGGCATTGTCGGACATTACGCACAAAATCTGGCACACGACATCGGCGATTTCGTCCTGCTTCGTGCCGACGGCTATTGGGCCTATCAGCTTGCCGTGGTTGCCGACGATGCCGATCAAGGCATAACGCATATTGTCCGCGGCCAAGATTTGCTCGTTTCCACGCCGCGCCAAATCTATCTGCAACAATGCCTCGGCGTTCCCACGCCGTCCTACGCCCACCTGCCGCTATTGACCAATAGCCAAGGACAAAAGTGGTCGAAACAAACCCTTGCCCCGGCTTTGGATTTGAATCAAAAAGAACAACTTCTCCGCCAAGTCCTAACCTACCTCAACCTACCCGATGCCCCCGCCGTAAACCGTCCGCAAGAATTACTCGATTGGTCGGTGGTGCACTGGCAAATGAACAAAATCCCAAAATCGTCCATTATCACGAAATGAATTAGCACGATTACAACAAAATTACTCTAGGTATTACAATATTTCATAAAATTATGTAAGTAATCTTCAGATTCATTCCAAATCACGCCCAAGAAGCGAAAAATCATGTATATTTTAAAAATTTCCTAAAATTGTTGCGAAGTGATAATTTCAAGATTGCAACAACATACGGCTGGCGCGTTATTGAGGATGACAAAGCGCGGCAGATCTCCCACGATACAACAAAAAGAAATACCGCTATGCCAAGTGCCATTATTGTAGAAGACGAAGTATTAGCAGCAGAACGCTTGCGTGTATTATTGGAAGAATGCAATGTCGTACTGCTCAACGTCTTTCACCATGCCATGCCAGCATTGGAGTGGCTGAGCGTCCACGAAGTCGACATCGTCTTTGCCGACATCGGCATGCCGGAAATCGACGGTCTCGAGTTTGTCGAACGCATCAAGCGTACCGCCAAACGCCAGCCGGAGATTGTCTTCACCACAGCCTACGAAGAACACGCCCTGCGCGCGTTTGAGCTGGCTGCCGCAGACTATCTGCTCAAACCGATCAAAATGACCCGCCTGCAAACCGCGCTTGACCGCATCATCGAGAAAAACCGCGAAAAAGCAGACAGTTTCACCCATTTCAAAGTGTACAACCGCGAGCGCATGGTTGAAATCCCCTGGCAACAGGCGCGTTATCTGATGGCGGAACACAAAACCGTCTATCTGTTTACCGGCGACGGCCACAGCTACGAATTACCAAAAACATTGGTTTACTGGGAAGAATTGCTGGGCGACAAAGTCATCCGCATCCACCGCAACGCCCTCGTCTTCCGCCACACCCTCGACAGCCTGATTCGATTGGACGATGACGAAAACGACGAATACGCATCCACATGGGGCGCAAAAATTCTCGATATTCCGACCCCGTTGCCCGTCAGCCGCCGACAACTGTCCACCCTGCGGAAAATCATTAAAAACAGCATCTAACAATGCGCTCTTTAACTAGCTCTTTTTAAATCAAAGGCCGTCTGAAAATATCTTTTCAGACGGCCTTTTAACTTCTCATTTCAATAACAGAAAGCAGAAAAAAGAAACGACTAAAACCTACCGTTTGGACTTATCCAGACTTTTAATTTAATCAAACCGTTTTACCCACAAACAAGGTTTTCTATTTTTTTAATCCAACATCTCTCAATTACTACCACACAACAGAAAAGGCCGTCTGAACAATTCAGACGGCCTCGATATTCAATCCCTATCGGTTAAAAGAACAATTCACGCCAGCTGATGCGTTTAAGTCCGCATTTCCGGCCTTCTACTTTCAGACTGTGCATCTTATCAGAGTTGGTCAATAGACTGCGCTCGGCTTGGGTTGCAAAACATTTATTGTTTGGCACACTCGGCGTAGCGTTCAACTCTTTATCCGTACCCGTGCCGCCGCTATCGCCATCGGCGGTTACCGGAGAATCATCGGCCTTAGAGCCATTCAGATAAGTAAAGTTGACCACACCGTCAAACACCATACCGCTGGCGTAATAGACTTGGCCGTTGTTTTCACGTTTGATGAATTGGCGGTTTTTATCGGAAATACGCGCATCACGCAAACCCAAACGGCCGCCATTTTCCGCATTTACACCCAGAATAATCGTTTTCGCAGTCGTTTGTGTGGACGTACTGTCGGGCAGACAAACATCGGCACTGGAAGAATTTGTATGTATGACTTCCTGCTTGTATTTACGAATAGTTACCACCGCCGTACGCAAAATCATCGTCGGTTTGACAGTTACCCGCTCACCCGAACCCAACGCCAGCTTCCAACCTTTTTGATCTTCGCTGACCTTATTGTTGGTAACAGAAATATATTCACCGTCCGCTTGGACAGTTTGACCGGTCAGCTCATCACTTTTAGCCAAGACAGCTTCTTTGGAAGTATCGTCATAGATACCGTAAACCGCATTGTTCTGTGTCGCTACATCCAGCTCGCTATGGTAAATCTCGCTACCCGTACCAAAAATAACGACATACTTGTCTTTACCGCGGCGTGATACCGCAGGCGCAGACGTAATCGGTTGATTACCCGAACCTTGGAAAATCATCTGCGCAGACCATTTGGAAGGCGTTTCGCCACTCAAGTCGAAACGGAACATATTGCCGTAACGGTCGCCGGCATAGGCAATATCGACAATGCCGTCAAAATCGGTATCTACCAAAGTAGGGGTAGAGAGGCCGCCTTTGCCATTGGGTGCAGGAATTTTAGCCAAGAGCTTACCGGCGTCAGAAACATTACTTCCTGTACCTTTCGTCCCAGCCTCTTTGCCTGTCATATCATAGACATACAAGGCCGTTTCATTATCGGCACTGTTCACATCTTCAGTACGATAGCCGCTGGCCAAGAAGCCTGCATAACGTACATCAGATTCCAGATTAACCGGGGTAGCATTGCGTTTAATGGAAACACGGCCGATTTGTGTCGAACCAATGGTATAGCCCAGCTTATTGCCAGAGCCTTTTTCTGTTTCAAACAAAGGTACAGTCGTATTCCAACCACTACGGTCACTGTTCGCCACTGCACCGATATTCAACGCATACGCACCGCGTCCACCCTGACCCATCGCACCAAACATAAAGGTTTGCTTATCAGGCGTTTGGCGGAGAACAAAACCACCATTAACCATATAGCGGTGCGGCGTGCTGGAGCCGTAACCATCGCGAGCGACATCTTTCAGAACCTTGCCCAAAGTTGTCGCTTGACCTTGGTCGTCCTCACGCTCTATGCCTGCCGGAATATAGCTGAGTTTCAAGTCATAAGGATTGCTAGTCGTACCATTACGGAAAATATGTACCATGCCGTCATTAGCAGCGGCGACCAAAAACTCTTGACGGTTGTCGCGCTTATCGCCAATAGCTGCAACCGAACCGTCTAAAATATCGCCTAAATTACGTTCATCTTTACTTGAATCAGCAGAATCTGTCGGACGAATTCGATAAGACTGGCTATAACCTTTTGTCTCCGCATCCGCTTTGATGGCTTCATCACTACCTGCTCGACCAGTCCATTTCAGCAATGCATTTTTCCATTCCAACTTATCTTTTGCACTGCCGTCTGAAATACCAAAATCGGCATTTTTAGCCTCATTGTCTGCAATTCTATCGATGAAATAGGTTTTACTGCCATCATTAACCAAAGTAAGGCGGTTATTAAATGATGGCAGAACAAACTCTGTCGTATTGATAGGCGTACCATCACGGTTTAATTTATAAAACCGCAATTGACTGCTCCAAGAGCCGGTATTCAAATGAACCGTTGCCGCCATATCGGGAATACCTGTACTGGTCGTTGCAGGCGCAGTAGAGGATACTCCTTCAAATTTCGTATTTTGGCTGTCACTTTCAATATTGCTAACAATAGTTTTAAAGGCATCAACCAACTTTTCCGGTTCTGCAGCATTGAAATACCAATCAGGACGGCTAGCGCCTTTTTGCAGATACTCTTTACCTATATTAGAAATTTCACTACCAAAACCTACCGTGAAGGTCTGAACCAATTGCTTGCTATAATCCGCACCTTTAGGATCGCTTGGATCGCCATCCCAACTCTTACCCGCAGCATCTACACCATCTTTTGCCGCAGTTTTAATATCTTTCTCTGCCAAAGTCTGGCTAAAGAAACGCATACCGCGTTTTTCATCCTTATAGTTTCTATCCCAATAAGGAACAATAATTTCGCCAAGACCTTTAACTTCTTGCTTACCATCTTTTTCACCTAAAAGAACCCAACGCCCAAAGCTATCTTTTGCATAGTCAGTATATTGACATTGGAACTTTTTCTCCCCATCAGGAGTATTCAATCTCGGGTCATAAATCGGCAGATCAAAATATCCTGCAAGTCCGTTTCCTGAAAAATATTTGCCTTGTCCATGTTTATCTTCATAAGCTTTTACTTCAGACGGCCCGAAATATTCATAGATATCATCCGAGCTACGCTCAATAGCACGGTAATAGTTTGAATAATAATATTTTCGGTCATAGTTAAAGCTGGTATTACGCGATTTACTCGGATCCTCACCAGAAGACTGGTTACTACAACTTAAGTTCGCATCACCATCAGATACCACAACAACATAAGATTTCTGGCAGCGATATTTGATATTGGGGATGACGAAATTTTTGACGACTTCATAATAACGGCGCGTTGTCGGCGTACCTTGATAAGCCAACATTCCGTCTACCTTCTTACTGACATATTCCCAGTTGCGACCTGCGGAACCATCCGTAAAACCCTCAGAATCTTTCATATCGCCTTTGGTATCGTCGGGTCTAGGCAGTTCTGCATATGCGTAAATAGCATTATTCTTTTTCCTTTTTTCCTCATCCCATACCCAATACCGAGGATTATTGTGCAAAGTCTGCAAACCCCAGTTAAACTGATCTTTATATTGCGCCAAAACCTGCTTTAATGCCGATTTTGCAATATTGATTTTTTTTTGCTCATCTCGAGCATGATAATCACCCTTTGCATCAGCCAACATACTGCCCGAGTCATCAATCAAAAACATAATATTGTGTTTGACTTTGGGTTGGCCGTTGACGGCAGTTTCGTTTTGCAGGTAAAACGGGACTTTGGCAAATTGCTGCGTATTTGCCTGAACGGAAAAGCTGATAAGCGCTAAAGCGGAAGCGACGCTTGCATGAATGAGGCGATGGCGGCCTGATGGAGCGTTTTGCATAATGTGTTCTTTTTTCATCGGATAATCTCAGCTAAAAATGACATTGTTTTTATTTTTTATAATGCTACGATTTTAGCATAAACAGCCTGTTTCATGTTTGATTCGGCTGAATTTCCCTACGCCTGCATTTCAAACACAACAAAAATGAAACAATCTGCCTGATCAGTTTTCAGACGGCCCGACTGGATATTTAGTTCAACCTTACTCATCAGGCATTCCAAAAGCAAGGGATTGTCCCGTAAAGGTAAAACATTTTTAAATTATCGACTCCTTGCTCTATGCTTGAAATTCCTATCATTTTGACTTAAAATACACTGCTTCTACGGCATAGACCGCTATGTCTGAAAAAGCACGTTACACAGCAAAATCAAAGCTGCGGAGCGTGTTTTTTTTTAGCCGAGATTTCCGAAGGCTGTCTTTTTTGTAAACAATTTTTATTTTTCAGACGGCCTGACCCATTTTTTTCGAACCGACCATCATCAGGCAAACAGGATTCCATCATGACCACTCCGGCTCTTCTCGTTCTCGCTGACGGCAGCGTATTTCACGGCACATCAATCGGTTACGAAGGTTCGACTTCCGGCGAAGTCGTGTTCAACACTTCCATGACCGGCTATCAGGAAATCCTGACCGACCCGTCCTACTGCAAACAAATCGTTACCCTCACCTATCCACATATCGGCAACACCGGCACCAACGCCGAAGACGAAGAAAGCCGCAGCGTTTACGCCGCCGGTTTGATTATCCGCGACCTGCCGCTCTTGCACAGCAACTTCCGAGCCTCCGAAAGCCTGCACGACTATTTGGTACGCAACAAAACCGTCGCCATCGCCGACATCGATACCCGCCGCCTGACCACCCTGTTGCGTGAAAAAGGCTCGCAAGGCGGTGCAATCTTGACCGGTGCAGATGCCACGGTTGAAAAAGCACAAGAACTGATTGCCGCATTCGGCAGCATGGTCGGCAAAGACTTGGCAAAAGAAGTTTCCTGCACAGAAACTTACGAATGGACCGAAGGCGAATGGGAATTGGGCAAAGGTTTCGTTACCCCTGCCGAACAGCCTTACCACGTCGTCGCCTACGATTTCGGCGTGAAAACCAACATCCTGCGCATGCTCGCCTCTCGTGGCTGCCGCTTGACCGTCGTTCCCGCACAAACCAGCGCGGAAGAAGTATTGGCACTCAATCCTGACGGCGTATTCCTGTCCAACGGCCCCGGCGACCCCGAGCCTTGCGACTACGCCATCAAAGCCGTACAAAAATTAATGGAAAGCGGCAAACCGATTTTCGGCATTTGCTTGGGACACCAGCTGATCAGCCTCGCCATCGGCGCAAAAACCCTGAAAATGCGCTTCAGCCACCACGGTGCAAACCACCCCGTGCAAGATTTGGACAGCGGCAAAGTCGTCATTACCAGCCAAAACCACGGTTTCGCCGTCGATGCCGACACTCTGCCCGCCAATGCACGCATTACCCACAAATCCTTGTTCGACAACACCTTGCAAGGCATCGAGCTGACCGACAAACCCGTGTTCTGTTTCCAAGGCCACCCCGAAGCCAGCCCCGGCCCGCAGGATGTCGGCTATCTGTTTGACAAATTCATTGACAATATGAAAGCGGCGAAGCAATAAAGCGAATTTTTCAGACGGCCGTCAAATCCGGCAGGCCGTCTGAAAATCAAGCGATTCAAAATCCTGTAACTCAAGTCAGAAAGGAAACTCCCATGACTGAAAAACAAATGCGCATCCTCTCCGTAGTCGCCACCCTGACCGCCGTCGGCATGTACGTTTCCTATATCCCGCAAATCCAAAACAACCTGGCAGGCAACCCCGGCTCGCCGCTGCAACCCCTCGTCGCCGCCATCAACTGCACATTATGGGTTGCCTACGGCTTTTTAAAAGAAAAACGCGACTACCCCGTCATGCTGGCAAACGCCCCGGGCATCATTTTGGGCTTGATTACGTTTGTCACTAGTTTTTAAGGAAGTTTTCAGACGCCCCTGTGTAAAATTAAAACGCAAAAGGTCGTCTGAAAAAGAGTCATCAAAATATCAACGGCAGGAATTTTTCAGGTAGCTTTTTATCGAAAGGCAGATGAAACAAACGCCGCGAGCGTTTTTTTCAGACGACCTTTGAATCCATCGGTAGAGTGTATGCCGCAAGGCACGCACGCGGTGGGTTGGGGTCGCAGGGAAAATGGGGAACGCGTGCGTGCGTACCGCACACACCCTACCATGCGGGCTACAGCTTGCTAACAAAAGGCCGTTTAGTTTTGGAAGTTGTTAGAAAATATTGTGAAGACCACCCAGAAGCCGACTTTGCCAAATTGAGTCAAATTTTCCCTAAAAAATTACAAGGCTCAAATGGTGTATTAAATATATTTGGTGAGCTTAAGGATTATCAAAAAGAAGGTAGATTTTATATTAAGGATAAAGAAATCATCCAATTAAAAAATGGTGAGCAAATAGCAGTTTGTTCACAATGGAGAAAAGATAGTATTGAAAAGTTTATTGACCATGTTAAGCAAACTCTTGGTTATGAAATAGTTGCTCAATAATGAAATTTAAAAACCTGAATATCGTGTGAGAAAGTAAAATGCCCAAACGTACCGACCTAAAATCCATCCTTATCATCGGCGCCGGCCCTATCGTTATCGGTCAGGCCTGCGAATTTGACTATTCCGGCGCACAGGCCTGTAAGGCTTTGCGTGAAGAAGGCTATAAAGTCATTCTGGTGAATTCCAACCCCGCCACGATTATGACCGACCCTGAAATGGCAGATGTTACCTACATCGAGCCGATTATGTGGCAGACGGTGGAGAAGATTATCGCCAAAGAGCGTCCTGATGCGATTCTGCCCACGATGGGCGGCCAGACTGCGCTGAACTGTGCGCTGGATTTGGCGCGCAACGGCGTGTTGGCGAAATATAATGTCGAGTTAATCGGCGCGACGGAAGACGCGATCGACAAGGCGGAAGACCGCGGCCGCTTTAAGGAAGCGATGGAAAAAATCGGCCTCTCCTGCCCGAAATCTTTTGTCTGCCACACGATGAACGAAGCTTTGGCAGCGCAAGAACAGGTCGGCTTCCCTACCCTTATTCGTCCGTCTTTCACGATGGGCGGTTCGGGCGGCGGCATTGCCTACAATAAAGACGAATTTTTGGCAATTTGCGAACGCGGTTTTGATGCGTCGCCTACGCATGAGTTGCTGATTGAGCAGTCCGTCCTCGGCTGGAAAGAGTACGAGATGGAAGTGGTGCGCGACAAGAACGACAACTGCATCATTATCTGCTCGATTGAAAACTTCGATCCGATGGGCGTGCATACGGGCGACTCGATTACGGTTGCGCCGGCGCAAACGCTGACGGACAAGGAATACCAAATCATGCGCAACGCTTCGTTGGCGGTATTGCGCGAAATCGGCGTGGACACGGGCGGCTCGAACGTGCAATTTGCAGTGAACCCTGAAAACGGCGAAATGATTGTGATTGAGATGAACCCGCGCGTGAGCCGTTCGTCCGCGTTGGCTTCCAAAGCAACGGGCTTCCCGATTGCGAAGGTGGCGGCAAAGCTGGCGGTCGGCTTTACGCTGGACGAGTTACGCAACGATATTACCGGCGGCCGCACGCCTGCGTCGTTCGAGCCTTCCATCGACTATGTCGTGACCAAAATCCCGCGTTTCGCGTTTGAAAAATTCCCTGCCGCAGACGACCGCCTGACCACGCAGATGAAATCTGTGGGCGAAGTGATGGCGATGGGCCGCACGATTCAGGAAAGCTTCCAAAAAGCCCTGCGCGGCTTGGAAACAGGCTTGTGCGGCTTCAATCCGAGAAGCTCCGACAAAGCCGAAATCCGCCGCGAACTGGCCAACCCCGGCCCTGAACGTATGCTGTTTGTGGCAGACGCGTTCCGCGCGGGCTTCACGCTGGAAGAAATCCACGAAATCTGCGCCATCGACCCTTGGTTCTTGGCGCAAATCGAAGACTTGGTGAAAGAAGAGCGGCAGGTAAGTGCAGGCTGCCTGCAAGATTTGGATTTCGCCGCCTTACGCCGTCTGAAACGCAAAGGCTTCTCCGACAAACGCATCGCGCAGCTTTTGGGCGTAAAAGAAAAAGAAGTGCGCGAACACCGCTACGCGCTGAACCTGCATCCCGTCTATAAACGCGTCGATACCTGCGCCGCCGAGTTCGCCACCGAAACCGCCTACCTCTATTCCACTTACGAAGAAGAATGCGAAGCGCGCCCTTCCGACCGTAAAAAAGTGATGATTCTCGGCGGCGGCCCGAACCGTATCGGTCAGGGCATCGAGTTTGACTATTGCTGCGTTCACGCCGCGCTCGCCCTGCGCGAATCGGGCTTTGAAACGATTATGGTGAACTGCAACCCCGAAACCGTGTCCACCGACTTCGACACCAGCGACCGCCTGTATTTCGAGCCGCTGACGCTGGAAGACGTGTTGGAAATCGTCCGCACCGAAAACCCGTGGGGCGTGATTGTGCATTACGGCGGTCAAACCCCGCTCAAACTCGCCAACGCATTGGTTGAAAACGGCGTGAACATCATCGGTACGTCCGCCGACAGCATCGACGCCGCCGAAGACCGCGAACGCTTCCAAAAAGTGTTGAACGACTTAGGTCTGCGCCAGCCGCCCAACCGCATCGCCCACAACGAAGAAGAAGCCCTCGTTAAAGCCGAAGAAATCGGTTATCCGTTGGTTGTACGTCCTTCTTACGTACTCGGCGGCCGCGCCATGCAGATTGTTCACTCTGCCGAAGAGTTGCAAAAATACATGCGCGAAGCCGTACAAGTTTCCGAAGACAGCCCCGTATTGCTCGACTTCTTCTTGAACAACGCCATCGAAGTGGACGTAGACTGCGTTTCAGACGGCCAAGATGTCGTGATCGGCGGCATCATGCAACACGTCGAACAAGCAGGTATCCACTCCGGCGACTCCGGCTGCTCATTGCCTCCATACTCATTGGACGAAGAAATTCAAGACGAAATCCGCCGTCAAACCAAAGCCATGGCATACGCACTGGGCGTGGTCGGCTTGATGAACGTACAGTTTGCCGTACAAGACGGCGTGGTCTTCGTACTGGAAGTGAACCCACGCGCCAGCCGTACCGTACCGTTCGTATCCAAAGCCACCGGCGTACCGCTCGCCAAAGTCGGCGCACGCGTGATGGCAGGCATTTCGCTGAAAGAGCAAGGCGTAGAAAAAGAAGTCATCCCAGACTTCTACGCTGTTAAAGAAGCCGTGTTCCCATTCATCAAATTCCCAGGTGTGGACACCATTCTCGGCCCTGAAATGCGCTCTACCGGCGAAGTCATGGGCGTAGGCGCAAGCTTCGGCGAAGCCTACTTCAAAGCCCAACTCGGCGCAGGCGAACGCTTGAGTACAACAGGCAAAGTGTTCCTCGCCGTACGCGACGAAGACAAACCGCTCATCG
The DNA here is from genome assembly GCF_051956595.1 of Neisseria sp. P0024.S006. NCBI lineage: Bacteria > Pseudomonadati > Pseudomonadota > Betaproteobacteria > Neisseriales > Neisseriaceae > Neisseria > Neisseria sp. P0024.S006. Next base: position 98,933 of record NZ_JBQCXH010000002.1, read on the forward strand.
TCAAAACCGCACAAAACTTCCAAGCACTCGGCTATGGTGTCTGCGCCACACGCGGTACCGCCGAATACTTGAAAGAACACGGCATCATCGTGCAAGCGGTCAACAAAGTACAGGAAGGCCGCCCACACATCGTGGACGCAATTAAAAACGGCGAAATCGCACTGGTGGTCAACACCGTCGGCAGCACAGTGCAATCTGTTACCGACAGCCACAGCATCCGCCGCACCTCCCTCACCCAACGCGTACCGCAATACACCACCATCGCCGGCGGCGAAGCCATGAGCGAAGGCGCAAAAAGCCGCGAACACTTGGGCGTGTACAGCGTACAGGAATTGCATGGCCGTCTGAAAAACAAAGCCTAATCAATCCTATCGGATTTAAATAGTTAAAAGGCCGTCTGAAACCTGATTACTCAGTTTCAGACGGCCTTTTCATATTTCAAATTCCAACCGTCTGTCCATCAAAACAACCTTTTCTGCCATCTCCAAACAAGCAATAACAACATGAAATATAATTTCGTTATTGATCGGATTCATACGACAAAATTGTTGTTTTTTCATCATCATCCCAAAATATTGAGTTTAACGCCTATTCTCCTTGCTTTATAATGGCCGTCTGAAAGAAAAATACAATTAAAGCAGAAGCATGTCTTTGCAACTTAAGCAGATTTGCATAATTAACCATATGCTTTAATCATAATAATGATAAAATAATACGGCTTTCCTCTAAATTAAAGGGAAAACTGCACAAGAAACGGAAAATAAAATGAGTGTCGGATTATTGCGTGTTTTGGTCCAAAGCCAAACCATCTCAAATCAACAAGCGGAACATTACAACAGCCTTTTACAATCGGGCAAAGAAATCCTGCCCGACTTGTTTTCAGACGGCATCATCACCCCTAAAGCCTTGGGCGAATTGGTTGCGCGCGTATTCAGCTATCCCCTTTTGGATTTACACTATTACCCGCGCAATAATGTAGTCAGCGACATCCTGACGGAAGAGCAAATGGTGCAAAACCGTTGCGTTCCGATTTTCAAACGCGGACGCAAGGTTTATTTCGCCGTATCCGATCCGACTCAAATCCAAAACTTCCAAAAAATCGCTTTTTCTTCAGGTCTAAGCGTTGATTTGGTAGTGGTTCCCGATGACCAACTTAGCTCCTTGCTAGAATGGTTGGGTCAGCGTTCGACCACTATTCTGAAAGAAATCAACGAAGAACATGAAGCAACGCAGCAATCTCAATCGCTTTATATCGATAATGAAGAAGCTGAAGATGGCCCTATCCCCCGCTTCATCCACAAAACCTTATCCGATGCCCTAAACGCAGGTGCATCAGACATCCACTTTGAATTCTACGAGCAAATGGCGCGCGTCCGTTTCCGCGTGGACGGGCAACTGCGCGAAGTCGTACAGCCGCCTGTCGCCGTACGCGGTCAGTTGGCATCGCGTATCAAAGTGATGGCGCGTTTGGATATTTCCGAAAAACGTATTCCGCAAGACGGTAGAATTCAAATTGCCTTCCACAAACACGGCCGTCCGATTGACTTCCGTGTCAGCACATTGCCGACATTGTTCGGCGAAAAAGTGGTGATGCGTATCCTAAATTCCGATGGTACATCGCTCAATATCGACCAGCTCGGCTTAGAGCCTTTCCAAAAAGAAATGCTGCTTGAGGCCATCAACCGCCCTTACGGCATGGTGTTGGTTACCGGTCCGACAGGTTCGGGCAAAACCGTTTCGCTCTATACCTGCCTGAGCATTTTGAACACGGAAGATGTGAATATTTCGACGGCAGAAGATCCGGCCGAGATTAACCTGCCGGGTGTCAACCAAGTCAACGTCAATGAAAAACAAGGCCTGACGTTTGCCACCGCACTCCGATCCTTCTTACGTCAAGATCCTGATATTATTATGGTCGGTGAGATTCGTGACTTGGAAACCGCCGACATCGCCATTAAAGCTGCCCAAACCGGCCACATGGTTTTCTCTACCCTGCATACCAATAATGCACCGGCCACGCTGTCCCGCCTTTTGAACATGGGTGTCGCGCCTTTCAACATCGCCAGCTCGGTCAGCCTGATTATGGCGCAAAGGCTGTTGCGCAGACTGTGTCCAAACTGCAAACGCGAAGTGGAGCGCCCGCCGGTTCCGGCATTGAAAAAAGCCGGCTTTACCGATGCGGACTTGGCTCAAGATTGGAAACTCTACCGCCCGGTTGGTTGCGACAGCTGCCGCGGCAAAGGCTTTAAAGGCCGCGTCGGTATTTATGAAGTCATGCCGGTCAGCGATGAAATGCAAAAAGTCATTATGAACAACGGTACAGAAGTTGATATCATGAACATGGCCTATCAGGAAGGCATGGTAGACCTGCGTCGCGCCGGCCTCATGAAAGTCATGCAAGGCCTGACTTCGTTGGAAGAAGTAACTGCTCATACCAATGACTAAACTGCCATATTTTCGAAAATTACAATAAAGCGGCACGGGGAAACAGTCCGCTTTATTTCTTACTAACAAGGGATAACTCATGGCTCAAGCAGAGCAAAATAGAAGTCTGTTCGGTTCAAGAAGCAAAGGTAAGCGTTTTACATTTGAAGGAAAAAACATCGAGACCGAACGTCTTGTCCGCGGCGAAGTAGTTGCCAAAGACGAAGAAGAGGCACGCAAAAAACTCCAGCGCAGAGGCATTCGTCCTTTGCGCATCAGCAAAGTCAAAACCGCACGCAAACGCCGTATTACCCAAGAAGACATCACAGTGTTTACGCGCCAACTGGCAACGATGATGAAGGCAGGCTTGCCACTGATGCAGGCTTTCGAAATCGTTGCGCGCGGCCACTCCAATCCGAGCATGACCGAAATGCTGATGCAGGTTCGCTCCGATGTCGAACAAGGTAGCGCATTGGGTAAATCGTTCTCCAAATATCCCAAATATTTCGACCGTTTCTATTGCAATTTAGTCAGCGCAGGCGAGTCCGGCGGTGTGCTGGAAAGCCTATTAGATAAACTGGCTGTCTATAAAGAAAAAACCCAAGCCATTAAGAAAAAGGTTAAAACCGCGCTGACCTACCCGATTGCCATTATCGTGGTGGCCATCGCGCTTATCTTCATCATGATGATGTTTGTACTGCCTGCCTTTAAAGAAGTTTATGCCAATATGGGTGCAGAGCTGCCAGGCCTTACCCAACTCGTCATGAGCTTGTCCGATTTATTTGTCGATTACGGCTGGATTATGATCATCCTTTTGATTGCTTCCGCCTTCGGCCTGTACAAACTCCATGAGAAATCGCCCACCTTCCAAAAGCGAATCGATGCTTTGATTTTGAGGTTGCCTATCTTCGGTACCATCGTCCGTAAAGCGACCATTGCCCGTTGGGCGCGTACGACTTCTACCCTCTTCGCGGCCGGCGTTCCTTTGGTGGAAGTATTAGATTCAGTTGCAGGCGCATCCGGCAATATTCTCTATGAAGAAGCCACTCAAGACATCCGCGCCAAGGTAACCCAAGGTCTGTCGCTGACATCCAGTATGCAAAGTACTGATATGTTCCCCAACATGGTGATTCAAATGGCGGCCATCGGCGAAGAGTCAGGCTCTTTGGATGATATGCTGAACAAAGCAGCCGAATTCTACGAAGATGAAGTAGACAACTCCGTCTCCCGATTGTCTGCCTTGATGGAACCTATCATCATGGTGGTATTGGGTTCGCTCATCGGTATTTTGCTGATTGCCATGTATCTGCCGTTGTTTAACTTGGGCAATGTCGTAGGTTGATATGCTTGATAGTATTTACTCTGCCATCGACGCCCTCTCCGTTCTTGCGCCATTCGCTATTCCTTTAGCCGTTATTTTAGGATTACTGATTGGTAGCTTTCTGAACGTCGTCATTTATCGCACGCCGATAATGATGGAGCATGAATGGACACAATTTTCCAAAGAGCATTTGGGCATCGAGCTGACAGACGAAGAAAAACAGCCATTTAATCTGCGTAAACCAGACTCACACTGCCCAAAATGCAAAAGTCCGATCAGAATTTGGCAAAATATACCCATCCTCAGCTATGTTTTCCTAGGTGGGAAATGCCACACCTGCAAAACCCATATCAGCATACGCTATCCGTTGATTGAGCTGCTGACAGGTGTCTTATTCGGTATTGTTGCGTGGCAATACGGCTGGTCATGGGCAACTATTGGCGGATTGATTCTGACTGCCATATTGATTGCGCTGACCTTTATCGATGCCGATACGCAATATTTGCCCGACGGCCTGACTCAGCCCCTAATTTGGATCGGCCTGCTGTTTAATCTGAACGATACATTCGTACCCCTTCATTCAGCCGTTTGGGGTGCAATCGCAGGCTATATGAGCCTTTATACTTTATGCGCTGTCTATAAACTTCTGACCGGTAAAATCGGCATGGGCAATGGCGATTTCAAACTTTTGGCCGCACTCGGCGCATGGCTGGGCGTAGGGATATTGCCTGTTCTGATCTTCATGGCTGCCTTAGTCGGGCTGGTGGGCGCGCTCATCGCCCGTGTCGGTAAAGGTCAGTATTTTGCTTTTGGTCCCAGCCTCGCTGTAGCAGGATGGATTATTTTGGTTGCCAATGCACCTATTACCCAACTGGTACAATGGTGGCTCATACAATCAGGATTCCGATAATGACATTATGGATAGGCTTGACCGGCGGTATCGGCAGCGGCAAATCATCTATCGCCCAAATGTTTGCCGAACTTGGCGTACCCATTATCGATGCCGATGCCATCAGCCGCTCACTGACCGCTGAAAACGGCGAAGCGCTTCCAGCCATCCGCCAGCTTTTCGGCGATGAGGTTTTTGATCATGAAGGCCGTCTGAATCGTACGGCTTTACGGGAAGAGGTTTTCAGACGGCCTCAATCTAAAAAACAACTGGAAAAGCTGCTTCTGCCATTAATCTTAAACAAAATCCAACAGCAGAAACAAAAGCTTGCTTCCTCTGCCTACGGCATTGTCGATGTCCCGCTTTTAATTGAGAATCCGGCATTTAAAGCGGAGACTGACCGCATTTTAGTTGTAGATGTTCCAGAGTCCGTCCAAATCGAACGCGTACACCAACGCAATGGTTTTTCAGAAGAGCAGACGCGCCAAATCATGGCTACCCAAGCTTCCCGATCTGACAGACTGCTTCATGCCGACGACGTATTGGACAATACTCATAGCTTGGAAGAAGCAAAAATCAAGGTTTTCCGCCTGCATCAATACTATCAATCCATTGCACAATCACTGAAAGAAACTGCATGACCACTCCTGTTGTAAAATGTCCGACCTGCCACAAAGAAGTCGTTTGGAATACTGACAGCCCCTACCGCCCTTTCTGCAGCAAACGGTGTAAACTCATTGATTTAGGCGAATGGGCACAAGAAAAATACACCGTTTCTTCAGAAGACGACCCTTTTTCAGACCTATTGGACGGCAAATAACCTACGCCGCTTCCTTCAGCCTATCCAAAACAGGCTCAAAACAGTAAAATACCCTCTTTATTCCAATCTATTCCATCCACCATGCTCACCTTCCAACAAATTATTTTCAAATTACAAAACTACTGGGCAGACAAAGGCTGCACCGTTATCCAACCTTTCGATATGGAAGTCGGTGCCGGCACTTCCCATCCAGCCACCTGTCTGCGCGCCTTAGGCCCGGAGCCTTGGTTTGCCGCTTACGTTCAACCCAGCCGCCGCCCCAAAGACGGCCGCTATGGCGACAACCCCAACCGCCTGCAACACTACTATCAATTCCAAGTTGCGCTCAAACCTGCACCAGCCAATATTCAAGACCTCTACCTCGATTCCCTGCGCGAATTGGGTATTGACCCTAAAGTACACGACATCCGCTTTGTCGAAGACGACTGGGAAAACCCTACTCTCGGCGCTTGGGGTTTGGGTTGGGAAGTTTGGCTCAACGGCATGGAAGTAACCCAATTCACCTACTTCCAACAAGTCGGCGGTATCGACTGCTCCCCCGTACTCGGCGAAATCACCTACGGTATCGAGCGTCTCGCCATGTATTTGCAAGGCGTGGAAAACGTGTACGACCTCGTTTGGGCAAAAACCCTTGATGGCAACATCGTCACTTACGGTGATGTTTATCATCAAAACGAAGTCGAACAATCCACCTACAACTTCGAATACAGCGATGCCGATTGGCTCTTGCGCCAATTCAACGACTATGAAGAACAAGCTAAACGCCTGCTTGCAGTTGAAGACACCAGTCTTGCCCTGCCTGCTTACGAGCTTGTACTCAAAGCCGGCCACACGTTCAACCTCTTGGATGCACGCGGCGCCATTTCCGTTACCGAACGCGCAACCTACATCGGCCGCATTCGTGCACTGAGCCGTATCGTTGCACAAAAATTCGTTGAAAGCCGCGAGAAACTGGGCTTCCCATTGCTTAAAAACCAATAAGCCCGCACATGCTTACCACGCCGATGCCGCCCTTTGATACATTCAAGTGGCGGCGTTTCTATTTTCAGACGGCCTTCCCGTCATTGCCATCGCAAACACTTCCTGCCTGCTTTCAGGTAAAATAAGCCCTTTATTACATAAACCGTCTGAAAACATGAGTTCATCCTCTTCTGCAAAAACACCCTTTTTCTTACTTTCCCTCGTTGCCATCATTCTTGACCAACTGAGCAAATGGGAAATCTTGAAACACTTTACCGAAGGCGAACGCCTCAATATTATTCCAGACTTTTTTGACCTGACGCTTGCCTATAATCCAGGCGCGGCATTCAGCTTTTTGGCCGACCAAGGCGGCTGGCAAAAATTCTTCTTTTTAGGTCTGGCCGTCGTCATCAGCCTGTATTTGGCCCGTACCATCTGGCGCGATGAGTTTGGACGCTGGGGCAAACTGGGGGCAGCCATGATTATCGGCGGCGCAATTGGCAATGTGGTTGACCGTCTGATTCACGGCCACGTTGTCGATTTTCTGCTTTTCTATTGGCAAAACTGGTTTTACCCAGCATTTAACATTGCCGACAGCTTTATCTGCGTTGGCGCGGTTTGCTTGGTATTAGATGGTTTGCTGCACAAAAAAACATCTTCAAACGACACAAAGGCCGTCTGAAAACGGAACACACATGACTCAAAAAACCATTATCCTTGCCAATCCCCGCGGCTTCTGTGCAGGCGTTGACCGCGCCATCAGCATTGTTGAACGTGCACTCGAAGAGTTCGGCGCGCCTATTTACGTCCGCCATGAGGTCGTTCACAACAAATTCGTCGTGGACAATCTACGGGCAAAAGGTGCCGTCTTTGTCGATGATTTGGCGGATGTACCCAAGGGGGCCACGCTGATTTACTCTGCTCACGGCGTATCCAAAGCCGTACAGGAAGAAGCGGCACAACGCGGTTTCCGCGTTTTTGATGCCACCTGCCCTTTGGTAACCAAAGTCCACAAAGAAGTAGCCCGTCTCGATGCCCAAGATTACGAAATCATCATGATCGGCCACAAAGGCCACGTCGAAGTAGAAGGCACAATGGGACAATTGCCCCCGGGTAAAATGTTTTTGGTCGAGACAGTGGAAGATGTGGCCGGGCTGAACGTCAAAAATCCTGACAAGCTTGCCTACGTCAGCCAAACCACTTTATCGGTGGACGAAACCAAAGACATCATTGCAGCTTTGAATCAACGCTTCCCCAATATCCGCAATCCGCACAAAGAAGACATCTGCTACGCCACAACCAACCGCCAAACTGCCGTTAAAGAATTGGCGGAAGAATGCGACCTCGTGATTGTTGTCGGCTCGCCCAATTCTTCCAACAGCAACCGGTTACGTGAAGTAGCCGCATTGCGCGGAGTCGATGCCTATATGGTCGATAATGCTTCCTATCTGAAAAAAGAATGGTTTGAAAACAAAACCAAGGTCGGTGTTACTGCCGGCGCATCCGCTCCCGAAGTCTTGGTTCGAGAAGTCTTACAAACCATTCAAGACTGGGGACATGAGACCATACGTGAAGGAGAAGGTGCAGAAGAAAGCATTGTATTTGTCTTGCCTAAAGAATTGCGCCGCGAGGGCGAAAACAAGCAAATTCTCAATAAAGGGTAGGCTTGTTATTTGCTTTATTTGAAAACTTAAGGCCGTCTGAAAATTTTCAGACGGCCTTAAGTTTATTTTACTAATAAAAAAGACCTGCCTTAAAGGCAGGTCTTTTCATACTTTATCCTGATTATTTCTCAGGAGTGTGTTGCTGACGGCGCAAGATTGCCGGAATTTCAAAGTCATCCAGTACAGACTGGTTGCTGAAATCAGCCGCAGTCAGGTTCATAGAACGGATATTGCGGTTGGTACGAACCAAGCTTTCAGCGCTGCTTTGGCTTTGAGCTTGAGGCGCTTCTTCCGCACCGCGTACCAATTGTTGGGTACGGGCAGCAGCACGCAGTTGGTTGTCAGTACCGTTTTCTTTCAAGCCGGTAGCAATAATGGTAATACGGATAGCGTCTTCGCTCATGCTCTCGTCTTCGGCAGCACCAAATTTGCATTCCACTTCAGGGTGTGCATTTTGGTTGACGATGCGCATAATCTCGTTGAACTCAGACATTTTCAGGCAGCCAGGAGCAGTGGTAATGTTTACCAATACACCGCGTGCACCATCCAAAGTAACATTATCCAAGAGCGGGCTGGAGATAGCTTGATCGGTAGCCAAACGGGCACGGTCGATACCTTGCGCAAAACCTGAACCCATCATGGCGATACCGCGATTGCTCATCACAGTTTTCACGTCGGCGAAGTCCAAATTGATCATGTCGCTAGGGCAAGTCACCACTTCGGAAATACCGGCAACCGCATCACGCAGTACATTGTCGGCCGCACGGAAAGCTTCGCGCATGGTCACATCTTCGCCCAAGGCAGTCATCAATTTGTCGTTCGGGATAATAATCAGGGAGTCAACGCGCTCTTTGAGCTGATCCAAACCTGCTTGAGCAATGTGTACGCGTTTACCTTCGTAAGCAAACGGACGGGTTACAACCGCAACGGTCAGGATACCCATTTCTTTAGCGATTTCAGCCACAACAGGAGCAGAACCGGTACCTGTACCGCCACCCATACCGGTAGTGATGAACAGCATGTTTGCACCGCGGATGGCATCTTCGATGGCTTCGCGATCTTCTTGGGCTGCGGCGCGGCCGATTTCAGGATTTGCACCGGCGCCCAAACCGCGAGTCAGGTTTGTACCCAATTGAATGCGTTTAGCCGCATTGTTTTTAGCCAATGATTGCGCATCGGTATTGGCACTGATGAACTCAACACCATGAATAGTGTTGGCAACCATGTTGTTGATGGCATTACAGCCGCCGCCACCCAAACCGATAACTTTAATAACAGCAGGGCTTGTTGCTGATTCTGCTACGTCGTAAACAAATTCCATTCAATAATCCTCCGCGCCCCGCTTTATAAGGACGGTTCAAAAATAACTTATTATCCGTATTATATAAGAAGTATCCTGATACTGGCAAAAATCTTCTTATCATCCGACTGTTGGCGTTATATTTTTACTACAATTTTTAACAGAAAATATACAAGTTTTAAATTATTCACTTAGCAATTATTTAAAACCGTTTAATTCCACTTAAATATTCAGGACAAACGGATTTTACACCGCTTGCCCTGAACGCTTTTATCAGAAATTGTCCCTGAAGAATCTTTGGATTTTTTCCCACAGACCCATTTTTTTGCCTGAATCATTCAGGGCAATCGCACCAGTTCGGCTGGTTTGCTCACCCTCTTCGGCAGCATAGGCCGTCTGAAGCAGGCCAATTGCTGTTGAATAGCGTGGATTGCGGATACGCTCGGATACGCCGCCCATTTCTTGTGGAACACCGATACGTGCCGGCAAATTAAAGACTTCTTCCGCCAACTCAACAATACCGGTCAACATAGAGGCACCGCCGGTCAAAACGATACCGGAAGTCAGCACTTCTTCAGGGAAGCCGGAACGGCGCAATTCGTTCAGCGTCAATTCCAAAATCTCTTCTACGCGCGGACCGATGATTTCAGCCAATACACGGCGTGAAATTTGACGTGATTGACGGTCGCCAACGCTAGGAACTTCAATCATTTCATCCAAGCCATCCATAGTCGGAATGGCGGCGCCGTAATGGATTTTGATGTACTCGGCGGCACTGTGCGGCGTACGCAGGGCTTGTGCCAAGTCTTTGGTAATCAAATCGCCGGCAACGGGAATAACCGCAGTATGGCGGATGGCGCCATTAGTATAAACCGCGATGTCGGTCGTACCGCCGCCGATATCGATGACGCACACGCCCAAATCTTTTTCGTCTTCAGTCAAAACGGCGTGACCGCTCGCCAAAGGCTGAAGCATGATTTGATCCATTTGCAGGCCGCAGCGTTGGATACATTTTTGGATATTTTGCAAAGCAGTGTTCGCACCGGTAATGATGTGCACGCGGGTATCCAAACGCACGCCGCTCATGCCGATAGGCTCTTTCACACCGGGTTGGTTGTCGATGATGTACTCTTGAACCACGGTATGTAAGATATTGTGATCAGGCGGAATATTGATGGCTTTGGCCGTTTCGATGGCACGATCGATGTCGGCTTGCGATACTTCGCCATCTTTAATTTTGACCACGCCTTGTGAATTCAGGCTGCGGATATGGTTACCGGCAATACCGGTGACAACGTGGGAAATTTTGGTATCTGCCATCAGCTCGGCATCTTCTACCGCCTGACGAATGGCTTGCGCGGTAGCATCGATATTGGTCACCATACCTGCACGCAGGCCGCGTGAAGGACTTTGGCCCAAGCCGACAATGTGGATTTCATTATCTTCCCGAATCTCGCCGATTAAGGCGATGACCTTGGACGTACCAATGTCTAAGGCACTGATATATTTATTTTGTTGTTGTTCCATAATTGCTCGTTCGCTATGTTGTCTGACTGACGGTTTGATTATTTTTGAAACAAGATTGCTTCACGTCTAATCGGCTATTCACTGTCGGAAGGGTTTTCAGACGGCCTGTAACGGACTGAAAAACCATCCTTATAACGCATATCGACATACTCGATACGACTTTGTTTTTTACGCAGCAACGATGGCCAAATCTGGGCAAACTGCTGCAAACGTTTGATTTCGTTTTCACGCCCCAAGCGCACGGTAATGCCGTTGTCCAATACAAGCAGCCATGCCGAACGCGGCGTGTAAATCAATTCTTTGATGGTCAGTTTCAACGGACTCAAAATACCGGAAAAGTCCGCATAATGTTTGACCATGTCTTTGCCTGTCCCCTGCTGCCCTTCAAATATAGGCAGGTCCTGTTTCAGGCTTGCGGCAAACACATTGCCCTTACTGTCCACCAAGCCGCCAGCGCGCCAGTGTGCAACCGGCACGCGCTCGGTCAGGATAATTTCCACGGTTTCCGGAAAACGGCGGCGCACCATTGCCGAGTCAATCCAAGGCAACTCCTGAAAAGCGGCCTGCGCCGCATCAATATCGGCGCGGAACATATTACCCCTGATATGCTCTCGTGCAACAGTTTGCAATTCTTTGCTGGAAGCATATTTCAGCTTACCCTGAATGGCAATCTGTTTCACAGGGAAATATTTGGAATTGTAAAGCCAAGCTATGCCCGAACCTATCAGCAGAAAGGCCATCAGCAACAATAGCCGGCGGGTCAGCCGACCCAGTGCGCCTGCATCATCCCACATGAGCGGTCTTCAAAATCTCAATACATAAATCAGCAAAATCTACGCCGGTATGGGCTGCAGATTTTGGCACCAAACTATGACTGGTCATACCGGGCAAGGTATTGATTTCCAAGAGATACAGCTTACCGTCCGTATCTTTTAGGAAGTCCACGCGCGAACAGCCGTCCGCACCAATCGCCTGTGCGCCACGCACGGCCAGTTCGCGCATCAGGTTTTCCTCATCCTCGCTCAAATCTTCCGACGGACATTGATAAACCGTATCGTCGCGGTTGTATTTGGCTTCGTAATCGTAAAACTCGGTAGCCGGAATAATATGAATGCTCGGCAGACCTTTGCCGTTCAATACCGGGCAAGAATACTCGCCGCCGCCGATGAAGCGTTCGGCAATAATTTCACCCTGCAAATGTTTCAATTCTTCGTAAACGCTTTTCAGACGGCCTTTTTCTTTGACTTTTACCACACCGACGCTGCTGCCTTCCGCGGCTGGTTTCACAAACATAGGCAGGCCCAATTTTTCTTCAACGGCATCAAAGTCGCTGTCGTCATGCAATACAGCAAACTCAGGAACAGGCAAACCCACGGCCTGCCAAATCAGTTTGCAGCGGTATTTGTCCATACCCAGCGCGGAAGCGGCCACACCGCTGCCGGTATAAGGAATACCCATCAGTTCCAATGCGCCTTGAATCGCGCCGTCTTCGCCGAAAGTGCCGTGCAAAATATTGAAGGCCGTCTGGAACCCTTGGGTTTTCAATTCAGACAACGGGGTTTCTTTGGGGTCGAACGCATGGGCATCGACACCTTTGCTTTTCAAGGCAGCCAAAATAGCGGCGCCGCTGTCCAGCGAAACTTCACGCTCGCTGGAGAAGCCGCCCATCAACACGGCCACTTTGCCAAAATTCTGCATAATTTCCACTTTCTTAAATACTGATACAGGCCGTCTGAATATTGTTCAGACGACCTATCTGTCCTCAAAGGCCAATATGCCTGTTTATTATGATTGTTTCGACAATTCCACCAATGCAGACGGAACGCGGTTGATGCTGCCGGCACCCATATTCAACACGACATCGCCGTCTTGCAAAACATTCAGCAGCATTTGCGGCAAGTCGGCAACATTTTCGCAGTAAATCGGCTCAAGTTTGCCCAATACGCGGATGGCGCGTGCCAGAGCGCGAGAATCGGCTGCGGCAATCGGCTCTTCCCCTGCGGCATAAACTTCGGTCAACACCAGCGCATCGACGGTATTGAGGACTTTGGTAAAATCTTCGAACAAATCACGCGTGCGGGTATAGCGGTGCGGCTGGAAAGCTAAGACCAAGCGTTTTTCAGGGTATGCGCCGCGTGCGGCGGCCAGAGTTGCCGCCATTTCGACAGGATGGTGTCCATAATCGTCCACCAGCAGCGCGGTTCCGCCGTTTGGCAATTTGATGTCGCCATATTTTTGGAAACGACGGCCAACGCCTTCAAAGCCGAGCAAGCCTTTTTGAATGGCTTCAACCGATGCGCCAACTTCCAACGCAACGCCGATAGCCGCCAACGCATTGAGGACGTTGTGGCGGCCGGGCATATTCAAAACAACTTCAAACGGCTCTTGCTCATGTCCTTTCATTTGAACATGAACGGTAAATTTCATTTGCGCGCCGACGTTTTCAATATCGGTCGCGTAGATATCGGCAGTATCGTCCAAGCCGTAAGTGGCGTAAGGTTTGCTGATTTTCGGCAAAATCGCGCGGACGTGTTCGCTGTCGATACACAAAAAGGCTTTGCCGTAGAACGGCATACGGTGAATAAAATCGACAAACGCCTGATGCAGTTTCTCAACGCTGTGGCCGTAAGTGTCCATATGGTCTTCGTCGATATTGGTTACGACGGACATAATCGGCGTCAGATACAGGAAAGAAGCATCGGATTCGTCGGCTTCGGCAACAATGTATTCGCCTTTACCCAAACGGGCGTTGGTACCCGCGGCATTGAGCTTGCCGCCGATAACAAAAGTCGGGTCGAGTCCTGCCGCGCCGAGAATAGAAGCGGTCAGGCTGGTGGTCGTGGTTTTGCCGTGCGTACCGGCAATGGCGATACCGTCGCGGAAGCGCATCAATTCTGCCAACATCAGTGCACGCGGAATCACGGGAATCTGCTGTTCCAACGCAGCGACGACTTCGGGATTGTCTTTTTTGACGGCGGTAGAGGTAACAACTACGTCGGCGCCATTGACATGTTCGGCAGTATGGCCGGGATAAACTTGGATGCCGAGAGCGCTCAAATGCTCGGTAACGGCATTACGCGCCTGATCCGAACCGGAAACTTTAAAGCCCAAATTGTGTAAGACTTCGGCAATACCGCTCATGCCGACGCCGCCGATTCCGACAAAATGGATGTTGGTGACTCGATTTTTCATCATAATGTTGCGTTCCGGTTGGTTTTTAGTGCGTAAAGGCGTTATTTTAAAGGGCTATCCGCTTCTGCGCTATGCTTTTATTGTAAAGGAATTTTAACAAAAGCAATAAAGGCCGTCTGAAACGCCGTTAATCAACTTTTCAGACGGCCTTGAACAAAGTCTGCCTGCTTATTCGGTACAGGATATGGCAATTTCCGCCACATCGTCCGCACTGTGCGGCAACGCCAGCGTACGGGCATTTTTCGCCCATTTCAGGCATTTTTCGCGATTCAGGCCGCCGAGGATTTCGGCCAGTTTTTCTGCCGTCAGTTGAGTTTGCGGCAGCAGCAAACCGGCTTCGGCCTGCACCATAAAACGCGCATTGGCTGTTTGATGGTCGTCCACCGCGTGCGGATACGGCACCAGCAACGCCCCCAAACCCGCAGCCGTCAGCTCGGCAATCGTCAGTGCGCCGGCACGGCAAATTACCAAATCGGCATCACGGTAGGCGGACACCATATCGGTAATAAATTCCACGCACTCGGCTTGCACACCCAACGTATCGTAATCCGCCTGCAGGTTGCCCAATTTATTGCGGCCGGACTGATGATACATTTGCGGACGGGCCGCTTCAGGCAACAATGCCAAAGCTTGCGGAACGGTTTTATTCAACACATCCGCACCCAAACTGCCGCCCACCACCAAAACTTTCAGACGGCCTTGACGGTTTTCAAAGCGTTCTTCAGGAACAGGCAATGCCGCAATATCGGCACGGACAGGGTTACCCACCAATCCGCCTTCATGTTGAAAGGCTTTGGGGAAAGCATACAGAACACGTTTTGCCCAACGCGACAGTTGGCGGTTGGACAAACCGGCTACGGCGTTTTGCTCGTGAATCACAATCGGCACCCCGGAAATTTTTGCCGCCACGCCGCCGGGGAAAGTAACAAAACCGCCAAAACCGATAACACACTCGACACGGTGTTTCTTAATAATCTGCTGCGCCTCGCGGACGGTTTTGTACAGCGTAAACGGCAACATCAGCTTACGCTTGATGCCGTTGCCACGGATGCCTTTAATCGCCAGCGTTTCCAAGCGTATGCCGTATTGCGGCACGATACGCTCTTCCATCGAATCTTTACTGCCCAGCCAAATCACATGATGGCCGCACTTTTGCAGCGACTCGGCAACCGCCAATGCAGGGAAAATATGACCGCCCGTACCGCCGGCCATCAGCATAAAAGTTTTACCGCTCATGGTTTTACTCCACCGAATAACCGCGCATTTTTTGGCGGTTTTCATAATCAATGCGCAATAACAAAGTAACGCACACCAGCATGATAAAGACAGCCGAACCGCCGTAAGACATAAACGGCAAAGTCAGGCCTTTAGTGGGCAGGATACCGATGTTTACACCGATATTGAAGAAACTTTGAATACCAATCCAAATACCGATACCGTTGGCAATATACGCGCTGAACATCAAGCCCGAATCACGCGCCTGTTTGCCGATGGAAAATGCGCGCCACACCAGCCAGCCGTAGCAGAACACCAAAACCAGCATCCCTAAAAAGCCGAATTCTTCGCCGATGACGGCAAAAATAAAGTCCGTGTGCGCTTCCGGCAGGTAGAAACGTTTTTCCAAACTTGCGCCCAATCCCTCGCCAAACCAGCCGCCGCGCGCAATCGCCATCAAAGAATGCGTCAACTGATAGCCTTTACCCAAAGGATCGCTCCACGGATCCAAAAACGCCGCCACACGCGCCATGCGGTAAGGCGCGGCCAAAATCAGCAAACCCATTCCGCTCACAACGGTCGCCACCAATACGGCAAAGTACTTCCACGGAAAGCCTGCCAAAAACAGCATACCCATGGTAATCACGACAATCACGACAAACGAGCCGAAATCCGGCTGGCCCATAATCAAAACCAAACCGACCGCCACCGACATAATCGGCAAAATCAGGGTTTTAAACTTACGGAAGCGTTCCTTTACCCTTACCCAAGCTTCACTTTTAAAAGGGCTGCACACCAAATCGCCAATACCGGTAAACAAAGACGACCAACCCAAAGAATCCAAATCGCGCAACATTTCTTCACGGCGCGTAAACAGGCTGGACAAATACAAAACCGTTGCCAATTTGAAAAACTCGGTTGGCTGCAAGTTGAGCGGCCCGATATGAATCCAGCGCGTCGCGCCGTTAATCTCACGGCCGACAAACAAAACCAGCAACAACAGCAAACCGGAAACGACAAAATAAAACGGAATAATCCGCCGCCAAAAGCTCATCTTCAACAGGAAAAGCGGCAAGCACATGGCCACCGTAAACAGAATAAACATTGCCTGTTTGGACACAAAAGAAAACTGGCTGCCCCCATCCGACGCCGCATATGCAATAGAGGCCGAATAAATCATTACCAAGCTGAAGGTCGTCATCAAAACGACCATCCACAAGAGAGAAACATCAAACTTCCGACCATCGCGCGCAATCGGCCGGTCAAGCATTTTGGAAAGACTAATCATGAAAACATCCGTAACGGCTTGAATAAAATATTCAGACGGCCTGCAAATGGGCAAGAGGCCGTCTGAAAAAATGAATTAACGTTATTTTAAAGGTTTATTTCCAAACCAACAATTCAGAATCTTTAAAGATGCCGGATTCCGACGTTCTTTGCGCCCTCCCCTACCCTTTGATACCGGCAAAAGGCCGTCTGAAAACGCTTTTATGTTCTCAGACAGCCTTGTATAAATTTTTTCTTCAGAAAAATAGGCTACTTTTTATCCAATACAAACCCTAAGCCAACTGCGGTATTTCCACCCACGGCTGTATCTGTTCCAACTGCGCTGCAAGGCGGAGCAGCGTGTCTTCGCGTCCGTGTGCGGCGGCAAACTGAGTACCGACGGGCAGCCCGTTATGCCGGTAAAGCGGCACGCTCATGGCGGGGTTGCCGCTCATGTTCAGCGGCGACGTATAACCGACGTATTGCAGCGCGGCGGCGGCTTCTTTTTCTAAAAACGGGTTGTTTTTCAACAGAAAACCCAAGCGCAGCGTGCCAAACAGCAGGCGCATGGCTTTTTGTGCGGCGGGCGGCGGCATCATCTCGCCGATTTTCGGCGTGGTGCGCGGGCAGACGGGCGTCATTAACACGTCGTAGCGTGTGAAAAATGCTTTGGCGGCACGTTCCTGCGCCAGCATCACGTCGCGCGCCCATGCCATTTCGCCCGCACTGATTTGCCGCCCCTGCACAATCATTGCCCACGTTGTCGGCTCAAGCAGGCGGTGCGGCAGTTTTTGCCCGGTTTCGTATTGATATTGGTAGAACAGTTTTGCCGTTTCGCCCATGACGATGATGCGGGCGGCTCGGTTTAATTGTTCGGGCGGCGCGAAATCGGGCGTGGCTTCTTCCAATTCGTGTCCCGCATCTTGCATCAGTTTCAAACTATGGGCAAACGCGGCTTCCGTGCCTTCGTCGTTACCGCCGCCAAACCATGCCTGTTCCCAAAAAGCGATTTTCAGACGACCTGTTTCTAGTTTCAGGCTGTCTGCAAAACCGTTTTCGGGCGGCGGCGGGCAGGCATACAGGGCGCGGGCTTGGGTTTGGGCGGCGATGTCCAGCAAAACCGCGCTGTCGCGCACGCTGCGGGTCAACACATGGTCGCATACCAAACCCTGCCACGCCTCCGATGCGTTTGGCGCGTAACTGCTGCGGCCGCGCGTGGGTTTCAGCCCGAACACGCCGCAGTTGTGCGCGGGTAAGCGGATGGAACCGCCGCCGTCGCTACCGTGCGCTGCGGGGACGACGCCTGAAGCCACTGCCGCAGCCGCGCCGCCGCTACTGCCGCCTGCGGTGTAATCTAAATTCCACGGATTGCGCGTGATGCCGTAAATTTCGGTTTCGGTAACGGGATACGCGCCCCATTCGGGCGTGGTGGTTTTGCCGAACACGCGCAGCCCCGCATCGAGATAGGCTTGGGTCAAATCGCTGTTTTGCTTGGCAATGTAATGCTGCATCATGCGCGAACCCGACCATGTCGGCGCGCCTTCCCAATCCGCCAGCAGGTCTTTGAGCAAAAACGGCACGCCCGCCAGCGGCGTATCGGCATTTTCAGACGACCCCTGCCACGCCGCCGCGCGTTCGCGCAAATCGTGCGCCAACAGATTGAGCTTGGGATTGACTTCATCCAAGCGGTTTAAAGCAGCCTGCAACACTTCATCGGCACACACTTCTTTTTTGCGGATCAGCTCTGCCAAACCGACGGCATCGTAACGGATGTAGTCTTGAAAATTCATGGGTTTTCCTTTCGGATTGATGAACACACGTTTTTTCGGTCAGGCATGGCTGCCCGCCGCCTCGCCGTTTGCCTGCATAGGCAATTTTTAAGAAACAGTAACACCGTATAAAGGAAAGAAACAAGCTTATCGTTGCTGCAAAAAGGTCGTCTGAAACTGCCTTGACGTTTGCAGACGACCTTTTTGCCAATAGTGCTCAAGGTTTACGGTAAAACCAACCCTCTTTTCATGTTTCAGACGACCTTACAAAGCCTTAAACGCCTCGATAAAGACTTCCGAACGGTGCGCATAGCCTTTGAACATATCGAAGCTCGCGCAGGCGGGACTGAGCAACACAATATCGCCCGCTTCGGCTTGGGCGTATGCCGTCTGAACCGCTTCTTCCAAAGTGGCGCAGTCGGTCATATTCAGACCGCAGCCGTCCAAATCGCGGCGGATTTGCGGCGCATCGACGCCGATCAGGAACACGCCTTTTGCCTTGCCGGCAAGCGCATCGCGCAATGGCGTGAAGTCCTGCCCTTTACCCATGCCGCCCAAAATTACGAAGAGCGGATTTTGCAAACCAGCAATCGCGGCGGCGGTCGCGCCGACGTTCGTGCCTTTGCTGTCGTCGATGAATACCACGCCGTTTTTCTTGCCGATTTTTTCCACGCGGTGCGGCAGGCCTTGGAAGGTTTTAACGTGTTCGAACAATGCTTCGCGCGGCAAACCGATGGCCTCACACAAAGCCACGGCAGCCATAACATTGGCGGCATTGTGCAAGCCTTGTAGCGGGATGTCTTGCGTAGAAATCAAATCTTCATCGCCTTGTTTCAGTTGGCCTGTCTCGCGTTCCAACCAAAAATCGGCTTCGTGTTCCAACGAAAACCATTTCACCTCGCGCCCGGCGCGCTTCATCGCGCGGCAGAACACATCGTCCGCATTCAAAACCTGCACGCCATCGCCACGGAAAATCTTGTCCTTGGTATGCGCATAGTCGAGCAAGTCGTCGTAGCGGTCGAGATGGTCTTCGGAAATGTTCAGCACCGTCGCCGCAGTCGGGCGCAGGCTTTCGGTGTTTTCCAGTTGGAAGCTGGAAAGCTCCAACACCCACACGTCTGCCTTTTTGCCTTCGCGCTGCAATTCCGCCTCCAAAACCGGCGTACCTATATTGCCCGCGATAACGGTATCCAGCCCGCACTTGATGCAGAGATAGCCGACCAGGCTCGTTACCGTGGTTTTGCCGTTGCTGCCGGTAATCGCAATCACCTTGTCGCCGCGGCGGTTCACAATGTCCGCCAGCAATTCGATGTCGCCCAACACGCGCCCGCCGTTTTGCTTGAACACCTCGATATCAGGCTGCCGCTCGCTGATGCCGGGGCTAAGCGCCAGAATATCGAAACCGTTATCCAACGCATCTTTCAGACGACCCGTGTAAAACACCAGCCCGTCAAACATCTTACCGATTTGCGACACGCGTTCCGGCTTCAACTCCGCATCATAAGCAGCCACCTCCGCGCCGTTTTTGCGCAGATAGGCAATCATGGAAATACCCGTACCGCCAAGTCCGGCGACGAGGATTTTTTTATTTTGAAAAGTCATTTTGGTTTTATCCTAAGCTTTTTCAGACAGCCTTTGAATAAGGATTCAATATCCTGCCTGATTAAATACACGATAAACATCACAACTTTGTTGTAGTCCGTTATTACAAGCCTTACCAAACCACTCGTTGGCAATCTTATAGTTCTTACGAACACCTTCTCCTTTGGCATACATCACACCCAAATTGTATTGAGCTTCTGCAAACCCTTGTTCTGCCGCCTTGCGATACCACTGCTCTGCCTGTACAAGGTCTTGACGGACTCCTTGCCCATTAGCATACGCCACACCCAAATTATATTGGGCATTAGCCAATCCTTGTTCTGCCGCCTTGCGACACCACTGCACTGCCTGTGCATAGTCCTGGCGGACTCCTTGCCCATTGGCATACATATTACCCAAATTAAATTGGGCTTGAGCATACCCTTGTTCTGCCGCCTTGCGATACCACTGCACTGCCTGTGCATAGTCCTGATGGACTCCTTGCCCATTGGCATACATATTACCCAAATTAAATTGGGCATTGGCCAATCCTTGTTCTGCCGCCTTGCGATACCATTTGACCGCTTCAACATAGTCTTTGCGGACACTTTGTCCTTTTTCATACATCACACCCAAATTAAATTGGGCTTGAGCATGCCCTTGTTCTGCCGCCTTGCCAAACCACTGCACTGCCTGTGCATCGTCTTGACGGACTCCTTGCCCGTTGGCATACATCACACCCAAATTAAATTGGGCTTGAGCAATCCCTTGTTCTGCCGCCTTGCCAAACCACTGCACTGCCTGTGTATAGTCCTGACGAACTCCTCGCCCATCGTCGTACATCACACCCAAATTATATTGGGCTTGAGCATACCCTTGTTCTGCCGCCTTCCGATACCACTGCTCTGCCTGTACAGGGTCTTGACGGACTCCTTGCCCCTTGGTATACGCCACACCCAAATTATTTTGAGCTACAGGATCCCCTTGTTCTGCTGCCTTGAGATACCATCGCGCTGCCTCTGCATAATCTTGACGAACTCCTTGCCCTTCGTAATACATCTTACCCAAACTAAATTGGGCTTCTGCAATCCCTTGTTCTGCTGCCTTGCCAAACCACTGCACTGCCTGTGTATAGTCCTGACGAACTCCTTGCCCATTGTGGTACATCACACCCAAATTATATTGGGCATTGGCCAATCCTTGTTCTGCCGCCTTCCGATACCACTGCTCTGCCTGTACAGGGTCTTGACGGACTCCTTGCCCTTTAGCATACATCGTACCCAAATTATTTTGAGCTACAGGATACCCTTGTTCTGCTGCCTTGAGATACCATCGTGCCGCCTCTACATAATCTTGACGAACTCCTTGCCCTTCGTAATACATCTTACCCAAACTAAATTGGGCTTTAGCATTTCCTTGCTCCGCAAATTGAAGCGTTTCCTTAAAATCCGGCACATTATTAGCCCAAACAGCCTGTGCTAAGCCTAAAGACAGCAGGGCTACCATCATTTTTTTTAATAATTTATTCATTCTAAAATCCATTTCTTTCAAATTATTGTTTCTGTTTTATCCTAGGGTTTCAGATGGCCTTTGATTCAAAATTCTGTACCATCCAAGTGACGATACGCCTCGCAGCCTTGCTGCAATCCATTCTGACATGCCTTACCAAACCACTCCTTGGCAATCTTATAGTTCTGACGAACACCTTCTCCGTTGGTATACATCACACCAAAATTATATTGGGCTTCTGCATATCCTTGCTCTGCCGCCTTACGATACCAATGCACTGCCTGTGCATCATCTTGGCGAACTCCTTTCCCTTGGTCATACATTATACCCAAATTGAATTGCGCTTGAGCGACACCTTGTTCTGCAGCCTTGTGATACCACCTCACCGCCTGTACATCATCTTGACGAATTCCTTGCCCATTGGCATACATTACACCCAAATTATATTGGGCTTTAGCATTTCCTTGCTCTGCTGCTTTACGAAGCCACTGCGCTGCCTGTACATAATCTTGACGAACTCCTTGTCCTTGAAGGTACATCACGCCCAAATTAAATTGAGCTTTAGCATCTCCCTGCTCTGCTGCCTTTCTGTACCACTCAATCGCCTCTAAATAATCTTGACGTACACCTTCTCCACTCGCATACATATCGCCTAAATTATATTGTGCATCTACATTCCCTTGTTCCGCAGCTTTACGATACCATCCTATAGCCTGTATGTAATCCTGATGCACTCCTTCCCCGTTAGCATATGCCACACCTAAATTATACTGACCTATGGCATCTCCATGACCAGCCGCTCTACGAAACCATTTCAACGCCTGCTCATAGTCTTTGCTAACACCTTGCCCATTAGCATACAGCATACCCAAATTTAACTGAGCATCTGTATTTTCCTGATTCGCAGCCCTATAAAACCATTCTGCAGCCTGAGCATAGTCTTGACTAACACCTTGCCCATTTTGATACAGCATACCCAAATTATTTTGGGCTCCAGTATCACCCTGTTCGGCAGCCTTACGATACCATTCTGCCGCCTGTACATAATCTTGACCAACACCCTGCCCTAGCTGATACATTACACCCAAGTTAAATTGAGCTTGAGCATTCTCTTGCTCTGCTGCCTTACGAAACCACTGCACTGCTAGCCTGTTGTCTTGACTAATACCCTGTCCATTCGCATACATTGCTCCAATACTTAATTGAGCTTCTGGATCTCCTTGCTCCGCAGCTCTCAACATATTCTTAAAATCCGGAATACTTTCAGCTAAAGCTGCCTGTCCTAACCCAAAGCAAGCCATCACACCCATTATTATTTTTTTCACCGAAACCTTCATTTTAAAATCCATTACATTCAAATTATTATTTCTGTTTTATCCTAGTTTTTCAGACGGCCCTTAGCAAAATTTAATATCCTGCCTAATCCAATTTTTGATAAGCATCACAACTTTGCTTGTCTCCATTAGCACAAGCCTTCTTAAACCATTCTTTAGCAACTATTTTACTTTGACGTACACCTTGCCCTTTTTCATACATCAAACCCAAATTATATTGAGCATCTGCATACCCCTGCTCTGCTGCCTTGAGATACCATTGCACCGCCTGTGCATAGTCCTGACGAACTCCTTGCCCATTGTCGTACATCACACCCAAATTATTTTGAGCTTGGGCATGTCCTTGTTCAGCCGCCTTGTGATACCACTCCACTGCCTTTGCATAGTTTTGGTGCACGCCTTGCCCTTTTTCATACATCATACCCAAATTAATTTGAGCACCTGCATGTCCCTGTTCCGCAGCCTTGCGATACCACTGCACCGCATTTGTATAGTCTTGACGAACTCCTTTTCCATTATCATACATCACACCCAAATTATTTTGCGCATCTGCATGTCCCTGTTCCGCAGCCTTGCGATACCATCTCACCGCCTGAACATAGTCTTGGCTCACACCTTGTCCTTGTGCATAGGACAGGCCTAGATTATATTGGGCTTTTGCAAGCCCTTGCTCTGCCATTTTGCGAAACCATCGCACTGCCTCTGCATAGTCTTGACGAACTCCTTGCCCATTTGCATACATCATACCCAAATTATATTGGGCATCGGCCAATCCTTGTTCTGCCGCCTTGCGATACCACTGCACTGCCTGTGTATAGTCCTGACGAACTCCTCGCCCATTGTCGTACCTCACACCCAAATTATATTGAGCTTGAGCATACCCTTGTTCTGCCGCCTTGCGATACCACCGCACCGCCTGTGCATCGTCTTGATGGACTCCTTGCCCATTGGCATACATCAGACCCAAATTATATTGGGCAGCTGCAAATCCTTGTTCTGCAGCTTGAAACGTTTCCTTAAAATCCGGCACATTATCAGCCCAAACCGCCTGCGCCAAACCCAAAGATAACAGGGCTACCATCATTTCTTTTAATAATTTATTCATTTTAAAATCCATTTCTTTCAGATTATTGTTTCTGTTTTATCCTAGTTTTTCAGACGGCCTTAACTAGTGAATTCCTTAAAAAAGCTATTCACACCGTAGCTACTCAAAATCTGCTGCAATTCCGGTGCACGTACCCATGGGTCAACCGCCATCGGCGGCATAGGCGGTTCGATACCGTCTTCGTTTTGGTTACGGCACCAATCTGCCATGGCAAAAACTTGGATTAACACCGGTTCGGCAAGTGCTTTGTCGATGTCCAGTTCGCTCATGGCTTGGGCAAAACAAGCCATCCATTCGTTGCGGACTTGTACGTTGACGGCAAAAGGCATATGGCGGGCACGCAGTTGGGGATGGCCGTATTTTTCAACAAAGAGTTGCGGTCCGCCAAGCCAGCCGCTGAAAAATTCGTAGAGCTTTTCGCGTATCAGGGTCATGTCTTCGCCGTGCATTTGGCGCAAGGCTTGGTATTTCGGCTCAAGTTCCATTAAGTCGTAGAAACGGTCGGTCAGGGTGCGGATGCCGGTTGCGCCGCCGAAAGATTGGTACATGTTTGGGGACTTTCTGTGTGGATTATTGCGGGATTTATTTTTGAAATAGAGGATTCAGACAAGCATGCTTATCCTACATAATGGCCGTCTGAAACTTTCAGACGGCCTTTGGAGATTTAGCGGATTTTGAGGGTACTCAAACCGATCAGCACTAAGACGATGGTGATAATCCAAAAACGGACGACGACTTGGGTTTCTTTCCAGCCTTTTTGTTCGTAATGGTGATGAATCGGCGCCATCAGGAAAATGCGTTTTTTGGTGCGTTTGTACCAACCAACCTGCAACATAACGGAAATGGCTTCAACGACAAACAGGCCGCCCATGATGACGAGGACAAATTCTTGGCGGATGATGACGGCAACGGTACCGAGCGCCGCACCGAGCGCGAGTGCACCGACGTCGCCCATAAAGACTTGTGCCGGATAAGCGTTAAACCACAAAAAGCCGAGACACGCGCCACACATGGCGGTACAGAAAATCACCACTTCGTTTGCGCCGGCAACGTAAGGCAATTGCAGGTATTGGGCAAATTGTGAGTGGCCGCTGGCATAAGCAAAAATGGCAAGGCCGGCTGCGACAAGTACAACGGGGAATGCGGCCAAGCCGTCCAAACCGTCGGTCAGGTTAACGGCATTGGATGTGCCGACGATGGTCAGGTAGGACAATACCAAGAAGCCGACTACGCCAAGCGGCAAGGCAACTTGTTTGAAGAAGGGAACAATCAGGATATTGTTGGCGGAATTTGTCGCAAGGTAGAACAACGCCAAGCCGGCAATGATGGCGACGCTCGACTGCCACACCATTTTGAATTTGGCGGAAACACCGTTGGGGTCTTTATAGACGACTTTGCGCCAGTCGTCGTAAAAACCGAGTGCGCCCGTGGCAAGCAATACGCCCAAGAGAATCCAAATATACGGGTTTGCCCAGTTGCCCCACAAGATTGTGGATACGGTAATGGCGGTCAAAATCAACGAGCCGCCCATGGTTGGCGTACCGTTTTTGACGAGGTGGGTTTGCGGGCCGTCGGTGCGCACTGCCTGGCCGACTTTAAGCGCAGTCAGTTTGCGGATGGTCCACGGACCAAGCAATAGGGAAAACGCCAAAGCAGTCAAAGCCGCCATGACGGCGCGGAATGTGGTGTATTGAAAAATATTCAGACCGGTTAACCAGTTACTGAAATGTGCGAGCCATAAAAACATGGAACTTCCTTTTTTGTTTTTGTTGTTACATCGGGCTTATGCCCAATTAAAAATCAATCGGTATGCCGTCTGAAATTGCAGACGGCCTTATTGAGTAAGATTATTTCTCTACCACGCAAATCGGATAGTTTCCGGGATTCTTTCCGCCTCCCAAGTCCAAGCAGGTATCTTCATAGATAAATGCCTGTACTTTCATTCCGGCATAAAACGCGGCAAACAGCAAACCAGCCAATAGAAAAATCTTTTTCATATTTCAGACGGCCTTTTACGCGGTTGTTGCTACCAATGCCTCAACCACTTCTTCCATTTTCATAAAGCGCGAGCCTTTGACCAATACAGTAGCGCGTTCAGGCAAGTCGTGGCTCAACACTTGAATCAGCGGATCTTTGTCAGCAAACCACAAACCTTCCGCGCCAAACGTTTCCGCTGCTTCAACGCTGTTGTCGCCGACAAAATACGCGGCCTCGATGCCTTTATCCCGCGCATACGCGCCAACTTCGGCGTGCATGGCGACGGCTTCATCCTCACCCAATTCACCCATATCACCCATCACAAAAATACGCGGCGCAGGCATAGCGGCGAGCACGTCAATGGCGGCTTTCATGCTGTCAGGGTTGGCATTATAAGTATCGTCAATCAAAGTTGCATCTTTAATGCCTTGCTTGATATTCAGACGACCTTTGATGTTGCTGAAATTTTTCAGGCCGTCTGAAACTTCGGCAAGGCTCAAACCTGCCGCCAAAGCCAGAGCCGCCGCCGCTACGGCATTATGTACATTGTGGCGGCCTGGAACCGGCAAGACCACGGCAACACGTTCATTACCTCGCACCAAATCAAACGCACAAGACAACGGTTTCAATTCAATATTTTCTGCATGGACATCGCCACTGGCAACGCCGAAAGTCTGAGCGTTTAATTGCGCAGTAGCCGCCTCAAATGTAGCGATATTGGCATCTTCGCACGGAATCAGCGCAATGCCGTCTGAAAGCAAACCTTCGTAGATTTCACTTTTGGCTTTGGCAATATCGCCGACACCATCAAAACCGCAACCGACATGCGCGCGCAAGGCGTTATTGACCAGAGCAACATTCGGACCGGCGATTCGGGTCAGCAAAGACAATTCGCCAAAATGGTTCATACCCATTTCAATGACGGCATAGAGGTGTTTTTCATTCAGTTTCAACAAAGTCAGCGGCAGGCCGATATGATTGTTGAAATTGCCGGCAGTCGCCAACACAGCTTCATCACCGAATCGATGACGCAATACGCCGGCCAACATCTCTTTAACCGTCGTTTTACCGGAAGAGCCGGTAATGCCAAAGACAAACGGATTCACATTTTCACGCCACGCCTTCGCCAGTTTTTGCAAAGCCGCAAGCGTATCGTCAACCTTCAACGCGCCTTTCAAAGCCGCACAATCTTCGCGCGAAACCACAACTGCCGTTGCCCCCGTTGCCAACACATCTTCAACAAAGTCATGCGCGTCAAAGCGTTCGCCGGCAAGCGCGAAAAATACATCGCCTTCCTGAATATCACGGCTGTCTGTAACAATACGCGAAACGGGTTGATTTTCAGACGGCATCGGAAGGCCAAGGGTTTGGCAGATGAAATTTAGGTCTAGTGGTTTCATGGTTGTATTACATATTCAAAATATTGCTGATTAAAATTTATAGCTTGCCTGTCAGAGGCTTATTAGGTATCATTAAGCCCGACGTGACCGCTGCCTCTGCACTTTTTGTGTACGCGGCGGTTTTTATTTTCTCCACAAATCCCATTCTCGGTAATTTTCAAACCAGCCAAATCTCGTCAAGCTTACCTTGCTGCTCTTCACATCCGCAGGAAATTCTTGCAAAACGGCATCAAATCTATCTGCCCATTGAGAATTAGGGCAAAGAACCCTCAGCATTTCCTGCATGATGCAAAAATAGAAAAACGGACGTTTGGCATCCAATTGCCTCCAGTAACTGTCCTTTTGTATCGGTGGGGCAGACCGTTCTATGTTCGCATTCCACAATCTGTCGTGATGGGCAGATATATTGCGTATTTCGTTCAATCCGTTAAGCCATCCCAAAAAGACATCTCCATTTACTGCTCCGTACTTTTGGGCAATCAGGTTTTTATCTGGATATTTCATACCTGAAAAAAGCCATGACATTGTACCGAAATCCCACAAACATCCCGCAGCCCAGATTGGCAGGCATCCGTATTTCTGTATATTGTGATGATACAAAGACAAGTTTCTCTTTTTGGCTCTTGCTTCCAATTCGTCAAACCGCTCCGACCAGGCTTGATATTCGGTTTTACCTGTCTTTTGGTTAATCTTCTTCGTAAAATTGCCATGCAAACAGGCAGGTTTTCTATGGGCCATAGGATCAGCCTCACCCAAACAATGGACAATATCGACCCTTACCGCTGTTTCTATTCTTTCCAAAGCATCCAAAGCCGACAACCTCAGCTTTTTATCAAACAGATAAAGCGACAATACACTCTCGAAATTGCTCCCCTCCATAAAACGATCCGATAAAATTTTGTGCGTATCATCCCATTGTCGGAAAGCATGGAAATAACCGCTCAATCGGTAATAGCCGATGCGGCGGAGATATTTTTCAGCCCGAACCGAATCATTCACTTTCATTCCCCTGCTTTGCAGCAGTCTGACTTGATCGGGGAAATCAAGCCATGGCTTCAATG
Organism: Neisseria sp. P0024.S006; assembly: GCF_051956595.1. Classification (NCBI taxonomy): domain Bacteria; kingdom Pseudomonadati; phylum Pseudomonadota; class Betaproteobacteria; order Neisseriales; family Neisseriaceae; genus Neisseria; species Neisseria sp. P0024.S006. The sequence continues at coordinate 127,247 of NZ_JBQCXH010000002.1, forward strand.
GCTGGAAACTTTGTCCATTCATTTCACAACAATCCAATTCAACATTCAAATGATTTTTTCACACTCAGCTACCGATTTTTCCGTACTCCTGATAATCGGAGAAACACAATACGATGGTTTTACCGTTTTTACGGTAAGGGTGGCAGAGGCTGTAATTGCCGTCTTTTACCTCATAACGTATTTCATTTGTTTGTCCGGCAAATATTCTTTGCAAGTATTCACGCTCGCTCAAATGCGGAGCATAAAGATATTGCGTTTTGCTGATTGTTTCTTTATTGCCATTCCGAGTAACGACAAAACCATTATCATCGCCTACTCCCTGAGCATTGGGTGCCTGCTCATCAATCCCACTTAACTGGGAATCGGCTGAGAAAGCCAAATAAACCTGTTTATTACCTATCGTATCCGGCACAATCACCGTAGCGGCTTTAAAGGCAGAATCTTCCTTCGACATCAGCTCAAGGATTAACGCCGCTTTTTTGATGTACGCCAAGTCAAAACGATAATCTGCCAACGCGTTGATTTGCGATGGGTTATCCTTAACGATACGCTCTAGCGATTGAGTCAAAATCTGACGTTTTTTCTGGACAGTCAGATAATTTCCGCCAAATAGCAAAGCGGCCAAAACGGGAAATACGGCCAACAACAAATATAAGGTTTTCCGACCGCCTTTGCTTTCTTCCTCTTGTCCTCGCTCGGCAATACGGGTCAAATTCAGCATGATATTCAATATCAAGGCACCCGCCATCACGGCAAAAATCCCCAAAATACTCATCAGGAAAATTTCCGTAATGTATTCGCGGAATACCTTAAGCCCGAAAACATTGGATAGAATCAGAACAAATACCCAGTACACCAGCAGCACGACTGCCACCATGCCGACGATATTCGTTGCCTTAACCAATTTCTTTGCGTTCATACTCTCAAATCTTGTTCAGACGGCCTATCTGCTCTGATTAATCAGCGGATACGGATTCACCGCACCGCTCGGCAGATACACGCCGTAATGCAGGTGGGCCGGTGTAGTCCTGGCATTGCCGGTTTTACCGACATAGCCGATGACCTGCCCTTCTTTTACTCGCTCATACAGGCGGATACGGGCAAATTTATTCAGGTGGGCATAGTAATGCCACGCACCCGGCCCTTGGATACCGATAACTTTACCGCCCAATCGGTTGCGCCCGATTTTGGTGACGATACCGGGCGTGGTACTGCGTATCGGCGTATTTTTCTTGGCAAAAATATCCACACCTTCATGCCTGCGCCCCTGACTGCGCGCCGCGCCCCAAGTGTCGTCAAACCGTTTGCCTTTAACGGGATTAGGCAGGCTTTGCTCGGCCGGAGGCTGTTGCGCCCTCAATTGTTCGATTTCGGCACTGGGGCGCGGAAGTTGTTTGGTGGCACAGCCTGCGAATAAAACTACGGCTGCACTGATTAATAAGGTTTTTGTCGGCATTTTCAGCATCAAATCGGTCTCCTTGTTGTTCAGACGGCCTTGTTAAAAAGTCTTCTGGAACAAACAACTGTGATGGGTTTAATGGCTGACGTGCCGTAATGCGTGTGTCGTTTTGCTTTTGTTTTGTATGGTTAAATCTTTTTCAGACGGCCTTAAGGTTTCGGGCCGTCTGAACATTTGTGATATGGTCTATCCGCGCTCTGCCAATGCTTTTTCTGCGATTTCAAAATCGGAGAAATGGTGTTTCACGCCTTGTACATCCTGATAGTTTTCATGCCCTTTACCGGCAATCAGAATGATGTCGTTCGCGGCAGCCTGCTCAACCGCATAACGGATGGCAACGGCACGATCAACTTCGACGCGTTCAGGGTTAGGGACGGCAGGCAAAATATCGTTGATGATGTCTTGTGGATTTTCCAAGCGTGGGTTGTCGCTGGTTACGACAACTCTATCTGCGCCCTGCACGGCTGCTGCGCCCATCAATGGGCGTTTGCCACGGTCTCGGTTGCCGCCACAACCGAATACGCACCACAAAGCCGCACCCTGCGGTTTGATTTCCTGCAAGGTGGAGAGTGCTTTTTCCAATGCGTCAGGTGTGTGGGCGTAATCGACGACGACTAGGGGCTTGCCGCTGTTCATGATGCAGTCCATGCGGCCTGAGGCGGGACGGATTTTTGCCAGCACATCCAATACTTTATCAAGCGGATAACCGTTGGCACACAGCAAGGCGATGCAGGCGGCGAGGTTTTGCGCGTTGAACCGTCCGAGCAGACGGGTGCGGCATTTTCCTTCGCCCCATGGGGTTTGGAATACGGCTTCCATGCCGTCTGAAGAAGCGGTGAAATCGGTAATGCGGATATCGGCGTGTTCACTGAAACCATAGCCGTAAACGGCTAAATCGGGACAGTCTTTTTTCAGACGGCCTGCAAGTTCTGCGCCGTATTCATCATCGACATTGATGATGGCGTGTTGCAGACCATGCCAGTAAAACAGACGCGACTTGATGGCGCCGTAGGCCTCCATCGTGCCGTGGTAATCGAGGTGGTCGCGGGTGAGGTTGGTGAAGATTGCACTGCGGAATGGCACGCCGTTGACACGCGATTGGTCAAGGCCGTGGCTGGAGACTTCCATCGCGGCGGCTGTTGCGCCTTGTTGACGGAAGCGGTAGAGCAGGGTTTGGACATCGACGGGGGCGGGGGTGGTATGTGTGGTCTCTTCCAATGCGCCCCAAAAACCGTTGCCGACCGTACCGATAATGGTGGTTTTTTCGCCCAATAGATCGGCAGCTTGCGCCAGCCATTGTGTGATAGAGGTTTTGCCGTTGGTACCGGTTACACCCCAGACTTTGAGGCCGTCTGAAACGTTGCCGTAAACTTGTGCCGCCAACATACCGGCGCGATGTTTCAGATCTTTGATGCCTTGATTGGGCACTTTCCATTCGGGATTCCATGTGAACTTGCCGTCGTCGTCCCAAAAAACAAAAGCCGCGCCGTTGGCAATGGCAGCGGGGATATAACTGCGGCCGTCTGAATATTCGCCCTGACAGGCAACGAAAATGTCACCTTGCTTAATTTGTCGGCTGTCTGAATGCAACAAACGCCCTGCTGCGTTTTCACACAGCAGAGGCGGAAAGTTGGTTTCAGCCAAGGGGGTTAACTTGCTGAACATAAACAATATCTCTTTGATTGTTTGGATTATGACGGTACTTTGACAGTAGCGGCATTACTTAAAGGCTTGGTTGGAGAAACGCCCAAGATGTTCAAGCTTCCGCTCATGATTTCTTTGAATACAGGACCGGCAACCACGCCGCCGTAATAGCCGTTTGCAGTCGGCTCGTCGATGGTAACGGCCACAATCACGCGTGGATTCTTAGCCGGAGCAAAACCGATGAACGTACCGACGTGTTTGTTATCCACATAGCGGCCATTGACCAGTTTGCGCGCCGTACCGGTTTTCGCACCTACGTCGAAACCATCCACCGCACCTGCAGTACCGGTACCGCCGGCTTCAGTAACGGAAACCATCAACTCGCGCACTTTTTTTGCGGTAGAAGCTTTGATGACGCGCTTGCCTTTAGGGGCAACCGCTTGTTTCTCAAAGCTGACCGGCAACAATTCGCCGTCATGGGTCAAGACAGTATAGGCACGCGCCAATTGCAACAGGCTCAATTGCAGGCCATAACCGAAAGACATGGTTGCCTGTTCGATTTTTTGCCATCTGCGCCAGCTTCTCAACAAACCTGCCGTTTCACCCGGGAAGCCTGAATGCATACGCACGCCCACACCCAAATCATGATAAAAATCGTACATTTCTTTAGGCGTAAACATGGCAGAAAGCTTACTGGTGCCGACGTTGGAAGATTTTTGCATGATGCCGCGTACATCCAAAGTAGGATAAACGTGGGTGTCTTGTACGGTGGCCGGGCCAATTTTGTAAGGCAGGGTATTGAATGTATCGGTCGTATCCACTTTGCCGGAATCCAGCGCTTTGGCAATGGTAAACGGCTTCATGGCAGAACCGGGTTCGATCATATCGGTTACGGCGCGGTTGCGGCGCTGTTCGCTATTGGCTTGACCCGGTTGATTCGGATCGTAAGCCGGGCTGTTGACCAAAGCCAAAATTTCGCCGGTTTGCGCATCCAATACCACAACCGTACCCGCTTTGGCCTTGTGATAAGCCACAGCTTTGTTCAACTCCTCATAAGCCAGCGTCTGAATGCGCTGATCCAAAGACAAAATCATGTCTTGGCCGTTTTTAGGCACGCTGTTGCGCGGAGAGTCGAGGCTGTCTACGATGTTGCCTTTATTGTCGCGCAATACGACTTTCGCACCATCTTCGCCGCGCAGGCTGTCTTCGCGGGAAAGCTCCAAGCCTTCCTGACCTTTGCCGTCGATATTGGTAAAACCGATAACGTGCGCAAACAGATTGCCCATCGGGTAATGGCGTTTCAATTCTTTTTGGAATGCGATGCCTTTAATGCCCAATGCCTTGATTTCTTCAGCTTTTTCGTAGCTGAGTTGACGCTTCAGATAGATAAAGCCTTTGTCTTTTTTAGACAATTTATTTTTTAACACTTCAACAGGCACATCGGCAATGGCCGACAGTTTCTCCAACTGCTCGTCAGTCGGCATTTCCTCCATACCGGAAGGCATGGCATACAATGATTCGGTAGGCGCGCTCAACGCCAATGTAGCACCATTACGGTCGGTAATCATACCGCGTGATGCAGGCAGCGGAAGCGTGCGCACAAAACGTTGGTCGCCCTGATTTTTCAAAAACTCATGCTGACTGGTTTGCAGATAAACCCCGCGCACCAACAGACCGGTAAATGCCAGCGCAACGGCACCCAGCACCAAACCGATACGTCCGTTACTTGTCAACGGTTTTTTTGTTTTTGTGGTTCCAGACAGCATTTGAGGTTTATATTCGTTCTTAATTAACATGTTGGACTTCTCATGACTTAGCTGCTCAGTGAGCTATTAATTCCCGTAAACACCTTGAAAACAAGGCTATATTCTTATTTTTTGCGTTCCAGCATAGCCGTATTATGCGCACCCGGCGGAAGCAGATGTTGCTTTTCGGCCGCCACTTTAATCAGTTTGTGGTTGGCCAATCTTGCCTGCTCCAGCTTCAAGCGCGCGTAATCCTGTTCCAACTGAATTTCCCGCTTTTGCGCCTTATCCAACTCGATAAAGTGCAAGCGCGACTGGTTTTGCTTAAACACTACGGCAAAGGCCGAAACCGTCACCAAAACCAGTAATAAAATATTCAACTTACCCATTTCAAACTTTCAGACGGCCTGTCAACAGAAACATCCCTTGCGACAATGCCGAAACGCTTCCCTAGTCAACAACCGAAAATTCGCCGCTACTGCGCTCCGCCACACGCAAAACCGCACTGCGCGCACGCGGATTGGCTTCAGTCTCTGCCGAACCCGGTTTGATTGCTTTGCCCACAGCCTTCAAAGGCGGCTGAGGCAAATCCGCTTCCTTGACCACTGCCCAACGGGGCAAAGGCGCATGTTGCGAATATTTTTTAATAAACTGCTTCACAATTCTATCTTCCAAAGAATGGAACGCAATGACAGCCAAGCGTCCACCCTCTTTCAGACGGCCTGCAACCTGCGGCAAAACTGCCTCTACCTCTTCGAGCTCGCGGTTAATAAAGATGCGAACTGCTTGGAAGGTGCGCGTTGCAGGGTCTTGTCCGCGCTCACGAGTACGGACGTTTTGCGCCACAAGCTGCGCCAGCTTGCGGGTTGTATCGATGGGACTTTCCTCCCGTTGCGCAACAATGGCACGCGCAATCTGGCGACTAAACCGCTCTTCACCATAATTCTTAATAACCTCGTGTAAATCCTGTTCGGATGCGGTTGCAATCCATTCCGCCGCAGACATCCCGCGGGTCGGATCCATCCGCATATCCAACGGCGCATCAAAGCGGAAACTAAATCCGCGTCTGCCATCGTCAATTTGTGGCGACGAAATCCCCAAATCAAAAAGCGCACCGTCAATCTTATCGATGCCCAATTCATCCAAGGCCGTCTGAAATGTCTCAAAACCATTGTGTATGACACGGACACGTTTATCTTGCGCCGCCAGCTCATTGGCTACCGCAATCGCCTCGGGGTCTTTATCAAAAACAACCAAACGACCCTGCTCGCCCAAACGCGACAAAATCAGCCGGGAATGCCCTCCCCTACCGAACGTACCGTCCACATAAATCCCGTCTTCACGGATTGCCAACGCATCCACCGCCTCATGCAACAAGACAGTAACATGCTGATAATTTTCAACTTTACTCACAATTGCAAATCCGTTTGACTCAATTGGAAAGCCAATTCGTCAGGATCGATATCCAAAGCCTGATTCATTTCCTCTTCCCAATGTTCGCGGCCCCACAACTCCATACGGTTTGCACGGCCAACCAAAGTAACTTCTTTTTCAAAATCCACACGTTTGCGCAGATTGGCCGGGATCAAAACGCGTCCGGCGCTGTCCCACTCCAAAATCTCCGCATTGTGCAGCAGCAGATTTTGATACCGTTGCAAAGATTCATTGCCAGCTACTTTCAACTTCAGAATCTGCTCGGCTTTTTCCTCCCAAACGGGCTCCGGGTACATCAATAATTTTTTTCGGGAATCCAGGGTAACCACAATTGCAGGCGTATAACGGCGCAGCAAAATATCACGGAATTTGGCAGGAATCGCCAACCGCCCTTTACTGTCCATACTCAATTCATGAGCGCCGCCAAACACATCACACCCCAAATTCGATTAAAATAAAACAGAGTGAGATTAAAAATCCCACCTCCCTAAAATATTTCGTTTTCGCTTCAACAGGACACTTTTCAGGAAAAAGTAACCACTTTCACCCACTATACCCCACTAACCGACACTATAAGAAATTTTGGCAATCAGGTCAAATCCGTTTCTTATCTGAAATGAAACACTAAATGCTTAAAATTCAATAGTTTATATACGCAATAATGAATGACATATGGATTTATTAAGCATTTTGTTTAGCATAAAATACTAGATATAGTATGATTTATATTATAGAAATACTACATATAGTATTTTTATACTCAATTACCACCCATTCCGTAAGCAGCTATAATATACAAACAAATTCAAATTTTTTACATTATCTAACAGTCATGAAGCCACAACTCCCCCTCCCCTCCCCTGACGCACAAGCCTCTTCAGCACACCTGACTAAGCTCATCAAAAACGAAATTGAACAACATCGAAACTGGATACCTTTCTCCCGATTTATGGAGCTTGCCCTTTACACACCCAAATACGGCTATTACAGCGGAGGCAGCCATAAAATCGGCACGGACGGCGACTTCATCACTGCACCCACCCTATCTCCCTTATTCGGGCAAACCCTTGCCAGACAACTTACCGAATTACTGCCGCAAACAGCAGGCAATATCTACGAATTTGGTGCAGGCACAGGCCATCTTGCCGCTACTTTGTTACAAAATCTTTCAGACGACCTAAATCATTACTACATTATTGAGCTGTCGGCAGAGCTTGCAGAAAGACAACGTCAACATATTCTTGAGCACACATCTCCCGAAGCAGCCGCAAAAGTCATCCACCTCACCGCATTACCCGAACACTTTGACGGCATCATCATCGGCAACGAAGTATTGGATGCCATGCCGGTGGAACGCTTGATTTATCAAGATGAAGGGTTTCAACAAATTGGCGTCAGCTTAGAGAATGACAAGCTAATCGAAGCCATCAGACCATTGGCCCAAGCCGAACTGATACGAACAGCCGCCTTGTATTTCCCTCCCCTCCCTTCATACACAAGCGAGCTGCATCCGGCACAATATGCCTTTATCCAAACCCTGGCCGCCAAATTGCAGCGCGGCGGCATGATATTTATCGATTACGGCTTCGATGCCGCCCAGTATTACCATCCGCAACGCAAAGAAGGCACATTTATCGGCCACTATCGCCACCACACCATCCACGACCCATTTTTCAACATCGGCCTGACCGATCTGACTGCACATGTCAACTTCACCGATATTGCACGCGCCGGCACAGAATCAGGTTTGGATTTAATCGGCTACCTGCCCCAATCTTATTTCCTGCTCAATCTCGGCATCACTGATCTGCTGGCGCAAATCGGCAGTCCGGATTCAATTGAATACATCCAAGCCGCCGCCGCAGTACAAAAACTGATCCATCAGCACGAAATGGGCGAGCTTTTTAAAGTGATCGCTTTTGGCAAAGACATCGATATCGATTGGACAGGCTTCGTTCACGGCGATATTTGCCATAAACTATAACTCGACCATCTACTTTTTATTTTTTAAAAACAATAAGAAATAAAAAAAACCAAAATTAGCGCTTGCCAAATATTCAAAAAAAACTATAATAGCGACTTCACGAAACGGCGAATTAGCTCAGTCGGTTAGAGCAGAGGAATCATAATCCTTGTGTCCGGGGTTCGAATCCCTGATTCGCCACCAAATTTCGGGGGTATAGCTCAGTTGGTAGAGCGCTTGCATGGCATGCAAGAGGTCAGCGGTTCGATCCCGCTTACCTCCACCACTAAACAAAAAAGCTCTTGTTAAACACAAGAGCTTTTTTGTTTGGCTTAATTAATAACCAGATAAGGCATCAGAGCTTCCCTTCAATACCTAATCAATAAAGGCCGTCTGAAACATTTCAGACGGCCTTTTGTCTTTGATTACTTCACAAGCTTCAATACTTTTTTCGGTTTTTCTTCCGCAGATTCAGCTTTTTTATCTTCCGTTGCAGCAGGACTGGTAGAAGCAGGCTGATATGGTTCCACCTCGAAACCCATACCCTCTCCACTTTCACGGCCAAATATACTGACGATATGACCGACCGGAATCCAAATCTCATGCGCTACGCCGGAAAAACGCGCAGAGAAATTGACCCACTCATTGTCGATATTTAAATTATGGCTGGCTGTAGGGCCAATATTTAAAACAATCTCATTGTCGCGCACATACTGCATCGGAACGCGGGTATGTTCGTTTACCCAAGCGACGATGTGCGGCGTTTGGTTATTATCCAAGCACCATTCATACAAAGCGCGCAACAAATACGGTTTGGTTGAAGTCGCCATAAACCCATCCTTTAGCGGCGCATGGCTTTTTCAGCCGGAGTCAATGCCTCAATGAAGGCTTCGCGTTGGAAAATACGTTCCGCGTACTTCAGCAAAGGCGCGGCAGATTTGCCCAGTTTGATGTCGTAATAGTCCAAACGCCACAGCAGCGGGGACAAGGCAACATCGATCATAGAGAAGTCATCGCCCAAAATATATTTGTTTTTAGCAAAAGACGGTGCCAGCAGGGTCAAGCCATTGCCAATGGCTTCACGCGCTTTAGCCTGTTCTTTATTGGTGGACTCAGGGTTTTCCAACACTTGCACCAAGCTGAACAGTTCTTTTTCCATACGGTACAGCACCAAACGGCCGCGACCGCGCATAACAGGATCACCCGGCATCAATTGAGGATGAGGGAAACGCTCGTCAATGTATTCGTTAATGATGTTTGATTCGTGCAAAATCAGATCACGCTCAACCAAGACCGGTACTTGGTTATACGGATTCATCAAAGCCAAGTCTTCAGGTTTATTGAACACGTCCACATCTTTGATTTCAAAATCCATGCCTTTTTCGTACAGCACAAAACGGCAACGTTGGCTGAATGGACAAGTAATACCCGAATACAAAGTCATCATAATCTTCTACTCCTGATCAATCTTTTCAGACGGCCTTAGGCCTTATAAAAATTCAGAAAGAATTATACATAATTTCAAATACTTAATCCAGAAATTTAAAATAACATACTGTTTACATTAAGCAATTTTTAGATTTTCATTAATTCAACATAAATTAATCAAGCAAACAAAAAAGGCAAACCTGAAACAGGTTTGCCTTTTTGATTCAAAAGAATTAATGAACGTCTTTCCAAAATTCTTTTTTCAGGAAGTACGCCAACGGCAACATTACGGCGAACAGGAATGTCAAAACCATGTAACCGATACGGTGGCGTTGCAATTGAGCAGGCTCACCCATGTATACCAAGTAGTTCACCAAATCGCGCACATAAGCATCGTACTCTTTTTGGATTACTTTACCGTTAGGCAGACGACGGCTGTGCAGACCGGTAGATTCCCAATACAGTTTAGGAGTCAGGTTGCCATGCTCGTCTTTAATCATAACGGGCTGACCTTTGGCATCCAACTCAACGGCTTGAACACCTTGTTGCTCCCACAATGGGTGAGGCATACTCGCGCCGGCCAAAACGGTATTATTCCAACCGGTCGGACGAGTTGGGTCTTTATAGAAGCCGCGCATATAAGCGTACAGGTAGTCTGCACCTTTAGAACGGGCGATCAGGGTCAAATCCGGTGGAGGCGCACCCAACCATTTGGAAGCATCTTTCGGATCCATTGCCGCTACCATGACATCGCCAACATTGTCTGTTGTAAACATCAGGTTTTTCTTGATTTCATCTTCAGTCAAACCGATGTCTTTCAGACGGTTGAAGCGCATACCGCTTGCAGAGTGGCAAGACAAACAGTAGTTTGTAAAGATTTGCGCACCGTGCTGCAGGCTGACTTGGTCACGCAGGTCGATGTCGACTTTTTCATAGTTTGCATGGCCGCCGCTGGCGACGGCTGCACTCATAGGCACTGCCAGCAATAAGGCAGCAAACCAGTTTTTCAGAGTTTGTTTCATTTTCGCTGCCCTCATCAGATATTGGTTGCAAACAAGTAAGCACCAACAACGGTAATACCGACGTAAACAAAGAACATAATTTTTTGTTTAGTAGTGCTCATGGTTACGCGTTCAGGCGTAGCTTTTTCGCTATTAAACGCATTCAGGAATGGAATAGCTGCAAAGAAAACAGTGTAAGCCAGAACGAACGCCTTAACGATGTAATTTGGCAAGACTGCAACTAAATACAGGTTATAAATAATTAAAGCTGCATAAACAAACAGGCTAATTAAATATTTAATACCACCAGCTTTTTCAGCCAACCATTTAGGGTTTGTATGCAAAGGCATACCGATGAAGAACAAGAAATAGAATGCACTGAATGCACGAGCAAAAGCTGTACGAGTATCATCTGCTACCAATGCACCCAGAATGCCTAAGCCGATAAAAGATACAACAAACAACGCCAACATTACTTTGAAAGAGTTGTTGCGGTAACGAACAGATTTTACAGGTGACTTATCCAGCCAAGGCAACAAGGCAATCAATACAACTGCTGCACCCATGCCGATTACACCCCATACCTGAGTACCTGCCATCGAAGGAATCGCACGCAGAATTGCATAGAACGGAGTGAAGTACCATACCGGCGCAATGTGTGGAGGTGTTTTCAGCGCATTCGCTGCATCGAAGTTTGGCGCTTCGAGGAAGTAGCCGCCGCCTTCAGGTGCAAAGAACAACACAGAACAGAAGACAATCAGGAATACAACGACACCCAAGATGTCTTTAACGGTGTAGTAAGGATGGAATGGGATACCATCGCGTGGAATACCGTTTTCGTCTTTGTTTTTCTTGATTTCAACGCCGTCAGGGTTGTTAGAACCCACTTCATGCAAGGCAATGATGTGAGCCACAACCAAGCCGAGCAACACCAGAGGTACAGCGATAACGTGCAGGGCGAAGAAGCGGTTCAGAGTAACGTCGGAAACGTTGAAGTCACCACGAATCCAAGTGGACAAATCAGGACCGATAACAGGGATGGCGGAGAACAGGTTAATAATTACCTGCGCACCCCAGAAGGACATTTGACCCCAAGGCAACAGGTAACCCATAAAGGCTTCTGCCATCAATGCCAAGAAAATCAGGGAGCCGAAAATCCACACCAATTCACGGGGTTTTTTGTACGAACCGTAAATCAGGCCACGGAACATGTGCAGATAAACGACGATAAAGAAGAAAGATGCGCCGGTGGAATGCATATAGCGGATAATCCAACCGCCGGACACGTCGCGCATGATGTACTCTACTGCGGTAAAGGCAGCAGGCAGATGGTAGGCGTTCAGGTTGCCGTCCGGTTTGTAGTTCATGGTCAGGAAAATACCGCTGACAATTTGAATCACAAGGACAAGCAGGGCCAAAGAGCCGAAGTAATACCAGAAGTTGAAGTTCTTTGGCGCATAGTATTGAGCCAAATGCTCATTCCACATTTTAGACAGAGGGAAGCGAGCGTCCATCCAGCCTAACAATGCTTTTGCTTTGCTATTGGTTTGGTTTGCCATAATTATCGTTCCTTATTTTTAGTCTTCGCCCACCAAAACAGTTGTATCGCTCAGATATTTGTAAGGCGGTACAACCAAGTTGGTCGGTGCAGGAACACCTTTGTATACGCGGCCTGCCATGTCGAATTTCGAACCGTGGCACGGGCAGAAGAAGCCGCCTTTCCAGTCTGCGCCCAAATCCGCAGGGGCAACGTCGGGACGGTAAGTCGGAGAGCAACCCAGGTGGGTACAGATACCGATAGCGACGAGGAGGTTCGGCTTGATCGAACGGTGCTCGTTTTTAGCATATTCCGGTTGCTGATCCACTTCGGAATTAGGATCGACAACTGCGCCATCCAAACTTTTCAAGTCTTTGAGCTGTTGATCTGTACGATTGACCAGCCAAATCGGTTTACCCTGCCATTCGGCAGTCAGCATTTGGCCTGCTTCGATTTTGCTGACATCTACTTCGACAGCAGCACCGGCAGCCTTAGCTTTCTCCGATGGGAAGAAGCTGGCCACGAAGGGCGTAGCTACGCCCAGAGCCGCCACACCGCCTGCACCGCAAGTAGCCAGTGTCAGGAAACGGCGGCGGCCGTTGTTGATTTCTTGATTATCCATTATTCAGTCGTCCTAAATTTTTGGGAATACCGAGCCATTAAACAGCGTAATTCTACCTAGTTTGTTGTAATACTCAAAGCATTATTTAAAATAAGGTAAAGTTTTTATGATATTGCTCAATACTCAGGCAGGGTTGTTTTCATCAAAGTGAACCACTTCGATACCGAATTTTTCTGCCACGGCATCGCCTAAGGCGCGGACGCCGTAACGTTCTGTCGCATGGTGTCCGGCGCTGATAAATGCCACACCCGTTTCGTTGGCAAGATGATATTGCGCTTCGGAAATTTCACCGGTCAGATACGCATCAACACCTTCGTCTGCGGCTGTCTGAAAAAATCCCTGCGCACCGCCGCTGCACCAGGCAATGCGTTTGATTTCGCGTTCAACATCGCCGATAACGGTCGGCTTGCGGTCAAATACCGCCTCAATGCGTTCAGACAATTGCGCCAGCGTTTGCGTGGTTTTCAGACGGCCTGTATTCAACAGGTTTTGCTCGCCGAATTGTTTTTCGAGTACCCAATCGAGTTTCTCGGCCAACTGTGCGTTATTGCCTAATTGTGGGTGCGCGTCCAGCGGCAGGTGGTAGCCCGCCATATTGATTTGGTGTTGCAGCAAGGTTTCAATGCGTGCTTTTTTCCAACCGGTAATCGTGACAGGCTCGCTTTTCCAAAACATACCGTGATGAACCAAAAGCAGATCCGCCCCCTGCTCTACGGCAAAATCAATTGCTGCTTTGCTGGCGGTAACCGAAGTGGCGATTTTGGCAATTTCTTCTTTGCCTTCAACCTGCAAACCGTTGGGCGCATAGTCCTTAAACAGCCCGACCTGCAATGTCTCATCGCACCAAGCCAGAATTTCACGGCGTAAAGCCATATTCCGCTCCTTATATCTATCTTCAAAAACAGCTTCGCATTCTAACCGCAAAATCTGTTTATGCCTCAAATTCTTACATTCCGATTTCAGCAATCATTCCCAACATTAATCATTTGCACATCATCATGAATTATTTTAATATACGCCACCTTACCCACAGGCCGTCTGAAAACACATGGACTCTATTATCGAATTGCGTCATCTCAAAACCTTGCTGGCTTTAGAAGAAACCGGCAGCGTTTCCCTTGCCGCCAAACGGGTTTTCCTGACCCAATCCGCCCTGTCGCACCAAATCCGTGCCTTGGAAAATTATTACGAAACGCCTTTGTTTGAACGCAAATCCACGCCTTTGCGCTTCACTCCGGCCGGTATGCGCCTGTTGCAACTGGCGCGCGAGCTGTTACCGCAGGTTGCCGCCGCCGAACGTGATTTGGTGCGGATTATTGAAGGCGAAGCCGGCGAACTCAGGCTTGCCGTCGAATGCCACACCTGCTTTGACTGGCTGATGCCTGCCATGGGCGAGTTCCGTCCCTTATGGCCGCAAGTCGAATTGGACATCGTTTCCGGTTTCCAAGCCGATCCGGTCGGGCTGCTGCTGCAACACCGCGCCGACCTTGCCATCGTTTCCGAAGCTGAGCCGCTCAACGGCATCAGCTACCGCCCTCTGTTTGCCTATGAAATGGTCGGCATCTGCGCAGAAGACCATCCGCTTGCCGAGAAAGACGTTTGGGAAGCGGAAGACTTTATCGACGAAACCCTGATTACTTATCCCGTCCCCGACGAAATGCTGGATTTGCCCAAAAAAGTGCTACTACCCAAAGGCATTAATCCGCCGCGCCGCCACAGCGAGCTGACCATTGCCATTATTCAGCTGGTTGCCAGCAAACGCGGCATCGCCGCCCTGCCCTACTGGACGGTCATGCCGTATTTGGAAAAAGGCTACGTCGTTCATCGCAAAATCACTTCAGACGGCCTGCAAAGCAAACTTTATGCCGCCATTCGCACGGAAGACGCCAACAAAGGCTATCTGGACAACTTCTGCCAAATCACGCATGACCGCTGTTTTGCCGATTTGCCGGGTTTGAGCGAATTGGAAATGTAAACTTGAAACAATCAAAAGGCCGTCTGAACAATTTTCAGACGGCCTTTTTTAATATATACAAAAATTTCACTGCTTCTCTTCGGATTCATCCGAACCCAAACACGCCGGCAAATCGATTTCAGACGGCCATGTCTTATCAGGTGCAACCCGAATATCGAAATGCTCGCCGCGATAGTCGAAAACCAAACGCCAAGCGTGCAGAAACAGATGTTCCGCCTTATCGCCGCCATACAGCGTATCGCCCAAAATCGGACTGCCTATGCTTTTCATGGCCACGCGCAGCTGATGGGTTTTGCCGGTAAACGGTTGCAACACAAACAGGCGCAAACCGGGCTTCAGGCTTTGGCTGCTGAAACGGGTAACGGCAAAATTATCCTCATCACGCGTCAGCTTCCATGTACCGCGCCGCGAACGCGCCATACCGCCTTTCACCCAACCCTGCTTTTTCGCCGGCTTGTGCGTACCGAGTGCCAAATAAGTTTTACGCATGGTTTTCTCGGCAAACTGCGCCGACAAAGCCGCCGCGCTGTCTCGGTTGAGCGCAAGCAGCAACAGGCCGCTGGTGGCTTTGTCCAAACGGTGAACCAGCCACACGCGCTCAACGCCGAGCTGCTGCGCCAGCGATACGGTCAGGCAAACCTCCCCTTCCGATTCGCTGTGCACCGATACGCCACAAGGCTTATTAATGACCACAAAGTCTTTGTGTTCAAAAACAATGTCCCACATTTCAGACGGCCTTCAACACGATACCGTCGCCAAGCAGGGTCAAAATACCCAGCAAGCAGAACAAGATACATGCGGCAATGCGCACTGCTTTGGCCGGAATTTTGCGCATCAGCATTTCGCCCAAATACACGGCAGGCACAGAAGCAATCATCAAACCGGCAATACTGCCGACCACGACGAGCAGGATAGATTGGTATTTGGCCGCCAAAAGAACCGTTGCAATTTGCGTTTTGTCGCCGATTTCCGCCAAGAAAAACAGGACAACCGTCGCCGTAAATGCGCCGTATTTCAGCCATTTGCTGTCAGGGTCTTCATCTTTGTCCGGCAGCAGCAGCCATAATCCGACCGCAATAAAGCTGCCACCGACCACCCATTTCATGACTTCGGGCGAAATAGTGGATGCCAGCCAGACACCGATTGCGGCTGAAACGAGATGGTTCAATAGGGTTGCAACAAAGATACCGGCAACAATCGCGTTTTTGTGGGCAAAACGTGCTGCCAAAAAGAGCGCCAGTAATTGCGTTTTATCGCCGATTTCGGCAATGGCAACGCCCAGCGTCGAGGAGAAAAAAGCTTCCATGATTTAAGATACTCAACCGAAAAGCGGGCAAACAAAAAGCGCTGTGCATACCGCCCGCAAGGGTATGGACAACGCTTACGTCTTGCCTGTCTTCCGATAAAGCAGAGAAGATACCGCTGCCACGGCCGCACAAGCCGATTATGTTGACAACGGTTTCGGCATTGCGCCGAATGGCTACTCCCGTAAGAGTGAAGCGCGGATTTTACGGCAAACCATAGCCTGAAGCAACAAAAAGAAAAACAAAAGGCCGTCTGAAACCTCATTCAAGCAGGTTTCAGACGGCCTTTTTCACAGCGATTAATTATCGGAGAACAAATCGCCTACTTTTTCGCCTACTTTTTCCCAAAACGATTTTTTGCGCGGGGTTTGGCTGAGATTGAGGCCGGAGGAGATTTTTTCAAATTCTTCCAGCAACTCTTTCTGACGGTCGGTCAGGTTAACCGGTGTTTCAACCAAAATGTGGCAGTACAAATCGCCGGTCGAGCTGGAACGCAAAGACTTGATGCCTTTGCCTTTCACGCGCATACGGCGGCCGGTCTGCGTTTCTTTCGGAATGTGCAGTTTGACTTTGCCGTCCAAAGTCGGCACTTCGACTTCACCGCCCAATGCGGCAATGGCAAAGCTGATCGGCAGTTCGCAATGCAGGTCCAAGCCGTTGCGCTCGAAGATTTTGTGCTGTCTCACGCGGACATTGACGTACAAATCGCCTGCCGGCGCGCCGTGTTGACCCGGCTCGCCCTCGCCACTCAAGCGGATGCGTTGACCGTCGTCGATGCCTGCCGGAATATTGACTTCAACCGTTTTGCTGGTTTTGGTGCGGCCTTCGCCACGGCATTTGACGCAAGGATCTTTGATTTCTTTGCCCGTACCGTGACAAGTCGGACAAGTCTGCTGCATTTGGAAAATGGCTTGGCGGACGTGCACCGTGCCTGAGCCGTGACAGGTCGAACAAGTCGATGCGGATGTACCCGGTTTGGCACCTGAGCCGTGGCAGACATCACATTCTTCGTAAGTCGGAATATTGATGCGTTTTTTCACGCCTTTGGCGGCTTCTTCAAGCGAAATTTCTATGCCGACCTGCAAGTCCGCGCCGCTGTAATCCGGCTGGCGGCCGCCGGCACCGCCGCCGAACATTTGGCTGAAAATATCGGAAAAATCGAAGCCTTGCGCGCCGCCGAACCCGCCAAAACCGCCGAATCCGCCCGCGCCGCCGCCCATGCCCTGCTCAAACGCGGCATGGCCGTATTGGTCGTACATGGCGCGTTTTTCCTTGTCTGACAAGGTATCGTAAGCTTTTTGGACTTCTTTAAATTTTTCTTCCGCTTCTTTGTTGTCAGGGTTGCGGTCGGGATGGTATTTCATTGCCAGCTTGCGGTAGGCTTTTTTGATTTCATCGTCGCTAGCGCTGCGGGCAACACCAAGTGTTTCGTAAAAATCTTTATTGCTCATAATTTTGATAGTGTTAAGAATGAATTCAAACTGGGTGGGATATGTGGGCGAGTATCAAAAACTCAAGTCAGTATTTTCAAGGCCGTCTGAAATTGTGCTTTTCCGACATCCAAACATTCAGACGGCCTTTGTCAAACCGACAGGCCCGACAACCTGCTATAATCCCATCTTTATTTTTTCCAACGTTTTCAAGCGAAAAACAGAATGACCATGCAAGAACATTACCAGCCCGCCGCCATCGAGCCTGCGGCGCAGAAAAAATGGGACGACGAGCGTATTTTTAACGTCTCCGAAGACGCCTCCAAACCCAAATACTACTGCCTCTCCATGTTCCCCTACCCCAGCGGCAAGCTGCATATGGGGCATGTGCGCAACTACACCATCGGCGACGTATTGAGCCGCTTCAAACGCTTAAACGGCTTCAACGTCATGCAGCCTATGGGGTGGGACGCGTTCGGCATGCCGGCGGAAAACGCGGCGATGAAAAACAATGTCGCCCCCGCCGCTTGGACGTACGACAACATCGAATACATGAAAACCCAGCTCAAAAGCCTGGGTTTTGCGATTGACTGGGAGCGCGAAGTCGCCACCTGCAAACCCGAATACTACCGCTGGGAACAATGGCTGTTTACCAAGCTGTTTGAAAAAGGCATCGTCTATCGCAAAAACGGCACGGTGAACTGGGACCCGGTCGACCAAACCGTCCTTGCCAACGAGCAAGTTATCGACGGGCGCGGCTGGCGTTCGGGCGCGTTGATCGAAAAACGCGAAATCCCGATGTATTACTTCAAAATCACGGATTACGCCGAAGAGCTGCTCAACGATTTGGACAAGCTGGAACACTGGCCGGAACAAGTCAAAACCATGCAGCGCAACTGGATCGGCAAATCTCGCGGTATGACTGTGCGCTTCGCCGTTTCAGACGACAGCAAACAAGGCTTGGAAGGCGATTACGCGAAATTCCTGCAAGTTTATACCACCCGTCCCGACACGCTGATGGGCGCGA
The DNA here is from genome assembly GCF_051956595.1 of Neisseria sp. P0024.S006. Classification (NCBI taxonomy): domain Bacteria; kingdom Pseudomonadati; phylum Pseudomonadota; class Betaproteobacteria; order Neisseriales; family Neisseriaceae; genus Neisseria; species Neisseria sp. P0024.S006. The sequence continues at coordinate 145,816 of NZ_JBQCXH010000002.1, forward strand.
CTTATGTTGCCGTTGCCGCCGAGCATCCGCTGGCAACCGCCGCAGCCGCCGACAAACCCGAATTGCAGGCATTTATCGCCGAATGCAAAGCCGGCTCGGTTGCCGAAGCCGATATGGCGACAATGGAGAAAAAAGGCGTGCCGACAGGCCGCTACGTCGTCAACCCGCTCAACGGTGACAAACTGGAAGTGTGGATTGCCAACTATGTATTGTGGGGCTACGGCGACGGCGCGGTGATGGCGGTTCCGGCACACGACGAACGCGATTTCGAGTTCGCCACCAAATACAATCTGCCTAAAAAACAAGTGATTGCCGTCGGCGACAACGCATTCGACGCAAACCAATGGCAAGAATGGTATGGCGACAAAGAAAACGGCGTATTGGTCAACAGCGGCGACTTGGACGGCATGAATTTTCAGACGGCCTTCGACGCCATCGCCGCCAAGCTGCAAAGCCAAGACGCGGGCGAACCGAAAACCCAATACCGCCTGCGCGACTGGGGCATTTCGCGCCAACGCTACTGGGGCTGCCCGATTCCCATCGTCCATTGCGAAAAATGCGGTGACGTCCCCGTCCCCGCCGACCAACTGCCCGTCGTTTTGCCTGAAAACGTCGTACCTGACGGCATGGGTTCGCCACTGGCAAAAATGCCCGAGTTTTACGAAACCACCTGCCCATGCTGCGGTGGCGCGGCGAAACGCGAAACCGACACCATGGACACCTTCATGGAATCAAGCTGGTATTTCTTCCGCTACATGTCGCCCAAGTTCGCAGAAGGCATGGTATCGGCTGAAGCCGCGAAATACTGGGGCTCGGTCGACCAATACATCGGCGGTATCGAACACGCGATTTTGCACCTCCTGTACGCGCGTTTCTTCACCAAACTGATGCGCGACGAAGGTTTGGTCAATGTTGACGAACCGTTTGAACGCCTGCTCACGCAAGGCATGGTCGTCTGCGAAACCTACTACCGCGAAAACGACAAAGGCGGTAAAGACTGGATCAACCCTGCCGATGTCGAGCTGACTTTCGACGATAAAGGCCGCCCCGTTTCCGCCGTCCTCAAAGCCGACGGCCTGCCTGTCGTCATCAGCGGCACGGAAAAAATGTCCAAGTCCAAAAACAACGGCGTCGATCCGCAAGAATTGATTAACGCCTACGGCGCGGACACCGCCCGCCTGTTTATGATGTTCGCCGCACCGCCCGAACAGTCCCTCGAGTGGAGCGACAGCGGCGTCGAAGGTGCGCACCGCTTCCTGCGCCGCCTGTGGCGCACCGTTTACGAATACCTGAAACAAGGCGAAGCAGTCAAAGCGTTCGCAGGCAGCCAAGACGGTTTGTCTAAAGAACTCAAAGACCTGCGCCACAAACTGCATTCCACCATCGCCAAAGTCAGCGACGACTACGGCCGCCGCCAGCAGTTCAACACCGCCATTGCCGCCGTGATGGAACTGCTCAACCAATACGACAAAACCGACACCAACGGCGAACAAGGCCGCGCCGTCGCCCAAGAAGTATTGGAAGCCGTCGTACGCCTGCTGTGGCCGATTGTGCCGCACATCTGCGAAACCCTGTGGAGCGAATTAAACGGCGCGAAACTGTGGGAAGCAGGCTGGCCGACAGTCGATGAAGCCGCCTTGGTTAAATCCGAAATCGAAGTCATGGTTCAAGTCAACGGCAAACTGCGCGGCAAAATCACCGTCGCCGCCGACGCCTCCAAAGCCGACCTCGAAGCCGCCGCCCTCGCCAACGAAGGCGCAGTGAAATTCATGGAAGGCAAGCCTGCGAAGAAAATCATCGTCGTACCAGGCAGACTGGTGAACATCGTGGTGTAAAGCCAGATTCGACATTGATTGCTGTAATTAAAAAAGGTCGTCTGAAAACTTGGAAACAGGGTTTTCAGACGACCTTTTTAAGGTAGATTGAGTTGTCTACATTACAAACCTCAAATAACTTAAATCTCAAAATCCAAAACATGAATTTATTTTTCGATACCGAATTGGGAAAGCAACAAAATAAAGCAACCCACAAAATCCGTGTAATGAGCGAGGCTTGGCTAGAAAAAAACGGCTACTGCCCCTGTTGCGGAAGCAAGCCGATGCAGAGATTTACCAATAACAAACCTGTTGCAGACCTCTTTTGTCCAAACTGTCACGAGCAATATGAATTAAAGAGTAAAAATCAAAAAACTATAGGTAACAGTGTACCTGACGGTGCATATCACACCATGCTGGAGCGCATCCAGTCAGATACCAACCCAAACTTTTTCTTTCTTGCATATAAAAAAGCGGATTACTCCATACAGCAATTGGTGCTTGTACCTAAACATTTCATAACACCGGACATGATTATTCCCAGAAATAAAGGTATTAAAAACCGACCGCACCACATCATGTGTTCCATTAATCTTGTACCTTTACCTGAAAGCGGCAAAATATTCTTAATAGACAATTCCCGCATTATCGAACCCGAAATCGTTCTGAAGAAATGGCAATCCAATCTATTTTTACGCAACCAAAATGCGGAGCGCAAAGGCTGGCTTTTGGCTATTATGAAATGTATCGATCAACTCCCCGAAGAATTCACATTGTCGCAAATGTATGAATTTGAAAACAAACTATCCATCCAATTCCCCCAAAACAACCATATCAAAGACAAAATCCGCCAACAGTTGCAAATTTTGCGTGATCAAAATATGATCGAATTCATTGGTCGCGGACTTTACAAAAAATCAATAAATTGTGCCTAACTCCCAAGGCGTTTTGATTTCAAATCATGATACTGAATTCACAAGGGATATTTATTCTTCTGCCATTCTGAAAACGGTTGAAGTACAACGCAATATTGCCGCAAAGGGCAGCAGTCGTAAAAAAGTCGGAGAATTATTGGCAATTTATGCGTGATTTCGACAAACCCGCTGAAGAAGCCGCCATTTATCAAAGTCGTTTGAAAAAAATCGTTTCAGACGACCTTGTCCTCTACAACGAAAATTCCTTTAACGTTATGCGGAAGATATTGGAAAAATATCCAAACGGCTGTTTGATATGATTTTTGCAGACCCGCCTTACTTTCTTTCCAATAACGGCTTCAAAAGCCAAACATACGTTTCATTCTGAAACCATGAAAACACAAAAGGATGGTAAACAGGTGAAATGTGTTTGGACATTCCCTCCTCCAAATAAAGCTGAAAAAACATTCGGCAAACATCCGACACAAAAACCACTCCCCTTGCTTGAACGCTGCATGCTATCGGCTTCAAACATCGGTGATTGGATTTTTGACCCTTTCATGGGCAGCGGCACAACAGGAGGCGCTGCCTTAAAACATGGTCGGAAATTTTGTGGTTGCGAACTAGCAGAAGATTTTTTTGAACTAGCAAAGAAAAGGCTACAACAAAAGCTGTAGCCCCATCTTATTTTAAATTATTCGAACAATACCAGCTCTACCCTGTCTGGTCATTTCATGAACTTCCGGCATGAATTCTTTTTTAAAATAAAATGCTTGATTCTTATTTGAAGTATTCCGATTATATTGCGCAGAAAATATAGGATGGTATGGCTTAGAATCTTTTGATCTGATTGGTATAGAACTACCGTTTGATGTATGAATGTATCCGTCGCCGGAATTAATATCAGCTAACAGCTTATTTTTAATTTGCGTGAAATCATCAGCTAACTGTCTGAAAAGTTCACCCCTTCATTTATTTGCACATGATAGGCTGACTGTATGTACCATTGGTCAGGATCGTTGCCGACTTTACAAATAGGAACATATAGCAAATTCTTAATTTTTTGGTATATCCAACTATCTTCAAAGCTTATCTGATCGCTGATTAACTGATCAAAGTTACTGGAAATCTGCGAGATAAACATAGTCTCTAGTGGTGCACCATCTGTATCTGCTTTATTGGTTTTCAGCTCGCCATCAGCAAAATCTGTCAAAGCATTTGTATTGTTAAGCCCTATCAATTTTTCGATAAACTGTCCTACCCCGCCTTTATTTATCCTCATTTCAGAGGTAAAACCAGGAAATCTGGTTTGATATTCAAGTTTTAGTTCTCCTAGCGTCTTTCCGGCGTTTTCTTCAAAAAAATCATACGAATCAGTTAAATTCATTATCACAGTTTCCTTCATTAACATAGTCTTTAAAAGTCAAAAGTTCAGGTAAAGAAATATTTAATGCATTAGCCAAACGAACAAGATTTAATAGGGCGGGGTTACGCTCTCCACGTTCTATCATCCCGATATAAGTCCGGTGCATATTCGCTTTTTCAGCCAATGCTTCCTGACTTAAATCCTGCAGTTGTCTTAAATGACGAACATGTTTGCCAAATTGTTTTAAAATTTCTGATTTCATGATGACTATTCTTAATGTTTGCAAATTAAATTCCACATACAATAAGTATCAACTTTAGTTCTAATACAAAAGGCCGTCTGAAACCCTATATTCAGGTTTCAGACGGCCTTTTTATCTCCCCGATTTTATTCGCCGTAATAGGCTTTGGTCAGGATTTCTTCCATGTCGGCGACCAGTGCCAGACGCGGGTTGGCCGGGGTGCATTGGTCTTCAAAAGACATCATGGCCAGCTCTTTTCTGCCGTCGAGGAAGGTTTTCTCATCGATGCCCTGCTCTTTAAACGACATTTTGATGCCGACGTTGACCGCCAGTTCATGACAGGCGCGGGCGAAGGATTCTACGCCTTCTGCCGGTGTGCTGCATGGCAAACCTAAAGTACGGGCGATTTCCTGATATTTCAGGTCGGCTTTGTAGTAGTTGTACTTCGGCCAAGTGGCGGTTTTCTGCGGGCGTGTGCCGTTGTAGCGAATGACGTGTGGCAGCAGGATGGCGTTGGCGCGGCCGTGCGGAACGTGATATTTGCCGCCGATTTTGTGTGCCATCGAGTGGTTGATACCCAAGAACGCATTGGCAAACGCCATGCCTGCGATGGTGGAGGCGTTGTGCATATGCTCGCGCGCTTCCGGATCGGCCGCACCGTGTTTGTAGGAGCGTTCGAGGTATTGGAACACGAGCTTGATAGCTTGCAGGGCGAGGCCGTCTGTAAAGTCGTTCGCCAGTACGGAAACGTACGCTTCTACCGCGTGGGTCAATACGTCCAAACCGGTATCAGCGGTTACGCTTGCCGGTACGGTCATGGTAAACGCAGGGTCGACAATCGAAATGGTCGGTGTCAGTGAGTAGTCGGCAATCGGATATTTTTTATCGCCGTCGCTGATGACGGTAAACGGCGTGACTTCAGAGCCGGTTCCCGATGTGGTAGGGATGCCGATAAATTTGGCTTTGCGGCCCAATTCGGGGAAGCGGAACGCGCGTTTGCGGATGTCCATGAATTTTTGTACCAAGTCTTCAAAATCGACTTGCGGCTGTTCGTAGAAGAGCCACATGGCTTTGGCCGCGTCCATCGGCGAGCCGCCGCCCAGCGCAATGATGGTGTCGGGCTGGAAGCTGCGCATCAAATCCGTGCCTTTATAGACGGTTTGGACGCTCGGATCGGCTTCGACATCGGTAAACAGCTGGATGGTCACTTTGTTTTTGCGTTGGTGCAGTTGGTAGGTGATTTTATCGACAAAGCCCAGATCAACCATCGAACGATCGGTCACAATCATGACTTTTTCGCAGTCTTTCATGTCTTGCAGATATTGGATGGAATCGCGTTCAAAATAGATTTTTGCGGGCACTTTGAACCATTGCATGTTGTTTCTCCGACGGCCTACTTTTTTGATGTTTAACAGATTGACTGCGCTGACGTTGCCGCCGACGGCGTTTTTACCGTAAGAGCCGCAACCGAGGGTCAGAGAAGGCAGGAAAGCGTTGTACACGTCGCCGATGCCGCCGAAGGTGGAAGGCGAATTCCAAATCACGCGCAGGGCTTTGACGCGGGAGCCGAACGTTTTGACCAATTCTTCGTCAGCAGTATGGATGGCGGCGGAGTGTCCCAAGCCGTCAAAGGCGACCATTTCTTCGGCGAACTTCAAGCCTTGTTCGGTCGAATCCGCCTTAATCATGGCCAAAACGGGCGAAAGTTTTTCTCGGGTCAGCGGCTCGTTGGGGCCGACTTCGCGGCATTCGGCGATGATGATATTGGTTTTTTCAGGTACTTTAAACCCGGCCTGTTCGGCAATCCATGTCGCCGGTTTGCCCACAACGGCGGAATTGAGTTTCGCGCCGCCGCAGCTGGCGCAATTCGCCGTTACGCCGAAGATAAACTCTTCGAGCATGGCTTTTTCTTTTTTGTTGGCAAAGTACACGCCGTAGGATTTGAACTCTTCGGCCAACTCTTTGTAAATCTCTTTATCGGCAATCACCGCCTGCTCGCTGGCGCACACCATGCCGTTGTCAAAAGATTTCGACATCACAATATCGTGCGCCACCTGTTTGATGTCCGCCGTTTTTTCAACATAAGCAGGTACGTTGCCCGCCCCAACGCCGAGCGCAGGTTTGCCACAAGAATACGCGGCTTCCACCATCGCATTGCCGCCGGTCGCCAAAATCGTTGCCACGCCCGGATGTTTCATCAGCGCGGAAGTGCCTTCCATAGACGGCTTTTCAATCCACTGGATACAGTTTTCCGGCGCACCGGCCGCAATCGCCGCATCGCGCACGATACGCGCGGCATGGGCGGAACACTGCTGGGCGGACGGGTGGAACGAGAAAATAATCGGATTGCGGGTTTTCAGTGCAATCAGGGATTTGAAAATGGTGGTGGAAGTCGGATTGGTCGTCGGCACGATACCGCAAACCACGCCGACCGGATCGGCAATTTCCGTAATGCCGGTTACATCGTCTTCGCTGATGACGCCCACAGTTTTCAAATCACGCAGGCGGCGCACGACGTTTTCGCAGGCAAACAGGTTTTTCGTCGCCTTATCCTCAAACACGCCGCGTCCCGTTTCTTCAACCGCGTGCATGGCGAGTACACCATGTTTGTCCAGCGCGGCAATAGAGGCTTTGGCAACAATAAAGTCAATCTGCTCCTGATCGAGCTTAAGAAACTCGTCCAATGCCCGTAAACCCTTGTCAACCAGGCTGTTTACCTCGGCTACGGCTGGGCTGACGACGTTGTCGGCTGATGCGTTCATGGTGTATCTCCTTAATAAAAGGTGGCAATAAGGTCAATAAATTTTCACTACGATAACTATAGGTAATTTAGTTACATTTTGCTTTGACCTACATCACAAACCATGATTGAACTTTTCAGACGGCCATTTTATCGTTTATTCATTTTAATTCTTTGAAGTATAATATTTTTATCCACACGAAAACAAAAACGGTCATTCTTCGTCGCTTTCCTCGATAATTAAGATAAAAACAGAAAAACGATGTATTAAAATTACAAGCGTAAATAAACAAAGGCCGTCTGAAAATCTTTTTCAGACGGCCTTTTCATATCTATCTTTTATTGGCTGATGTCTTCCAGCGTACGGCCTTTGGTTTCTTCACCCAATACCAAGATTACCGCCACAATCAGCAGCATGACCAGCGCAAACATCATAAAGATATTGCCGAAGTCGCCGCTGTTGCCCACCATCGCCGCCACCACCATAGGCGCGAGTATGCCGCCGACGCGGCCGATGGCACCTGCCCAGCCGGATGCGAAGGCACGGAAGCGCAAGGGGTAGAGTTCGGGGGTGTAGGTGTACAAAACGCCCCATGCGCCCAAGTTGAAGAAGGACATCAGGCTGCCCCAAATCATGACTTCGGCCGCAGTCGTGCTTTGCCCGAAAAACCATGCGCACGCGGCGCAAGCGGCCAGAAAGCCTGCCAGCGTTGCTTTGCGGCCGATTTTTTCCACCAAGGCCGCGGCGGCTATATAGCCGGGCAGTTGCGCAACAATCATCACCAACACATATTCAAAGGTTTTAACCACGGTATTGCCCTGCTCGACCAGCAGTTTGGGCAACCAAGTGAAAATGCCGTAATACGAAAACACGATGCCGAACCAAACCAGCCACAGCATCAGCGTGCGCCGTGCAAACGGATGTTGCCAAAGTTGGAAGAAGCGGATGCGTTCGCGCGGGGCGGCCGGTGCGGCAACTGCTTGTGTCGGCGGCGTGATGCCCGATTGAATTTCCAGCGCGGATACCAAACGGTGTGCTTCGTTGGTTTTGCCGCGGGAAAGCAGGTAAGGCACGGATTCGGGAACGAATTTCAACACCAACGGCACATAAAACAGGGGCAAGGCGCCGAATAAAAACGCACTGTGCCAGCCGGTTTGCGGAATAAAGAAATAAGACACCAGCGCGGCCGAAAGCCAGCCCAAACCCCAAAAGCTTTCCAGCAACACAATAAAACGGCCGCGTACTTTCGGCGGCGCATATTCGCTGACCAGCGACACGGCAACGGGCAGTTGGCCGCCCAAACCGACGCCGACAAAAAAGCGGCACACCAGCAAAACCGTCAAATCAGGCGCAAGCGCGCACAAACCTGTGGCAATACTGTACACCACCATCGTGCCGGCAAAAACGGTTTTCCGTCCGAACCTGTCCGCCAGCCAGCCGCTGAATACCGCACCTAGAGCCATGCCGACAAAGGCAATGCTGACAATCCAGCCCAACTGCGCCGGAGCCAACGCCCAATCTTTTCCCAAAGCCGGCAATACAAACGACACCAAGCCTGTATCCATGGCATCAAACAGCCAACCTATGCCGACCAAAACCAGAAGTTTGTAATGAAAGCGGGAGGGCGGCAGATTGTGCAGCCGCGTCAGAATATCCATCACTTCTTTCCTTTGTTTGTGTATGATTGAATTGGGTTTTATCAATAAATGTTTTAATTTCAGTGACAAACCTGAAACCGAGACATTGTGTCAATTTTAACATTGGTACCCTATGCAAAGAATAGGAAGCGCGCGTTTTTTGGCTATTATTATCGCCAGAACGCACGCCCTACTAAAACGCTGAATAAGCGTTCACGGCAGGCCGTCTGAAACCGATACTCCGGGTTTCAGACGGCCTGCCGTTTTTTGCAAAGGCTTCATGCTTGGGTTATGATGTTTATTTGTAATATGTAAACAGATGATTGCCTGTTTTTACATAACAGGTCGTCTGAAACAACGGAGAACGATATGAATGCGGTTGTAATTGCGGTCATCATCATGCTGGCGCTGTCTTTATCGCGCGTGCATGTGGTGCTCAGCTTGGCTGTCGGCGCGTTTGTCGGCGGATTGGTGGCCGGTATGCCTTTGGAGAATGTAACCAACGCAGCCGGCGATGTGGTGCAGCAAGGGATTATTCCCGTTTTTAACGAAGGCTTGAAAGGCGGGGCGCAAATCGCGCTGTCTTATGCCATGCTCGGTGCGTTTGCCATGGCCATCACGCATTCCGGCCTGCCGCAACAGCTCGCCGGCGTGATTATCCGCAAGCTCAACGGTGGTGAAGGCAATGCGAAAGGCGAAGGCACGGTCAAATGGCTGCTGCTGGCGATTATTTTGTGCATGGGCGTGATGAGCCAAAACGTTGTGCCGATTCATATTGCGTTTATCCCGATGATTATTCCGCCGCTGCTGTTGGTGTTCAACCGTTTGAAACTCGACCGCCGCCTGGTGGCCTGCGTGATTACGTTTGGCTTGGTAACGACTTATATGTTCCTGCCTTACGGTTTCGGCGCCATCTTCTTGAACGACATCATGTTGGGCAATATCCGCTCGGCAGGCATGGACACCGGTGGCATCAATGTGATGCACGCAATGGCGATTCCGGCTTTGGGCATGGTGTCCGGCTTGCTGCTGGCCTTCTTGCACTACCGCAAGCCGCGCATTTATCAAAACAACGCCGCCGATACGGAAGACAACCGTGAAGCGGTGCAGCAGCAAGAGCCGTCAACCTATCGCAGCTTGGTGGCGGCCGTGGCGATTGCCGTGTGCTTTGTCATTCAGCTTTTGTATGAAAACTCATTGGTATTGGGCGCGATGTTGGGCTTTGCCGTGTTTATGATGCTGGGCGTGATGAACCGTTCCGCCGCCAGCGATGTGTTCGGCGAAGGCATCAAAATGATGGCGATGGTCGGCTTTATTATGATTGCGGCACAAGGTTTTGCGGCAGTCATGACCGCGACAGGCGAAATCAAACCGCTGGTCGAACACAGTATGCAACTTTTCGGCGGCAATAAAGGCATGGCCGCCTTTGCCATGTTGTTTGTCGGATTGTTGGTCACCATGGGTATCGGCTCTTCTTTCTCCACCTTGCCGATTATTACCGCGATTTATGTGCCGTTGTGTATCAGCCTCGGCTTCTCGCCGCTGGCAACCGTCGCCATCGTCGGCACGGCAGGCGCGCTGGGCGATGCCGGCTCCCCCGCTTCCGACTCAACGCTCGGCCCGACCATGGGCTTGAATGCCGACGGTCAACACGACCACATCCGCGATTCGGTTATCCCGACTTTTATCCACTACAATATCCCGCTGATGGTTGCCGGCTGGATTGCCGCGATGGTGCTGTAATATGAGCGATATTCAGGAATTGGAACACCGCGTCACAGAGCTGGAAATTCAGACGGCCTTGCAGGAAGATTTAATCGGCAGCCTGAACGACACCATCGCCAAGATGCAGCAGGCTTTGGATTTGCAGCAAGGCCAGCTGCGGCTGCTGTACCAACGGATGCAGGACAAAGGCGCAAATGGCGAACGCGAACCGTACAGCCTGCGCGACGAGATTCCGCCGCATTATTGATAAACTGAAAAAGGGCGTGTTGGATACATGCCCTTTTCTTTTATAGCAAAGGCCGTCTGAAAGTCAATCAAGCTTTCAGACGGCCTTTTAAACAATCCAGCCTTACAAACAAGCCAATTCGTTGGCCATTTGCTGCTCGACGGTTTCACGTTGGCGGATAAGTTTGTATCCGCTTCCGTCAACCAATACTTCCGCCGCACGGTTGCGCGTGTTGTAGTTGCTCGCCATGCTTGAACCATACGCACCGGCGCTGCGGATAAGCAGTAAATCCCCTTCTTCGCAGGCGATGGTGCGGTCTTTGCCGAGGAAGTCGCCGGTTTCGCAAATCGGGCCGACGATATTGGCCGTCAGAGGCTCAATGTTTTTGGTTTCGACCGCTTCGATGTGATGATAGGCGTCATAAAGCGCCGGACGCATCAAATCGTTCATCGCCGCATCGACCATCACAAAGTTTTTCTCTTCTCCATGTTTGACGAACTCGACGCGCGTCAACAACGCTCCGGCATTACCAACCAAGCTGCGGCCGGGCTCGAGAACCAGTTTCAGACGGCGTGTACCGATCAGTTTTTGAACTTCTTTGGCATACGCGCCCAAATCAGGCACATTTTCGTCTTGGTAAACAATGCCGACACCGCCGCCCAAGTCCAAGTGTTCCAACACAATGCCTTCGTCTGCCAGTTGGTCAACCAAGGCCAAAATACGTTCGCAGGCTTCGATGAGCGGGCTGAGGTCGGTCAGTTGCGAGCCGATATGGCAGTCGATACCGATGATTTTCAAATGGCTTTGTCGGGAAGCATGACGATAGGCCTCAAGCGCATCGGCATAGGCAATACCGAATTTGTTGGCTTTCAAACCGGTGGAGATATAAGGGTGGGTTTTGGCATCGACATCAGGATTGACGCGTAGGGAAACCGGAGCGACTTTACCCAAACGCGCGGCAACTTTCTGAATGCGGTCGATTTCGGGAATGCTTTCCATGTTGAAACATTTCACGCCTGCATTCAGCGCAAATTCAATTTCTGCCTCACTCTTGCCCACACCGGAAAAAATCGTTCTCGCCGCATCGCCGCCGGCCGCCAAAACACGCGCCAACTCTCCGCCGGAAACAATGTCAAAACCGCTCCCCAAAGAAGCAAAGTGTTTGATGATGCTCAGGTTGCCATTGGCTTTAACCGCGTAGCAGACAAGCGGATTTAAAGCGGTAAACGCGGTTTGGTAGTTTTCAAACGCCTCGGTCAGCGCAGATTTGCTGTACACATAAAGCGGCGTGCCGAATTCCTCGGCAAGGTGGGAATAAGGGATTTGTTCGCAGGATAAGGTCATATTTGTGAAGTCTTTTTTAATCGTTGGTTTGAGTGGTCGGCTCTTTGGCCGTATCGAATTTCAAGCCGGTTTGAATCACGCCGAAGCGCGCCTTGTCGCCTTCTTTGGGCAGGTAGAGGTCGCCTTTGTAGCCGCAGGCAGAGAGCAGCAGAGCCGTTGCCGCTGCAAAAAATACGCCGTATTTCATCAGTAAAACTTTCTTCATCATTACGAATGTGGCAAGATTCGGTATCTTAAACAAAAAACACACAAAAAGCCATGATGACCGAAAGCGAATTCATCCGCCTGAGCGAAGAATTGTTTGAACACATTGAAGACCAAATCGATGAAAACGGCTGGGATTTCGACTGCCAGTTTGCCGGAAACGTGCTGACCATCGAAGCCGAGGACGGCACGCAAATCATCGTCAACCGCCACACGCCCAACCAAGAATTGTGGATTGCCGCCAAAAGCGGCGGCTACCATTTCGCCGAGCAAAACGGTAAATGGCTGGCAACACGCGACGGACGGGATTTCTACGATGTTTTGAACGAAGCACTGAGTGCGGCTTCGGGCGAAGCAGTCAATATTGCCGAATTGTGATTGAATCTTTAAATCTCACCCGCTAAAAATCTATTTACCTCAAAGGATACCCAAATGCCCCTACTAGACAGTTTCAAAGTCGACCACACCCGTATGCACGCCCCTGCCGTACGCGTGGCCAAAACCATGACCACGCCCAAAGGCGACACCATTACCGTATTTGACCTGCGTTTTTGCATTCCCAACAAAGAAATCCTGCCCGAAAAAGGCATTCACACGCTGGAGCATTTGTTCGCCGGCTTTATGCGTGACCACTTAAACGGCAACGGCGTTGAAATCATCGACATTTCCCCGATGGGCTGCCGCACCGGTTTCTACATGAGCCTCATCGGTACGCCCGACGAGCAAAAAGTAGCCGACGCATGGCTCGCTTCAATGCAGGATGTTTTGACCGTTCAAGACCAAAGCAAAATCCCCGAGTTGAACGAATACCAATGCGGTACTTACCTGATGCACTCGCTTGCCGAAGCGCACAAAATCGCCCAAAACGTTTTGGCACGCAAAGTAGCCGTCAATAAAAACGAAGAGCTGACATTGGACGAAAGCCTGTTGAACGTTTAATACGCGATGACAACGAAGGCCATCTGAAACTTTAAGAGAAAGAAAATTTCAGACGGCCTAAGACCTTTTATTTCGATTTTCAACCTTTCAGCCGCAGTTTTACACCGCCTAAAAATAAGTTGGCGGTTGCTGACAATGTACATAGTATAATTGCACTTTAAACAAACAACCTGATTCTATTGCTTTTATGAAACCGTTTTTCTGCAAAACCGCTATTGCCCTCAGCCTGACCCTCCCCGCCGCCGCCAACGCTGCCGAGTATGTCTGCAATGTTGAAGGCATCTCTGTTTATGCTTCATACCCACTCAACAATACCTGCCGCGCAGTTGACACAAACAACACCGTGGAAAGCAGCGTTGCTGCAGAACCAAACGTATTCACCGAATCTGAAACAGCAAGCGGTAAAACCGTTACAATTCCAAGCGACACGCCGGTTTTAAAAACAGTACAGACAACGGAATTCAAAGCCACCGCCGCTGACTACATCAATACCCCCCGTGCAACACCTGCCGTACAAACCCCTGTTATAGCTGTTCGAAATAAAAACGGTATTCCTGCACCTATTTCCATTCCGATGGCACAAGCACGTCTAACTTCTCAAATTGATAAAAATGTTGCTGATGGCCTTGCCATTCTCGGTGATACAACCCCATCTACAATAAAACCTGAAATTGACACTACTGACGTTCTCAACGTCATACCTGATACCACACAACCTCAAACTGTGGCTGATCAAACTCCAAACAATATACCCGACTCCATTACCATTCCTATTACGCAAACCCACCCGACAGCATCTGCGATTCAAGCCCCCCAAACAATTATTCAGAATCCTGTTGTTTTACCGAAAACACCTGATCGCACTACGGCCAAACAAAATAACCAAACCGTAACTGCCTCAGATGAAATACTTGACAAAACACCTATCAAAGTTGAAACCAAGCGTAAAGGCAAAGCCCAAACTCCGACCCGACGTAATGCAAAAAACACCAAAACTGTAAAAACAGCCGTCACAAACACGGCTAACGAACAAACGATTAAAACCGTTGTTACGCCAACAGTAGAATCAAATGTACCAAATAAACCGGCTGCAACGGTTTCCCCGGTAGATCAAAGCAAAACCTCTGCGCAAACGCCTTTCCCTAAGGCATATAAGCCGGCTGCCGATATTCCGTTCGATCCGAGCAATGTTTACAACGATATCAAAATTCTGCCCCATATTCCGATTACCAGCGTAACCAACACAGCCGAAGCCGCCAATCCGCGTCTGAATATTATCTTGCGCAACCGTCCGGGCAAATCACGCGCTTCTTCATACAGCAAATACAAAGCCCCTGTTATCCGTACTGCACCTGTGGTTACGCCGGCTCCTAAGCCAAGCCCTAAAGAAACCCGCAAACAGATATTGCAGACTGAAGTACGCAATGAACAGGCCGCTATTACCCGCCTTCAAACACAGCTGAATGCAGCCAAACAAAAAGGCGATCAAATTAAAATCCAACAACTGACCCGTACCATCAACGCCCGTAAAGCGAATATCCGCGCTATTCAAGGCGAGATGTCTCGTTGATTGGTTTTTGATACAAAAAGGCCGTCTGAAAATATTTTCAGACGGCCTTTTTAATGGTGCAAACCTTATTTATTCAACAGACAAATACTTTCTCTAAAATCATTTGTCGATCACACCAAAGTACATTTTTTTACATCCCTACCCTCGTGCGCCATTACTGCTTCTATCCAATCAGCGATACTTTGCCAATAATATCGCGGCTTTTCAGACGGCCTATCAGCCTGCATCACTTCATCATTCAACACAACGGGAACACCCTGCTCTGTACCGGCTTCAAGCACAATCCAAATACTGCCTTCATGAGTATCGGCATGAGCTGCTTGATGCTCATATGCCCAACCAACCGCAGCTTGTCCGCCATTTTGCAAAGATTGCATCGCCAGCAACAATGGATGAAAGCAAGTATCTATATTGTTGTCGACAGCTACGACCAAAGTTGCACCATGCGTTCCTAACGCTTGCGCAGCATGAAAAACGGGAGCGTTGTGCAGGTTGGCAATAAAGTCAAACGGCATTGCGGCGTGATGGTTCAGCACATTGTCTGCCATTTTTTCAAACACGGATGGCGAAGAAAACGGCGTACCGAGAAAAACAGCGCAATCAGAGCGGATTTCGCTTTGTTCATTCAGTTGCCCTGCACCAAGCGCGGCAATCAAACTCAAACGGCTGAGGCGGCGGGTATCTATACCGCTTTGCTGCTTTAAGGTTTGTTTGAGGATTTTACTGCCGGTGCCGGCGTCCGTATCAAAACGCACGGCGGCGATAATGCGGATATTAGGATTTACAGTTGCCATTGCCATACCAAAGATGTGTTGCTGCCGCCAAAACCAAACTGATTGGCCAAACAGAAAAAGCCGCCTTTTTGTGAAGCCGCGCATTCGGAAAAACGAATTTTCCGCCCCTGATAATCGCTGCTTCCACCTTGTTTTAAAGCAGATAAAAGCAGAGCTGTTTCAAGGGCTGCCGTTGCGCCAAGCGTGTGTCCGATTTGCGGTTTGAACGCCATTAAAGGCGGCAGTGTACCGAATATATTTTCCAGTGCGGCCAATTCGGCGGCATCGCTGTCAGTCGTGCCGATGCCGTGTGTTTTAACGGCTGCAATGCTTTCAGGAGCGATGCCTGCAATATCTAACGCACGGCGCATAACCTGCTCTTGCGCTTGGCCATCGCTTTGAATCAGGTCATTGCCTGTATTGGCGGCGTGTCCGATAAGTTTCAGACGGCCTGAAGAAGATTCGGGAGCAGCGGAAGATAAGGCAAGCGCGGCAACACCTTCGCCTAAAATCAAACCGTTTCCGCCAAAAGGCTGATACTGTTCGGACAGCAAACCCAAGCTGTGAAAATGCAGCAAAGTCAACCGGTTGAGGTTTTCAATACCAAGCACAAAGGCGCGCTCCGCCCCGCCGCGCAAACAGTTATCTGCCTGAATCAGCGCATGGGCGGATGAAGTGCAGGCAGTAGCGAAACTGAAAATCTGCCGATTGCCGCTGCGACGGCGCAAATCTTCGGCAAGATAAAGCAGACTGTGTTCTTCTGCCGCCCTATTGCCCGCAAGATAGTCATTTTCATATTCGGAGATGGAATAGGAACTGGAACCGATAAACACCGGCGCATCATGCCAACTTTCAGACGGCCAGCCTGCATGTTCGGCGGCTCGACGCAAATGTTGTTCGGCAATATCCGCAAGTTCCTTCCGCCCCAAGTGATTGCCGGCAAATGCACGGAAATAAGCAGCCTGCTGCGGTTGGTTTAAAAACGTATAAGACACCGCATCAGGCCGTCTGAAATCCGTTTGCGGATTCAAGGCAGACGTGGCCGCCGTACCGCAAACCCAACTCACGCGCCATGCTCCGCGCGGATAAACGCTGCCAAATCGCGTACGCACATCATATGTTTGCGCACCATACGGTCGCCCTGCAGGCGCACTTGGAAATACTGTTGCAAAGCAACGCTGATTTGCAGCGCATCAAGCGAATCCAAACCGACCGGACTGTCATCGCCAAACAAAAGCGCATCGTCGGTGAAATCATCCATATCCACATCGTCGGCCTTATCGGCTTCTTGCACGATTAACTTTTTCAATTCCGCTTCCAGCTCGTGCTCGGCCAGCGTAAAGGTGTAAGACATTTTTTAAACTCCCATTTTTATCTCATGAAGCAACAGCTTGTTTTAGCGAAACTCGCTACGCTCGTTTTCAGACGGCCCGAACTTTATGCAAAATCGCCCCAAAGCGTCTGCATGGCGACAATGGCCGCAAGTGAGGCGGTTTCGGTACGCAACACCCGTTTGCCGAGCGTAACGGATTGAAAACCGGCATCAAACGCCTGTTGCTCTTCCTTCTCCGTCCAGCCGCCTTCCGGGCCGACCATAAACACGACTTTGCCGGATTGCGGCCGAACATCGCTCAGTTTGTGAGCGCGGTTCAAGCTCATTAACAGTTTGGCCGTTTCCTGCGGCAACTGCCGCAATGCCTGTGCATAAGTCGTCAGCGGCAAAACCTTCGGCACAATATTGCGGCCGCTTTGTTCACACGCCGAAACGACGATTTCCTGCCAACGCGCCACCCGCTTTTCAGCGCGTTCACCGCTTAAGCGCACGACACAGCGTTCACTGATGACCGGGCGAATTTCCGCCACGCCCAATTCCACGCTTTTTTGCAAAGTGAAATCCATACGTTCGGCGGCGGATACCGCCTGCACCAAAGTAATGTTCAGCGGCGATTCGTTGTCCGTTGACTCTTCACGCAAAATCCGCACGCTGGCGCGGCGTTTTTCCAAAACTTCGGGCAAAGCCGGATATGACTTGCCATTGCCGTTGAACAACACGATTTCTTCCGTATTTTTCACGCGCAATACATTCAGATGGCGCACCACATTATCGGGCAATTCGACCACGCTGTCGGGGCTTAAGGCAAAATCAACATAAAATCGGGGCATGGTTTCCTGCTTTATTCATGTATATAATTTAAATTTAAAATTTCATGAATGAAGTAGAAACGCGGCGACATGCTCCTGCCTGCTTTCGCTTTCATCCACTATAATTTGAAAACTTCCCGAATTTTAATCCACTGTCGCGCAAAACTGCAAAAAACAAGGATATGCCGTGCTATACCGTTTACAGAAAGTCGTCCGCCACATCGCCCAAACCGAAGTCATGCCGCGTTTTCTGAATACGCCGTCACGACGCAAGGAAGACGGCTCGGTTTTGAGTGAAGCAGATTTGGCCGCACAAACCGCTTTTGCCGCCGCCCTGCCCTTATTGGAAGATTGTCCGATGTTGGGCGAGGAGATGAGCGTTCAGGAGCAAACCCGATTGTGGAACGAACATTCAGACGGCCTGTGGATTGTCGACCCCATCGACGGCACAAACAACTTCGTCAACGGTTTGCCGCATTTTGCCGTATCCGTCGCACTGGTTAAAAACGGGCGCACCGAGTTGGGCGTGATTTACAATCCGGTCAGCGGCGAATGTTTCTATGCCGAACACGGCAAAGGCGCATTTCTCAACGGTACGCCGCTGCCGCTGCGTTCGGTAGAAAAAAAACTCAGCGAATCCATTGCCGGCGTGGAAATCAAATACCTGCGCTCGGGCAAACTCGCCAGCCGCATGAACACCCTCGCCCCATTCGGCACAATCCGCAGCATGGGCAGCAGCACGCTCGACTGGTGCTATCTTGCCAGTGGCCGCTACGATATTTACATCCACGGCGGACAAAAACTGTGGGACTACGCTGCCGGCGCATTGATTTTTGAAGAAGCCGGCGGCTGCCTGACCACTTTGGAAGGCGATGATTTCTGGAGCGGCGAGCATGTTTTCAAGCGTTCCGTCATCGCCGCTTTGCAACCCGAGCTGTTCAAACAATGGGTGAAATGGATTCGCGAAAATCAGTGAAAATACCGTTTATCTTCAAAATATCACGATTATCTTGCAATTTATTGAAATAATTTCACTTCTTAACAGCATTTAATACTAAAAACGGTAGAATACCAATTGCTGACACAACACCGCTCTTTCATCCCTTTTGGGCGGTGCAGCAAGTAAGACGTTTTCCCGCAATGTATTGGCCATTCATACTTCTCCCTTAGTATGAATGGTTTTTTTTATCTGCAAAAACAGCTCAGGCCGTCTGAATGTTCAGACGGCCTGTTCACATCACTACTTGAAAAACTGTCCGCAACACGCCTTAAACTTTTTGCCCGAACCGCACAAACAAGGCTGTTTCATCGTCGGCAAAGCAACGGTCGGATCAATAAAATACCAACGTCCGTCTATTTTCACGAACGCCGACAACTCATGATGGCACTCGGTTTGCCCGTTCTCTTCAAAATACGCCTCAAACTCGACCAAAGCATGCAGTTTGCCAAACGGCACATGACGGATAACCTTCAATCCCGACCACTGCGTCTGCTGACTCCATGCCGCTAAATCCTGCTTGTCCAACAAATTCTGCTGTGCAGGGACGGTCGTGTCTACGATATAGTCGATTTCCTGCAAAACATACGCACTGTAACGCGAGCGCATCAACTCTTCCGCCGTCGAAGCCGCCGCCTCACGCGCATGAAACGGTGCGCAACATTCCGCATAAACGCGCCCCGACTGACAAGGGCAAAGTGTAGCCGTCATTCCTAATTACCCAAATAAATCTATTTCAAAATTATAACGCAAACCCGACTCAGGCCGTCTGAAAACGAGCGCAGCGAGTTTCGCTAAAACGAGCGTGGTAAATTTCACTAAAATAAGCGTAGAGAGTTTCGCCAAAATAAACGCAACAATCTGATATAATGCGCCTTTTCGATTTTGATTATCCATATGACCATTCCCATCCAAAGCATCAGCCGCCTGTTGCCGCAAACCCAATGCCGCGAGTGCGGCTATGAAGGCTGCTTACCCTATGCACGCGCCCTGTCGGCAGGAGAAGCACCGGTAAACCTGTGCGCGCCGGGTGGAGAAACCGTCATGAAAGATCTGGCCGACCTGTTGGGCAAACCCTACCTCGCGCCGGCAAAAACACAAATCAAAGCCGTGGCTCTGATTGACGAATCCGCCTGCATCGGCTGTACCGCCTGCATCCGCGCCTGCCCTGTCGATGCCATTATGGGCGCGTCCAAACTGATGCACACCGTCATCAGCGACGAATGCACCGGCTGCGGCTTGTGCGTTACCCCCTGCCCCGTCGACTGCATCGACATGGTTCCCGTATCGCAGCCCTTCCTGCCGTCCGCACGCCGTTTCAGTACCTCTGCCGAACCGCGCTTTGCCGCCGCCGAACACGCGCAAAGCCGTTTTGAACGCCATACCGCGCGCAAACAGCGCGACGATGCCGAACGCAAAGCCCTGTTGGCGCAACGCGAAGCCGCCGTCAAAGCCAAACAGGCCGCACAGGCACAAACCCAAACAGCCGCACCAAGCGTCGCATTCAACCCCATGGATTTGATTGCCAAAGCCATGGCCAAAGCGCAATCGCAACAAGACAAGCTCGTATCCTCCGACAACCGCGAAGACTTCAAAGCGCGCCAAATCGAAGAAGCCAAAGAACGCGCCGAACTGCGCCGCGCCCAACGCGATGCCAAATACGGCAACGAAGCCGAAAAAGCCGCAGCCATCGAATTTCTGCGCCGCTATAAAGCCGAACAGGAAGCGGCCAAAGAAGCGCGCTGATTTCCAAAACAACAAACCTATTCCGACCACTTCAGGCCGTCTGAAAACATTGTACGAAAACCAATAACTTTATGACCACACAAGAATTTCCACACCAGCATACCGCCCATTGCGAAAGCGGTGTGATGTCCACCCTGCTCAAATACCATGGCCACAATTTAGACGAAGCCATGATTTTCGGCATTGCCCACGCACTGACATTTGTCTGGATGCCGCTGATCAAATTAAACGGTATGCCGCTGGTTTCCTACCGTACCGCGCCGCGCAGCATCATCAAAGATACCTGCAAAGCATTGGGGCTGAAATTATCCGTCCGCAAATTTTCCGACGCACAAAGCGGACAAGCCGCATTGGATGCCGCGCTGTCTTCAGGCAAACTGGCCGGTTTGCAAACCTCCGTCTTCTGGCTGCCCTACTTCCCGCCGCAAATGCGCTTTCATTTCAACGCACACAACCTTTTGGTGTACGGCAAAGACGGCAACGACTACCTCATCAGCGACCCCGTATTTGAAACCGTACAACGCTGCGCCGCCGAAGATTTGCAGCGGGCGCGATTTGCCAAAGGCGTATTGGCGGCAAAAGGCTTGATGTACACCTTAGAAGACAACAGGCCGTCTGAACAAATCATGGCAGACTTGCCCGCCATTATCCGCAAAGCCATACGCAAAAACGCCAAACATATGCTCGCGCCGGTCTTTTTCATCGGCGTCAAAGGCATCCGCACGCTGGCCAAAAAAATCGAGTCCCTGCCTGCCAAACAAAACGACAAATACCAAAAACTGTTTCTCGGCCATTTGGTGCGGATGCAGGAAGAAATCGGTACCGGCGGCGCAGGTTTCCGCTACATCTACGCCTACTTCCTCGAACAAGCCGCCCATATCTGCAACGAACCTGCGTTTCAGACGGCCTCAGAACAAATGACCGCCATCGGCGACCAATGGCGTCAATTCGCAGCCATGTGCGTGAAGCAATGCAAAAAACCGTCTGAAAACGGCTGCCGCAACATTGCCGCGTTTTTGCGCAAGATTGCGGATGATGAAGAAGCGTTGTGGCGGGGATTGTTGAAATAATCAGGATTTATTCGATCCCGATTAATCTACCGTGAATTATTTTGACATTCAGGCCGTCTGAAAACTAAAAGAAATAAAAAATGCGTTACCTAGCTACTGTCTTATTCTTGTGTTCCGCCTTAACCCATACCGCGCCGCAGAACGGCTTTGCCTTGGTTCATGATGCCGACGGACACACCAACTTACGTAAAAGCCCTAATTTACGTTCCAAACCACTGGCGAAAATCCCTAACGGCACACCGTTGGAATGTATAGAAGAACTCAGCGAAAACAAATCGGACTTCTGTTTTGTTCAGCTACAACAGGCAAACGCCGATGATTTCGGCTTTATCCATTACAGCCGTCTGATATTTCCCGCCTCCGACAAAAACTTCGTCCGTCTGCACGAACAATCCGGTCATGACGATACACTGACTTTGTCCGGCAATGGACAAAAGGTACACATCGTAGCTCGCCGCATTCACCCAAAACGCAGCAACTTCTCGGGCATCAGCAAAGACAAATACACCGCGCGTCTCTATCAAGGCAAACCGTATTATGGTATCGACTCTATGATTCCCCAAAGCGTGTTCGCGCTTGAACGCATCACGCTAAACGGTCAAGCGGTTCCCGCTGCCGAACTGCAAGGACTGTTCTCGCCTGATTTTGCTGCTACTGCACGCGGCAGCAATGTATATCAAGGCTGGGAAGCTTATTACCGCGGCAATGATAAGACGCTTTACCTGTTCGGCAGACAAGGTTCGGACGGCGATCCTTTTGGCGTCTGCTTTATATTTAAGGACGGCAAATTCCAGCGCCGTTATTTATGGGGTGCTGCGATTTAAATATCGCTCGAAAGGCCGTCTGAAACCATGATTCAAATCCAATCCCTCTCCCACCGTTATCCCAAAGCCGAAACCGCTGCGCTGGATAATGTGTCGTTCGATATTGCCGACGGCGAATGTTTGGGGCTGCTCGGCCACAACGGTGCGGGGAAAACGACGCTGATGTCGCTTTTGGCCGGCTTGCAGGAAGTACGGCAGGGCGAAATTTTGTTTGACGGCAAGCCGTTGCACCTGTTGAGCCGCAGCGAGCGGCAGAAAATCGGTTTGGTGCCGCAGGATTTCGCGTTTTATCCGCAGCTTTCGGTGTGGGACAACCTGCTATTTTTCGCCTCGCTTTACAAAGTGCGCGACAAAAGCCGTCTGAATGCGCTTCTAGAACAGACCGACCTGACCGCCCACAAAAACAAGGCGGCAAAGCATCTTTCGGGCGGGCTTAAACGTCGTCTGAATTTTGCCATCGGCCTGATTAACACGCCGCAATTGGTGTTTCTTGACGAAATCACGGTCGGCATCGACCCGCAGTCGCGCCGCTTTATCCTCGACAGCGTGGCGGATTTGACGCGGCAGGGGGTAACGGTGGTTTACACCTCGCACTATCTGTCGGAAATCGAACAGCTTTGCGGCAAAATTGCACTGCTGCAACACGGCAAGCTGGTGTACCACGGCAGTTTGAACGAGCTTTTAAGCATGCAAACCGGTGTCGTGCGCTTTACCGTCGAACCGCCGCTACCACCTCAAACGCTGGCCGCTTTGGGTGCAAAGCAAGTGGACAGCCGCGGCATGATGGAAACGGCGCACGATGCCGCCGCCGTTTACGCTGCCCTGCAACAAAGCGGTGCGCAAATCCGCTACTTCCAGCAGGGACACGGTTCGCTGGAAACGTTTTACCTTGATTTCCTGCGCAAAGACGAGCCAGCAACAGACAAGCAAAATCCACAATGACGACTTCCTCCCTCCTCAAAGAACTCAAACTGCTCTGCCGCGACCTGCACGGTTTGGCCGTGTTGTTTGTGATGCCCATCGCCTTCATGCTGATTATGTCGTTGGCGCTGAGCCGCGACCAAGACCCGCACACCGACAGCCGCATCGCGTTGGTCGGCGCGACAGACGACAGCGTCAATACCGCGCTGGCCGCTGCGCTGGAAAAGGAGCAAATCCATGTCACACTGATGCCATCTGAAAAACTGACCGACGCACAAAACGGCCTGCACGACAAGCGTTTCCAACTAGTGCTGTACAACCCGAACCCCGCTTCCGGCAAAATCGCCGACGACAAAGCCCTGCAAATCTATGTACCGCCCGATACCGAGCCTTCATGGCTGGCGGCGGTTAAAGGCATTTTGCAGCAGCACTACACCCAAACGCGGCTGGACGCTTATTTCGACAACAACGACGGCATCAAAATCGACAATAAAAAACTGCCCCATTCCATCCGCAAAGACATCCAGAAAAAAGTCGATGAAAAAAACGACGAACAATTCACCGCCGTGCGCAGCTTTTTAGATAAAAAAATGCTGGAAGAACACTATCTGAGCGCAGGCAGCGGCACGGTGGAAAAACCCAACGCCGTACAGCACAGCGTACCCGCATGGCTGATTTTCGGTATGTTTTTCATCATGATACCGCTGTCGAACGTCATGGCGCTGGAACGCCAGACCAACACCATCACCCGCCTTCGTCTCGCCCGCGCCTCCGCGTCCGGCCTGATTGCCGCCAAACTCGTCCCCTATTTCCTGATTAACCAGCTCCAATTTGTCGGAATGCTGCTGCTCGGCCGCTACCTGCTGCCCGAAATCGGCGTGCCCGCCCTCATACTCAACGGCAGCCTTGTTCCCTACGCGCTGTTGTCCGCCGCCGTCAGCGCCGCCGCACTCGGCTACGCGCTATTAATCAGCGTCTGCGCCAAATCCACCGAACACGCCGTCGTCCTCGGCGGCGGCGGCATTATCCTGATGGCGGCAATCGGCGGCATTATGGTGCCTGCACACGTCATGCCCGAAACCATGCAACAACTCACTTGGATTTCCCCAATGGCTTGGGGCTTGAAAGCTTTTCAAGAACTGCTGCTCAACCGCAGCGGACTGGACGGAATCGGCCGCTACCTCATCCTGCTGTCAGCGTTCTCTTTTGCCACACTGACTGCTGCCGTATTGGTTTATCGTAGGCAGTTGCAAACGCAGGTTAGGTTTTAAACGTTTGTCTGCCCTAAGTAGAAAACTTATTTCTCAAAACCATTCCTATAAAACTTCAGGCCGTCTGAAAATATCTTTCAGACGGCCTGATGCTTGATGTGCTATGGATTGTTTCAATAACAAAATATCCTCAACAAAATACTAAAACCCAAACGCAAAAAAACCTACTTTTTTCAAAGTAGGTTTTTTTATATTTGGTGGGTCGTGAGCGATTCGAACGCTCGACCAACGGATTAAAAGTCCGCTGCTCTACCGACTGAGCTAACGACCCGATGAGCTGTGCATTATAGAGACGGGGCGCACAGCTGTCAACACCTTTTTTAAACTTTTTTATTCGACGACGATTTTCGGGAAGCGGCTGCTGAAGTCTTTGCCTTTATCGGTAATGGCCAGAGCGATTTGGAAGGCGGCTTCGGTGTAGATGTCGGCGATGGTTTGGTTGTTTTCAAACAAAGCCGAAGACGTGCCGCTGTCCATGGCTTCGCGCACAGGCAGGCTCAAGGGAAGTTGGCCGAGCAACGGTACATTCAAACGCTCTGCCAAGTTTTTGCCGCCTTCTGCGCCGAAGATTGCTTCGGCATGGCCGCAGTTGGTGCAAATATGGACAGACATGTTTTCCAAAACGCCCAAAATTGGAATATTGACTTTGTTGAACATATCCACGGCTTTGCGTGCATCAATCAGGGCGATGTCTTGCGGCGTGGTGACGACAACGGAGCCGGTTACGGGGATTTTTTGCGACAGGGTCAATTGGATATCGCCGGTACCGGGCGGCAGGTCGATGAAGAGATAATCGACATTGTCCCATTCGCTTTGGAACATAAGTTGTTGCAAGGCTTGGCTGACCATCGGGCCGCGCCAAACGACGGCTTGGTCGGTATCGACCAGGAAACCGATGGACATCACTTGAATGCCGCTTTCGGCTTCAACGGGAATGAGTTTTTTGTTTTGTTGGTCGGGTTTTCGGTCTTGTACGCCGAGCATGGTGGGCTGGCTTGGGCCGTACAGGTCGGCATCGAGTACGCCGACGCGCGCGCCCATTCTGGCCATTGCGGTGGCAAGGTTGGCAGTGGTCGTTGATTTGCCGACACCGCCTTTGCCCGATGCTACGGCGATGATGTTTTTCACGCCTTTGATGGTTGCTACGCCGGGTTGGACTTTATGCGTACCGATTTCGGTATCGATACTCAAGTGAATGTGGGTCTCGCCGGTATGCGAAATGACGGCTTCTTGAACGGCGTTGGCAATGTCTGCGGCAATATGGGCAACCGGGAACGCGAATTTCAGGCCGATATGCAGGCCGTCTGAACGCTCTTCCAGAAGCGAAACGGCTTTTTCGCTGCCCAAAGTGCGTATTGTGGTGGGAATCAACACGGCATCGAGTGCGGTTCGGATGGCTGGAATATTCATAATCTGCCTCTTGAATGTGGGAAATTGTTTGATGTGCGCGATTTGCCTGCCTGACAAATCTGCTGAATTATACCCTTGAACGCCATGTAAGGGATACGCCAGAAAAACTTCAGGCTGCCTGAATCATCGGGCAGCCTGAAAAGCGGGTCAACTGAAACGCAGCCTTATTCGCTCAAGAGCGCAATGTCGGCAACTGCGTTCATTTGTTCTGCCAAGCGGTTCAGCAGGTTCAAGCGGTTTTGTTTCACGGCGGAGTCTTCCGCCATCACCATCACGCCGTCAAAGAAGGCATCGACTTGCGGTTTGACGGAAGCCAGCTCAGACAAAGCAGTTTGGAAATTGCCTTCGGCAACGGCGGCGGAGATTTTCGGCTGCAAGCCTTGCGCGGCGGCATACAGGGCTTTTTCTTCGTCTTGTTGCAACAGGCTTTCGTTAACCGCGCCCAACTCGGCATCGGCTTTTTTCAGCAGGTTTTGCACGCGTTTGTTGGCGGCGGCGAGCGCTGCGGCTTCGGGAAGCTGTTTGAACGCGGCAACGGCTTGCAGTTTGGCGGTCAAATCATCCAAACGGCGCGGCTGTTTGGCGAGTACGGCGGCAACGATGTCTTGCGGATAATCGTTTTGCAGCAACACGGCCAAACGTGCCTGCATGAAGTCGGCGGTTTCAGACGGCGTTTTTTCGTTGAGCAAACCTTTGGGGAAGCTGTCGAAGGCCGTCTGAATCAGTTCGTTTACATCTAAACCGTACTGCATCAGCATACGCAAAATACCCAAGGCGGCGCGGCGCAGGGCGTAGGGGTCTTTGTCGCCGGTCGGAATCAGGCCGATGCCCCAAATGCCGACCAAGGTTTCCAGTTTGTCGGCCAGCGCAACGGCAGTGGCCACTTTGCCGTTCGGCAGGTTGTCGCCGGCAAAACGCGGTTGGTAGTGTTGCTCGACGGCTTCGGCGATTTCTTCGGTTTCACCGTCCAAGCGGGCGTAGTATTTGCCCATCGTGCCTTGCAATTCGGGGAACTCGCCGACCATTTCGGTGACCAAGTCGGCTTTGGCCAAACGTGCGGCGCGCTCGGCCGCGGCGGCATCCGCGCCCAATGCTTTGGCGATGTGGGCGGCAATGCTTTGCAGACGCTCGATGCGTTCGGCCTGAGAACCGATTTTGTTGTGGTAAACCACGTTTGCCAGCTTGGGCAGGCGGCTTTCCAAGGTCGCTTTTTGGTCTTGTTTGTAGAAGAACTCGGCATCAGACAGGCGCGCGCGCAATACGCGTTCGTTGCCTTGGATGATGTGTGACGGATCTTCGGTTTGCAGGTTGGAAACCAGCAGGAAGCGGTTCATCAATTTGCCGTTTTGGTCGAGCAGCGGGAAGTATTTTTGGTTTTGCTGCATGGTCAGAATCAGGCATTCCTGCGGCACGGCGAGGAAGTGTTCTTCAAAACCGGCTTCCAATACCACAGGCCATTCGACCAATGCAGTCACTTCGTCCAACAATGCTTCATCGGCGGCAACGGTGGCTTTCAGACGGCCTGCCTGCTCGTTCAAGGCCGTCTGAATGGCGGCTTTGCGCTCGGCAAACGAAGCGACGACTTTGCCTTGCTCGCGCATTTGTGCGGCGTAGCTGTCGGCGTTTTCAATGGCGATTTCGCCGCTGGAGAGGAAGCGGTGACCCAGTGTTTTGTTGCCGCTTTGCAGACCCAAAACGCTGACGTTGACGATGTCGCCGCCGTGCAGCACGATCAGGCTATGTACGGGGCGCACGAAGGTGAATGTGCTGCTGCCCCAACGCATGACTTTCGGAATCGGCAATTTTTTCACTGCGGCATTGATGATGTCTTCCAAAAGCTCGCCCAGCGGTTTGCCGGTTTGGACGTATTCGTAGGCGTACACGTCTTGCTTGCCGTCGTTGATGATGGTCAAGTCTTCGATTTTCGCACCCGCACCGCGCGCAAAACCTTCCAAAGCCTTAGTCGGCGCACCGTCTTTCATGGCATTGGCCACGGCCGGGCCTTTTTTCACGATTTTTTGGTCGGCTTGTACGGCCTTCACGTTTTTTACTTGAACGGCCAAGCGGCGCGGAGAAGCGTAGGCAGTGTATTCGGCTGCGCCGTCAATCAGTTGCGCTTTTTCCAAGCCTTCGGCAACGGAAGCGGCAAAATGGTTGCCCAAATTATTGAGGGCCTTTGGCGGGAGCTCTTCAGTGAGAAGTTCGATTAAGAGGGTTTGGGTTGTCATGTGCTTATCGTTAAATAGGAAATTGGTTTGGCGTCTGAAAACGGTATCATGCGGTTTTCAGACGCAAGGTTGATTGAATTGACGGCGATTTTATCATTTTCAGACGGCCTGTGGCTGTCTTTCACAAACAATTTGCCCGATTTTCAAGCAACTTCGTCCGCAAAGGCTTCAATTCGCAGCGCGGATATACGGCAAACCGCTGGTTTCGTCGCTTTCGGGAATGTCGCTTTCGGCAAACAGCGCGCCGGCCAAACGCACGGCTGCGCCGGTCACGGCCGGCGAAATCATAAAGCCGTGGCGGAACAGGCCGTTGACTTCAATCAGGCGGCGTTCGCGGTTGAAGCGGATTTCGGGATTGTGGTGGTTTAACGTCGGGCGCAGGCCGGTGGCCAGTTCCAAAAGGTTCGCCTCGCCAAATGCCGGATGCACGGCATACAGCGCGGACAAAAGTTCCAAACCGGAACGCACGCTGGCCGGAGCTTGGCTTTCGCTTTCGATTTGGGTCGCACCAATCACAAAAATATGGTTTTCCTTCGGCGCGATATACAAAGGATAGCGCGGATGCAGCAGGCGCACTGGGCGGGACAACTCGACTTCGGGTGCGTAAACGCGCGCCACTTCGCCGCGTATACCGCGCAATTGGCTTTCAGACGGCCTGTTCCACGCTGCTTTTGCACCATAACCGCGGCAGTCGATGACCCAATCGTATTGCGCCGCCAAATCTTCGACTTCGCGTTCGCACAACCAATGGCAAGGCACATTCATTGATTCCAAAGCATCGGCAAGCGCATTCAATACCTGCCGTCCGTCCAACTGCCCTTCCGCCGGCAGATACAGGCCGTCTGAAAACCGTCCTGCCAGTTGCGGCTCGTTGGCCGCGATTTCGCCCGCGTTCCAGCGTATGGTTTCGTGTTCCGGCACGCCGCCGCGCTTCAAATGCCGGGCGAACTCGGCAGAAAGCGGCTTGTCCTGCGTATGCCAAACAATCAGGCTGCCTTTTTCCTGCATCATCACCGGCGTGTTCAAACGGCCTAAAATACCGCGCCACAGCGCGAAACTCTGCCGGCCCAAACGGATGACTTCAGGCGTTGCCTCCACCGCCTCGGAAGAAGGCGCCAGCATGGCGGCGGCAACATAGGCTGCGGCTTGTGCGCCATTACGTTCGCCTTTCTCAAACAACTCTACCGCCACACCCTGCTCTGCCAATTGGAATGCAATAAGGCGACCGGAAAGGCCGCCGCCGAGTACCGCAATCTTAGACATTAGTTTCTCCTTGTTTTTAATATGAAAATGAACTGCATATTTTAGAACTTGTTTTGCTTTATCACAATATCGACACAAAATGAGAACAGTTTTTGCATATTATGACTGCCCAGGCCAAGCCGATAACTTATAAACAAACAGACGGAATCCCTCTCTCTGCAAGCAGTTCCCCATCGCCTCAGACTGCCAATCAGCTTTGATAAAAATATCTTCTTTACATAAAACCGAATATAATGGCATTTCTTGACACATTCATTCACTCGGCATCACTGCATTTATTGAATTGTTTTGATGCATATATTTGATTTTATAAGGAATAACAATGAAAAACTTGGGCAGTACTTTATTTATCCTCGGCGTATTGGCATTCGGTTTGAATTATATGAAGCCGTACCCAAAGTCTTGGCCTGGATTTACGAATGGGGCGAAGATACCGCCATGTGGATTAAAGCAGGCATTACAGGCGGCGGCGCTTTACTGTGGTTGGCAGGCAATTTCCTTGAAAAACCTGCAGAGGCAGAAGCAGAACCGGAAGAGGAAGAAGAATAAATACCATAAAAGGCCATCTGAAAAGTTTCAGACGGCCTTTTTTATATCTTCGCAAAACAGTACCTACTTTAATGTCCGAAAGTATGCCTTTTAAAGCGCGTTTGTTGTGGCGGTAAATTGTGTTGCCGTGCAGGCTTTGACGCTGAATACGCCCGCCTGCTTATCCGAATTTCACTTCTGCCCCGAATACTTCCTGCCACAGTTTTCGCACATTGCCGTAGTGGGTCAGCAATTCGTCCGTCACTTCGGTTTTTTTGGCATCGCGCAGTTTGGTGTTGTGTTGCTGCTGGCGGTAGAAGCGGTAGGCGGTGCGGCTTTGTTCGGCGAGGGTTTTGTCAATGAGGCCGCAATCGGCGGCGATGTTTAAGAGGGCAATGTTGCCGTAGTTGTCGAGGAGTTGCGGATATTTTCGGGCATGGGCAAGGATGAGGTATTGGACGATAAATTCGACGTCGACCACGCCGCCGCGCGCGTATTTGACGTTGCTGTCAACCGGCGGATGGGTGGGGAACATTTTTTCGCGCATTTCGATGATTTCGCCTGCCAAGGCGGTTTGGTCGCGTTCGGCGGTGAGGATTTCGGTGCGGATGCGGTCGAAGGCCGTCTGAATTTCGGGTGTGCCGCAGATGAAGCGGGCGCGGGTGAGGGACTGGTGTTCCCACGTCCATGCGTTTTCACGCTGGTATTTTTCGAAGGCGGCGATGCTGTGGGCGAGGAAGCCGGCGTCGCCGTTGGGGCGCAGGCGCAGGTCGGTTTCGTAGAGGCTGCCTGCGCCGGTGGCGGCGGAAAGCCAGTTGGTCAGGCGGCGGGCGAGGCGGCTGTACACGTCGCCTGCATCGGGATGCGGGTCGTCATAAAGATAGACCAAGTCGAGGTCGGAGGAATAGCTGAGCTCTTTGCCGCCCAGTTTGCCGTAGCCGATGATGGCAAATTGCGGCGTATCGCGGTGTTTTTTGGGCATATCCGCCCACGCGCATGACATGGCGGCGGCGAGGATGGTGTCGGCGAGGGCGGAGAGTTGGTCGGAGAGGGATTCTACCGTCCACAGTCCGGCGAGGTCTTGGACGGCGAGGCGGAAGACTTGGGCGTGCTGGAAGCGGCGCAGGGTGTCCATTTGCGCTTCGGTGTCGCCGCCGCAGGCTTTGAGGTCGTCTGAAAGGGCGGCGGCGAGGGCTTGCCAGTCGAACGCGGTATCCAAAAGCTGCGCGCTGATGAGTTCGTCCAGCAGAATCGGATATTTGCTCAGATACGCCGCCACCCATGAGCTTTGGCTCATAATCTGCGCCAGCTGCGCCAGGGTTTGCGGATGTTCGTTAAGGAAGGCGAGATAGGCGGAGCGGCGGCTGATGTTTTCGAGGAAATCAAACAGCCGCATTAATGTATCGGTCGGGTTGTTCTGCTCTGCCGCCGCCTGTACGAACAGCGGCACGATGGCGTCAAAACGCGGCTGGGCGTGTGCGGAGAGGTGGCGGTATTTATGGCCGTGCCGGATTTGGTCGAGCCTTGCGGCGACGGTTTCGGCATCAAACCCGTATTCTTTCAGACGGCCTTGCCGCTCTTCTTCGTCGGGCTTTTCCTGCCATACCCACTGCCATTCGCTGTTGCTTTGCGTTTGTTCTTCGGGTTCGCTCAAAATTTCGTTGAACAACTGATTGACCTTGGCTCGGTGGGCGTTGAGGTCGTCTGAAAAGGCGGCGTAGCTGTCGAAACCCATGCTTTCGGCGAGCAGTTGCTGCTGTTCGGGCGAGGAGGGCAGGGTTTGGGTTTGTTGGTCGTCCCAGTATTGCAGGCGGTGTTCGACGTCGCGCAGGAAGCGGTAGGCGGCAAGCAGGGTTTCGACGTTTTCAGACGGCATGATGCCCAGCTCGGCAAGTTTCTTCAGCGTTTCCTGCGTGCCTTTCAGTTGCAGCGCGCGCATTTGTCCGCCGCGTATCATTTGGAAAATCTGGGCGATAAATTCGACTTCACGGATGCCGCCCGCGCCGAGTTTGATGTTGTCCGCCATGCCTTTTTTGCTGACTTCGCTGCGGATTTGGCGGTGCAGGTTGCGCATTGCCTCATACGCGCTGTAATCCAGATATTTGCGGAACACGAAGGGGCGCACCAGCGATTTGATGTCGTTCGGATACGGCGTAACCACGCGGCCTTTGCACCACGCATAGCGTTCCCATTCGCGCCCCTGCGTAATCAGGTATTGCTCCAGCGCGGTTTCGCTCAATACCAGCGCGCCCGAATCGCCGTCCGGCCGCAGCCGCATATCGACGCGGAACACTTGCCCGTCGGCAGTAATGTCGTTCAACAATGCAATCAGTTTCTGCCCGACTTTGGTGAAAAACTCTTGATTGCCGCGTTCGCGCCTGCCGTCGGTATCGCCCGATTCGGGGTAGATAAAAATCAAATCGATGTCGGAAGACACGTTCAGCTCATAGCCGCCCGCCTTGCCCATCGCCACCACGCTCAAATGCTGCGGCGATTTGGTATAACGCCCGATCGGCGTGCCGTACATGTCCTGATAATAGGCGTAGGCGAAATCCAGCGCGGTATTGACGGCAAAATCGGCAAACAGCGTAATCGTGCGGGTAACTTCGTTCAAATCGCTGATGCGGTTGATATCGCGCACGATAATCTGCGACACCACATAACGGCGCAACTCACGCAACTGCCGCGCCAATTCTTCCTCGTTTTCTTCCGCGCGGATTTTGTCCCAGTCGGCAAAGGCTTGGAAATCCGCTTCGGTCAACACCTTGTCCAGCATAGGCAGGAAAATTTCGGGCTTGAGTTTGCCTGAATCAAGGTTGCGGGCGAGAAAAAGGGAATAACGGCGGGCAGTATCGAGGCGGTTCATAATCTTTGCCTGAATAAACAGAAAAGACCATCATAGCAAGGTTTCAGGCCGTCTGAAAGCCACGCTTTCCCCTATCCGTGCAATCGGCTAAAATACCAACTTTGCAACCCATCATAAGGAAACCGCCATGACCCGTATGGTTCACTGCGTCAAACTCGGCAAAGAAGCCGAAGGCATGAAATTTCCGCCGCTGCCCAACGAATTGGGCAAACGCATCTTCGAAAACGTTTCCCAAGAAGCATGGATGGCATGGACCCGCCACCAAACCATGCTCATCAACGAAAACCGCTTAAGCCTTGCCGATCCACGCGCGCGCGAATACCTCGCCCAGCAGATGGAACAATACTTCTTCGGCGACGGCGCAGATGCCGTACAAGGCTACGTTCCGCAAGAGCCTAAATAAGCATTAAACGCCGAGGCCGTCTGAAACCCGATTTTCAGACGGCCTTTAAAATTCCCGATTGCCCCGCATATTAGACAAATAGAACGGATAAATCATACAAACCCATGATTCTCTGTTAAAATCCAAATTTCATTCATTTCAATCCACACTGGAGCAAACGCCATGCAAAACGACGTTTACGACTATACCTCGCAAGGCTCGGTTGCCAAAAATACCGTCCTGCAAAAAACCTACCGCCTGCTCGGCCTGTCTTTCATTCCTGCCATTGCCGGCGCGTTCTTTTCCGCCAAAACAGGCTTTAACATTTTCGCCATATTCGGTTCATACTATGTTGCCCTGGCCGCCTTCTTCGGCTTCTTCTACGGCATGACCTTCCTGATCGAGAAAAACCGTTACAGCAACGTCGGCGTCGCCCTGTTGATGATCTTCACTTTCGGCATGGGCCTTGCCATCAGCCCTATGCTGCAATACTCCCTGGCGATTAACAACGGCGCACAAATCGTCGGTACGGCCGCCGCCATGACCGCCGGTGTATTCTTCACCATGTCCGCCATGGCACGCCGCACCACAATGAACATGAACAAACTTGGCAGTTTCCTCGGTGCCGGTGCCATCGTGCTCATGATTGCCGTTGTAGCCAACATCTTCCTCAACATCCCTGCCCTGAGCCTGACCATCGCGGCCGGCTTCGTTGTCTTCAGTTCCCTGATGATTATGTGGCAGGTGCGTACCGTTATCGACGGCGGCGAAGACAGCCACATCAGCGCAGCGCTGACCATCTTCATCTCCATCTACAACATTTTCAGCAGCCTCTTGAGAATCCTCATCTCTCTCAGCGGTGACGACTGATCAAGCCGCAAAGGCCGTCTGAAATTTCAGACGGCCTTTTTGATTTTTGACATCACCGGCAAACTCCCCTATCCTGAACGCACACAAACCCCATTCCCAACCCAAAATGACCACGACCACTCCGCGCCGTGCCGTGTACGCAGGCAGCTTCGACCCACCCACCCTCGGCCACCTGTGGATGATACAGGAAGCCCAGTCCCTCTTTGACGAACTCATCGTCGCCATCGGCACCAATCCCGAAAAGCGCAGCACCTACAGCATAGAAGAACGCCGCGCCATGCTCGATGCCATTACCCACTCCTTCCCCAACGTCCGCATCAGCGTGTTTGAAAACCGCTTTTTGGTCGATTACGCCCGCGAAGCTAACGCCAATTTCATCGTCCGCGGCATCCGTTCCGCCGCCGACTACGAATACGAACGCTCGATGCGCTACATCAACAGCGACATCGCCCCCGAAATCTCCACCGTCTTCCTGATGCCGCCGCGCGAAATCGCCGAAGTATCCTCCACCATGGTCAAAGGCCTGGTCGGCCCCCAAGGCTGGCGCGACATGATAGGCCGCTACCTCCCCGACCCCGTCTATCAAAAAATCCTGCAAGACCACGAAACAAACACATAAAACAAAGGCCGTCCGAACATTTCAGACGGCCTTCCAAATTTCATTGATTATTGACGGGCAGACATCACCGCCTGCAGGTTTTGTTTTAACGTTTCCATATCCAACCAACCGGCGTTAATAAACAACATCAAAATCACCGTACCCACGCACAACATGCCGATACCATACAACACATAACCCACTAAAACACGGCCTACCGTCGCATTCCCCATCCACATCAAACCGCGTACCTGCACCACAAACACCCAAGCCTGCCACAACAGCGCAAACACAGCCAACGCCGGCACATACAACACCAGCAACAGCGGCAAGAGCAAAGCCTCGGACACCAAAATAAAGCCCCACAAAGGCAGCCGGGGCGCACCGTAATAATGCAGCACCTTGCGCATCGAGCGGCTCAACACCAACCATTTCACCATCACCAAAATCACTGACAGGCACACCGCCGCCGCACCGCTGCCAAACAAAGGCGACATGTTGGCCGCGTTCACCACGCCCAACAACAGCAGCACCGCCGCCATTACCAAAGGCGAATACAAATACGTCTCCGGCGAACGATAGCGCAAACGCAAAACATCCCACATATCACGAACAAACACATACAGCATGGCATAAATCCAAAGCAAAAAAGCCGATTGTATCTTAGGCCGTCTGAAAATCAAACCGGCAAACTTAAAAACCGCTAATTAAAACGAAAAAATAATTCAATACAAAACAAAATCTTAATTTACCGCCTCAAAAATAAAGCCTGCAAACGCTTGCACAAGGCAACGAAATTTGGTTTAATTCACATCTCGCAACGAAACACGCGAAGGCCAGATAGCTCAGTTGGTAGAGCAACGGATTGAAAATCCGTGTGTCGGCGGTTCGATTCCGCCTCTGGCCACCACCAACCGCCTTGAAGCGGTTATTTTTTTATCTATACGATTTGCACGCCATACTTAGCGCAAATCCCATTCCAGACCATGCGTCCCGATTTCCACACAAGGCCGTCTGAAAATTTTCAGACGGCCGTTGTTCATGTTGGCATGGCATAAAAATCCGCTTTACCGCCCCATTCCGACAGAATACGGCGCTTCCATCCAAATCGGATGAAACCTTCGCGAACATACTGAATATGAATAAAGTTCAAGGCCGGTCGGTTTACTATATAATACCGTCCAAACCAACCATAACTTACTCATTGCAGGGAAGATAATGAAAAAAGTGCTGATCGTGCATTACTCGCAAACGGGGCAGCTCTCCAGCCTGGCGCGAAATTTTGCCGCGCCGTTGCAAACAGCCGGCATACAGGTCGATTGCGTCAATATCGTACCGGAGCAGGCGTTTCCGTTTCCGTGGCCGTTTTGGCGTTTTTTCGATACCTTTCCGGAAACCGTCCATTTAAAACCCGCCCCGATTCTGCCGCCGCACATTCCATCTGAAGATTACGATGTGGTGGTTATTGCCTACACTGTTTGGTTCCTCTCCCCTTCGCAACCGATGACCGCCTTTTTACAACGCGAAGAAACGCGCCGGCTGCTGGACGGCAAACCGGTCATCACGCTTATCGGCTGCCGCAATATGTGGCTGGGCGCGCAGGAAAAAATGAAATCTTTGCTGAAACAAAACGGCGCAAAACTCATTGGCAACATCGTAAAAATCGATGCCTGCAACAGCGCGGCCAGTTTCATTACCACTCCTGCCTGGATGCTGACCGGTGACAAACGCTATTTCCGCTCCCTGCCCTCCGCCGGCATTGCGGAAGAAGAATTGGCGGATGCGGCGCGGTTTGGTGCGAAATTGCGCGATGCACTGTTAAACCAACAGCCTTTGGACGAAACCCTGTTTCAAAATATGGGCGCGGTGACAGTCAATGAAAAACTGATTTTCAGCGAACGCGCCGCCGGCCGCAGCTTCTTCGTCTGGGGCAGGCTTTTGATGGCGGCAGGCCATATTTCTCCGCTTTTGCGCCGTGCCTTGCTGTGCTTTTACATCGTCTTTTTATTGACGATGATTTTGGTAGTTTTACCCGTCAGCGTAATTTTGAAAAAGCTGCTGCATCCGCTGCTCAAAGGCCGTCTGAAAAAGCTGGCGAACTATTATGCGCAACCGTCAGGCAGATAATCCGTTTCAGACGGCCTCAAACCAGGAATCCATCATGCCCGAAGTGATCCACTACCCCGAACGCCATCGCTTTCAAATCGATATTGACGGTTTGGAAGCAGGCTATATCAGCTATACCGAACACAACGGCGGCTGGGACGTAAACCATACCGAGGTTTCGCCCAACTTCCGTCATCGCGGCATTGCCAAACTGCTGGTGGACGCGCTGATGGAATACGCCGAAACACACCATATCCCGTTGACTGCAAGCTGCGACTACGCGGCGCGGTTTATCGGTTGATTATTTTGACAAACACATCATGACATCGAATAACACACTCAAAGACGTTTATCTCAACCGCGTTTCTGCCTTCTTGCCCAATGCTCCCGTCGGCAATGACGAAATGGAAGCCGTCCTCGGCATGGCAGGCGATGTGCCGTCACGCGTGCGCCGTATGATTTTGCGTTCCAACGGCATTTTGTCGCGCCATTACGCCATCGATCCCGAAAGCCGCCGCACGACGCACACCAATGCCGAATTGGCCGCCGAAGCAGTCAACGGCCTGTTTGCCCAAGGCGTTCCTTCAAAAGCCATCGGCAGCCTGGCTTGCGCCACTTCCTATCCCGACCAAACCATGCCCGGACACGGCGTGATGGTGCATGGCTTGCTGGATATGCCGCCTTGCGAAGTGTTCAGCATGGCAGGCGTATGCGCGGCTGGTATGGCGGCGATGAAACACGCCTACAACGCCGTGCGCACCGGTGAACACGCACATGCGGTTTCCGTTGCTTCCGAAAACGCCTCGGCAGTCATGCGCGGCGAAGTGTTCCAGAGTGAAACCGATCATAAAAAACTGGAAAACGCTTCCCCCGAAATCGGGTTTGAAAAAGACTTTTTGCGCTGGATGCTGTCTGACGGCGCAGGCGCGGTGTATCTGTCCGACCGTCCCAATTCAGACGGCCTCAGCCTGAAAATCCATTGGATAGACCTGCTTTCCTACGCCAACGAAATGCCGCCCTGCATGTATGCCGGCGCAGAATTCCGCGACGGCGTATTTGAAGGCTGGAAACACGCCGATGCCGATTACGGCCGCCGCCACAGCCTGATGGCGGTCAAGCAGGACGTCAAACTGCTGAACGAAAACATCGTCCGCTATACGGTGGAAAAACCCCTCTCCCAAATCGCCACCAAACACGGCATCCGCGCCGAAGAAATCGATTGGTTCCTGCCCCACTACTCTTCCGGCTTTTTCCGCGACCGCCTTTCAGACGGCCTGAAAAATATCGGCTTCGATATTCCGCAGGAAAAATGGTTTACCAATCTGCACAGCAAGGGCAACACGGGTTCGGCCTCGATTTACATCATCCTTGAAGAATTTATGCGCACCTTCCCCATCGAACACGGCCAAAAAATCCTGTGTTATGTTCCGGAAAGCGGACGCTTTTCAACATGTTTCATGCTTTTGGAAGCAGTAAAGGCCGTCTGAATGAAGATTGACGACATCCCTCAAGACAACAGCGCCAGCTACCACGGCCACCGCAAAGTCATCTACGGCACCCGCAACGGCCACTACGAAGCGGCTACCAGCAACGGTTGGCAGGACGAAGCCTACGCCACCGAAATGGCGGTGTGCGAACTCGATGCCCAAACTCAGGCCGCGCGCGAAGCCGTCGAAAAAGGCGAATATTCGCCGCTGTACTACCATATGTTCCGCTGCCGTTATGATGAAACCGGCTTGGCCATGGCGGCAGGCGTATGGAAATGGCAGCTTCGTCGGCATTTCCGCCCCGAAGTATTCGCCAAACTACCGGCCAAAACCCTGCAAAAATACGCCGATGCCTGCCAAACCGACATCGAAGGCCTGAAAAAGCCCGAATAAAAATAGGCCGTCTGAATGTTCAGACGGCCTGAACACTTTGTTCCCCCCTCGCCGTTCCACTATAATGGCAACCCATATCCTTCTAAAAAAATAACACCATGCCAACCGACAACCGCCCGACTCTTGCCATCGACACCAGCACATCCTTTCTGTCCATCGCATTGGAACATCAAGGCGAAATCCGCCTGTTTCACGAAAACGTCGGCACCAAGCAATCCGAACAAATCCTGCCGCAAATCGAACGCCTCTTTAAAGAAGCAGGCATCACGGCCGCCGATTTGGGCTGCATCGTTTATGCACAAGGTCCCGGCGCATTTACCGGCCTGCGTATCGGCGCGGCGGTTGCACAAGGTTTGGCCACGCCGTTTGACACGCCCATGATCGGTATTCCCTGCCTCGATGCCGCCGCTTCGCTGCCGCCGCCATCAAGCTGTGTACTGGCGGCCACCGATGCGCGTATGGGCGAAGTGTTCTACGCATGGTTTGATACGCAAAACCACGTCCGCTTGAGCGATTACACGGTTGGCAAAGCCGCCGCCATTACTGCGCCCGAAGGCAAAACGCCTACCGGCGGCATCGGCAATGCCTTTGCCCTCGCCGACAAACCGCCTTTTGACGGTCAATCCGATATGCCGACCGCCGCCGACTATCTCAAACTTGCCCGCAGCGGCCGCTATCTTGCTACTGACGCGGCGCACGCCGAGCTGCTCTACGTCCGCAACAAAATTGCCCTGACCGCGCAAGAGCAAGCCCAACAAAAGGCCAAACCGTGAACCTGCGCCCAGCCGTACTTGCCGACTGTCCCACCCTTGCCGCCATCGACGCACAAGGCAATCCTTCGTCGTGGACGGCGCAGCAGTTTGAATCGGCGGTTCAACACCATCCCGACAGCGTTTGGCTCAGTCAGGCCGACCACCAAATTACCGGCTTTATCGTGTGGCAAACCGTGTTTGACGAATCCGAACTGCACCTGATTGCCGTCGCGCCCGAATACCGCCGCCAAGGCATTGCATCCGCCCTACTGCAACACTGGCAAAACACAGTTCAACAGCAAGGCGCAACCCGATTGCTGCTGGAAGTCCGCGCAAGCAATGAAACCGCGCAACAGCTCTACCGCAAACACGGCTTCCAAACCTGCGGCCGCCGCAAAAACTACTACGCCCTGCCCGACGGTGGCAGCGAAGATGCCGTATTGATGGAGAAATCATGTTAAGCAGCCGCTACCTGCACCTGCACGAAGCCTTAGGCCTGGGCCCGATGTGGCTGAACCGAAACGCCAAAATCATCCATGCCGCGCCTCAAGCCGTAGCCGCACCCGTCCGCCCCAAAACCATTGCCGCCGATACCGCGCAAGCCGTGCGCACTTTATCCGCAGGCGCCCATCAGGCACGCACTGCCGCCATTGCCACTGCGCAAACGGCCAAACCGGCTGTCCGCGTCCCCGAAGCGGCACCCAAAACCATTACCGAAACACCGGCAAAAACAGAAAAAGCCGCGCATTCAGACAATCTGCCCCGTCTTGACGTAACCATCAGGCCGTCTGAAATCATGGTGGTCAGCATTTGCCCGTCCACCGAAGACAGCCTGCACGGTACGCTGTTTAGCGGCGACGTCGGCACGCTTCTCGACAACATCCTCGCCGCCATCGGCCTCAAGCCCGAGCAGGCGCACAAAACCGCATGGGTCAAAACCGCGCCAGTATTCACCGCCCTCCCCGATGCCGAACACATCCGCACCGAGCTTGCCGAAATGCAAAACGAGCTGACCGCTTCGCAAGCGCGCGCAGTCTTGTTTCTCGGCAAAATCTTCGACAGCCCCGACATGATCGGACTGATGAACGAATTGTGCGGGAAGCGGCCGCATTTCGTCATTCCCCACCCCGCCCGCCTGCTGATGCAGCCGCAACTCAAAACGCAGGCATGGCAAATCTTAAAGCCATTGAAACAGCTTTTGGCCAAGGCCGTCTGAACATTCTGTTCAATCTGAAATCAGGTTTTCCACCAATAAAAAAGGGCGTGTTCGACACGCCCTGATGTTTTTCAATATTCCGCCGAATGCCAGAAAGGCTGGCCCACCGTCGGCGTACTGGCGCGCGCTTTCTCACGCGCCTCCACAGGTTCCGCCTCATAAGCCAGACGGCCTGACTCGACCGCAAGCGCAAAAGCGCGTGCCATATTGACCGGATCGCCGCTGCGGGAAACGGCGGTATTCAGCAGCACGCCGTCAAAACCCCATTCCATCACTTGTGCCGCCTGCGAAGGCAAACCCAAACCCGCGTCGATAATCAACGGCGTATCGGGCAGGCGTTCGCGCAAGACTTTCAGCGCATAAGCATGAACCGC
This sequence comes from Neisseria sp. P0024.S006, assembly GCF_051956595.1. Taxonomy (NCBI): domain Bacteria; kingdom Pseudomonadati; phylum Pseudomonadota; class Betaproteobacteria; order Neisseriales; family Neisseriaceae; genus Neisseria; species Neisseria sp. P0024.S006. The sequence continues at coordinate 186,754 of NZ_JBQCXH010000002.1, forward strand.
ACCCAAACCTGTGCCAATCGGCGCTGCCCACGGCATCAACGCCTGACAGCCTGCGTCGAACAGTCGGCGGCAGGCAATCAAATCCTCGGTGCAATAAGGCAGCACTTTAAATCCATCTTTAATCAGGATTTCCGCCGCTTCGACAAGCTGGAACACATCGGGCTGCAACGTGTCATCATCGCCGATAAGTTCGAGCTTGATCCAATCGGTATCAAACACTTCGCGCGCCATTTGCGCAGTAGTTACAGCTTCCTGAACGCTTTGACAGCCTGCGGTATTGGGCAACACAGACACGCCCATTTCTTCCAGCAACGACCAAAAACCCTGCCCGTGCGCTTCGCCGCCGCTGCCGGCACGGCGCAACGAAACGGTAATCATTGCCGGTTGCGCGATTTGGACAGACTGCTTGAGGATTTCCGGCGTCGGATAAGCAGCCGTACCAAGCAGCAGCCGTGAAGGGAAAGTTTCTCCATATAGGGTAAACATGATGGATTCCTTTGTAATATTATTTTTGGGGCAATAGCCTTCTGAAAAATCGGTTCAGATAGTTTCCAAATAGTTTTCAAGTCCTTCCGCGACCTTAGTCGGAATAAACTCGGTAATTGTGTATTTCGCTACGCCTTCTCGGTGAAATGGGTCTTCTGCAATTAACTTTTCCACCTGTTCCCTGCCTGATGCTTTCATCAGGATAACGCCGCCTGTCCGCGGCTGTTTGCGTCCAGACATCACAAATACACCTGCTTGATAATACCGTTCAAGATACGCAATATGCTCGGACAGATAGGTTTCAACCGCAGCCAAGTCTTTAATATATTCCAACGATACGATAAACATCTCTTTTCCTTTTCTCAGCATTAAACCAATAGCGCAGATATACGCACAGTAAAACCGCTTATCCGCCGACTACGGGGCGTACAATGTCCACTTTGTCGTTTTCGTTCAACAGCGTTTCCGCATACGCACCTTTGGCGACAAACTGGGTATTGACGGCAACGGCAAACGGTTTCTGCGGCGCGGTTTGGGCGATAAGGTCGGCAACGGTTGTGCCGTTTAATGTGATGGCTTCATTGTTTAATATAATCTTCATGATGTTTGCTCCTCTTGTCAGACTTCTTATTTTCAGACGGCCTTATTCATCCCACAAAGCCTGAAACGCTTTAACCACGGCTTCGGGATTTTCCGCTTCGGTAACGGCGCGGACGACGGCGAGTGAGGAAACGCCGGTGGCGAGTACGGCTTCGGCGTTGTTCAAATCGATGCCTCCGATGGCGACGACGGGCGTGCCGCGTGCCTGTCTGACATATTCGCGCAGTTTGTCCAAACCTTGCGGGGCGGTGGGCATTTGCTTGGTCGTGGTCGGGAAAATCGCGCCGCTAGCAACGTAGCTGGGGTGTACGGACAAAGCGCGGTCGAGTTCGGCAACGGAGTGCGTACTCAAGCCCAAGCGCAAACCGGCAGCTTTAATCGCGGCTAGGTCGGCAGTGTCCATGTCTTCCTGCCCGAGATGCACGCCGTATGCACCTGCGGCAATCGCTTCGCGCCAGTGGTCGTTGATGAAAAGCTGGGTTGCGCTGTTTTGGCAGGCTGCGACGCAACGTTCGATTTCGCGTTTCAACTCGTCGCCGTGCAGGGTTTTGCAGCGTAGTTGCACCGTGTCGGCACCTGCTTCGACCATGCGCTCGACCCAATCGGCAGTGGGAACAACAGCGTAAAATTTTAGCGGGGATTTGAGTGGCGGAAAGGTCATGACAGCTCCGAAAGGAATAATTCGTTGTTATATTATCAGAAAAGGCCGTCTGAATAATATTTGTTTTCAGACGGCCTGATTGAAAAAATGAATATTGCCCTATTCGGCTTTGGCTTTATAAAAATATGAACATACTGATGGGTTATCAAAATGAGTGCCATATTGGCGCCCCACATTCGGAGACCCAACCCATGAAAAAAATTTCTCTTGTTAGCCGCCCTTCCCTTACTGTTTACCACTTATTCAAATGCCGCCACGCCTAAAGCGGAAGCTTCAAAACCAGCTTCGGCACACAAACAAACCAAGCAGCGTTTTTCCGGCAAAATCACCGGCTATCAAACCGCCGAGCATTTGTTCTCCGTACGCAAGGGCGACCGCCTGCGCATCAGTAAAACCGGCAGCCCTAACGCCTATTTCAACGTATGGGCACCCAAAGACGATGAAGCCGTATTTAACGGTTCGGCACAAGGCGATAAATTTGACGGTATCGCTACCCAATCGGGCAAATATAAAGTGCAGGTCTATATGATGCGCGCCCAAGCCCGCCGTAACACTACTGCCCATTACGCCGTAAACGTCATCAAAAACTAAGGGGCTGACGTAGATTAGCCCTAAATTCCACACCAATCTCGCAGGATTTTAAGCTGTTGAGACGGTGTGCCGAAGTTAAATCGAAATTCGCATTCTTTCAAGAACAGCGGGAAAGATTTGCGATCGATTCCGTTGTATTTTCGCAAGAAACGTTTTGCCTGATTCCAAAAATTCTCAATGCCGTTAATGTGGTTCTGACGGTCGACAAATTCCTTGGAATGGTTGATGCGGTAATGGATAAAACCGCTCACGTCCAACTTATCATAGCTGCTCAGGCTATCCGTGTAAACAATGCTGTCCGGCATGATTTTCTTTTTGATGACAGGGAATAACGTTTCAGACTTGGCATTATCCACCACAACGGTATAGACCCGTCCGTTGCGTTTCAGAATGCCGAAGACAACCACTTTTCCTGCCGCACCTCGACCACGTCTGCCTTTACGCTGTCCGCCGAAATAGCTTTCGTCCAGCTCGACAGAGCCCTCGAAAACCTCATCGGCAGCCAAGGCCAAATGATGGATGATGACATACATATTTTGCGGTAGAATAGAGTTATTTATCCTGCGACTAGGTAGAAGGCGCGGAAAGTCCGGCAGAACTGGTCAGCCTGATTGAAAGCGGCGACTACGAAGCCCTGCTTGCCGAAGATTCGGACGAACATGGCCAAGGCCACGAACATCATTGCGGCTGCGGCTGTTCCCTCGGCTGAGTCAGCCTGCCCATATTATCTACCGCCTCGATTTTCATATTAAAAGGAGACTTACCAGCATGATAAGCAAAGCAAAATTCAATACCGTTGTCGGCAGCATAGGAGCGGCAATAGGTATTTTCGTATTTGTCGCCTATATCCCCCAAATTATCGCCAATATGCAAGGGGCAAAGGCGCAGCCGTGGCAACCCCTGTTTGCAGCAGTATCCTGTCTGATTTGGGTTTTGTACGGTTGGAGCAAAGAACCCCGGAAAGACTGGATTCTGATTATACCCAACGCAGTCGGCGTGATATTGGGATTTCTGACTTTTCTGACTTCGCTTTAAACAAGGGGCTAATCTACGTCAGCCCCAAAACTAAACGCCCTCATGATGTAAAGCTTTAAAAAACAGCAAAGGCCGTCTGAAAATTGAAATTTCAGACGGCCTTTTAAACGGTTTGAAAAGGACGTATCGAACACGTCCTTTTTTTCCTATTACAACAGGAACATGGTTGCTAATCCCAAGAAAATCAGGAAGCCGCCGGAGTCGGTAACCGCGGTAATCAGCACCGAGCTGCCCAATGCCGGGTCGCGTCCGGCTTTGTCCATCATGACGGGAATGAGGACGCCGACAGTCGCGGCAAGCAAAAGGTTCAAGGTCATTGCGGCCACCATGACCAAACCGATGCCGATGTTGCCGTAGAGCAGCCATGAAATCACGCCCATTACCGTGCCCCAAATAATGCCGTTGACGAGGGCGACGCCGACTTCTTTTTTCAGCAGGCGGCCTGCCTGCGTGCTGGTCATTTGTCCCATTGCCATGGCGCGGACAATCATGGTGATGGTTTGATTGCCGGAGTTGCCGCCGATGCCGGCGACGATGGGCATCAACGCGGCCAGTGCGACGATTTTCTCGATACTGCCTTCAAATGCGCCAATTACGCGGCTGGCGATAAAGGCGGTACACAGGTTGATGGCAAGCCACATCCAGCGGTTTTTCACCGAGTCCCAAATCGGGGCGAACAAGTCCTCTTCTTCTTGCAAACCGGCCATGTTAAACATGTCGGCTTCGGATTCTTCACGGATCACGTCCACCATTTCGTCAATGGTGATCCTGCCGATCAACTTTTTGTTTTCATCGACAACCGGCGCGGTCACCAAGTCATAACGTTCAAACGCCTGCGCCGCTTCTTCCACGTCGTCTTCGGGACGGAAGCGCACGACATCGGTGGCCATCACGTCCGCCACCATGTCTTCGGGGTCGGCGACCAAGAGTTTGCGGATGGGCAGAACGCCTTGCAACACGTCGTTTTCATCGACCACGAAAATCTTGTCGGTATGGTCGGGCAGGCTGTCGAAACGGCGCAAGTAGCGCAATACGACTTCACACGCCACATCGGCGCGGATGCTGACCAATTCAAAGTCCATAATCGCGCCGACTTGGTTGTCTTCGTAAGACATCGCCGCTTTGACCTGCTCGCGTTCTTCTTCATCACGCGTTTGCAGCGCTTCGTACACCACTTGGTGCGGCAGGTCGTCTGCCAGCTCTGCCAATTCGTCTGCGTCCAAATCATCGACGGCGGCCAACAGCTCGTCTTTGTCCATGGACTCGATCAGCGTTTCGCGTACGGCGTCGGATACTTCCAGCAACACTTCGCCGTCGTCTTCCGGGGCAACCAAAAGCCAGACGATGTTACGCTCGCGCGGCGGCAGGGATTCCAAGACGGCGGCCACGTCGGCAGGGTGCAGCTCGGCCAAGAGGACGGTCAGCTCGGTGAACTTGTCGCGCAGGCTTTCGTCTTCAATCGGCACGCCTGCTTCGATTTGTTCAAAGGACGGCTCGAGAATTTCGCATAAGGCGTGGATGCGGTCGATATCGTCAGAGATGCGATCGTCAGAAATGCGGTCTTCCACCGCTTCATTGTCGGGGGTATGGTCGAGATTCGGAGGGGTTTGTTCGATGCTCATAAATGCTCCGCCCGCCGGACGCGGGAAGGCATTTCGGCGGGATGATTATGGTTGTTGTGTATCAGATGGGAAGTTCAAAGGCGAACTGGGAAGGTCCATAATTCTAGCCTGCTGAGAGGCGCAGAGTTGTAAACGGTGCATATTCTACTCTTTTTTAGGCTGTTTTACCATTTTTAACGGGAAAGGCCGTCTGAAACCGGGTGATAACGACACCCTTTTTTTCAGACGGCCTGATGATTTGATTTTATTTGTTTCGCCTGCCGAACGCTTCCCTGACCACGTCCAACCAAGCCCTTAAGGCCGGCGTCGGGCGCTGGTGTTTTTTCCATGCCATGGTGAGCTGCCAGCGGATTTCGGGTTCGACCAAAGGAATGGCGGCAAAGACATCGGGATTGATTTTTCGGGCATAGTATTCGGGCAGCAGGGCAATGCCCATATTGTGCGCCACCATGTCGGCAACCAAATTCCATTGCCCGGTACGGCAGACAACGTTGGGCGTAAAACCTTGATTGCGGCAGGCCGTCTGAATGGTTTCGTTGAGGGAAAAGCCGGCGCCGAACAGAATGAAGGGCTCGTGTTGCAGGCTTTTTAGAGTCAGCGCATCGTGTCTCGCCCGATTTTTCGGCATCAAGACCACCAGCGGATAGTCGCACAACGTGATGCTGTCGAAGTCTTCGTGAACCGGCGCGAGCAGCTGTCCGGCATCGAGTTCGTTGTTGCGCAAGGATTGCTCGATGGCGAGCGAGCCTTGTTCCAAAAACGACAATTCAATGTCCGGCCATTTTTGGTGGAAATCAAACAGCGCATGACTGAGCAAATCGCTGCCAAACAAAGCCAAGCCCAAACGCAGCGTCCCGCTTTTGACATGGCGGTAATCGTCAATGCGGGCCAGCAGCAAATCGCGTTCGTGTAAAAGGTTTAACGCGTGGCGATAGACTTCTTCGCCGATTGAGGTCGGCTGCACCTGCCGCTTTTTGCGTCCGTTTTCTTTGCACAAAAGCGGCACGCCCAATTCTTCTTCCAAAGCCTGAATGATTTTGCTGACCGTCGGCTGCGTCAAATTCAACGCGGAAGCCGTGGCCGAAAAACTTTGCAGGCGGATGAGTTCGGTAAAACAATACAGGCTTTTGAAGTCCATTATTCCTCTAAGGCATGATTATTCGTTTAATAATTCATATTATGCAGAAACCAGGTTTCTATAATCAAGCCTTTCATTCAACACACACCCATATCATGGATTCCCTCACCAGATTTTTTCAGACGGCCTTGCAGCTTGCCATCATCGGCGCAGTATGGGGCATCTCCGACCTTATCGTCCGCTTCACGCATCTGCCTATTTCTTCAGGCGTATTGGGCTTGTTCCTCATGCTCGCCCTTTTGGGGCTCGGCATCATCCGCCCGGGCATGGTTGACCGCGGCGCAAAATGGGCATTGGGCGAACTCGTCTTTTTCTTCATCCCCATCATGGTTTCCGTCTTGCAATATCAAGACCTGCTGATGTCCGAAGGTTGGCAGCTGATTTTGACCATCGCCGTCGGCACCGCGCTCGTGATGATCAGCACCGCCCTGACCCTCGATTTCTGCTACCGCTGGAAACGCCGCCTCTACAAAAAACTCCACTCCTAAAAATAGAGAATAAAAATGGACTACACCGCCCTTGCCTGCTTCATCTGGACTTGCTTTGCCTATGTCGTTGCCAAAAAAATCCACCGCAAAAAACCCTTAATGATTTTCTCCCCCGTCGTTACCGTCTCCGTCAGCACCATCCTTCTGCTGCTGGCATTCGGCGTCAATTACGACACCTACCACAAATATACCCAAGGCATCGTCTTCCTGCTCACTCCGGTTACCGTTGCCTTTGCCGTCCCCATTTATGAAAACCGCGAAGTCATCCGCCGCCAGCTGCCCATCCTCTCCATTGCCATTATGGTGGGTATGTTTGTCGGCGTAGTCAGCGCATTCCTCATGAGCCATATGTTCCACTTCAACAACGAAGTGACCAACAGCCTGATGGCGCGTTCCATCTCCACGCCGTTTGCCGTCGTCCTCGCCAGCGAAATCCACGGTTCCGCCTCGCTCGTTTCCCTGTTCACCATCATCACCGGCTTTGTCGGCATGATATTCGGCGACCTGTTTTTGGCCTTTACCCGCATCCGTTTCCACACCGCCAACGGCGTGGCATTCGGCAATGCCGCCCACGGCTTCGGCACATCGCGCGCCGGACAACGCCACGAAACCGAAGGCGTGATGGCCAGCCTGACCATGATTTTGGCCGGACTGTTTATGGTATTGTTTGGCCCGACCATGGTACATTTGGTAATTTGGATGATGAGTTAGGTCCCGTCCTGATGACCATACACAAAAAGGCCGTCTGAAACACATATCGGTTTCAGACGGCCTTTTATATTATGGAACGATTACAGTTTGAAAATAGAAGCTTCTGCTAAATCATGAATGGTATCCAACGCAGATGAACCTGTACCATTGCTTGAATAGGTCGCATTGTCTGAGGAAAGACCGGCAGAAGAATCAAGAGGATCAGCCTCACCAAACGCACGGCTCAAAAGTTCATCGCCATCGAAAGCTTTGGATTCCAATATCGGCTTCGCGGCCGGCTGCGCAGGCTCGAAACCTTCCCACTCACGCGGATCAAGGCGGATGATATGGTCATCATCATAACCGTCATTAGGACCTTTGCCTTCTCCTGAAAAAGTACCGTCCCATTCGCGCGGATCGAGGCGGATGGTATGGTCATCATCATAGCCGTCATTAGGACCTTTGCCTTCTCCTGAAAAAGTACCGTCCCATTCACGCGGATCGAGGCGGATAACAAAATCTTCAGAATCACCTTCTTTACTTGGTTGATGTACTTTAGCCATGAAATTCTCCTTAACAAATAAACGGATACTGTACCTAATGCCTCATAAAAGGCATTGCGGACTCTATTCTAGAACAAAGAAAACAGCGGGCAAAGATAGAAGGGAACAACGGTTTATTAACACGATAATTGGATTTAAATCTTTTTAAAACAAATAGATATGATTTATACACCATACCCGGTCATCCATAATTAAAAATCTCACCCATGCCGTCCACCAAGATGATTTCCCCTCTTCCGTCCCCTTGCTATGTAACAAAAAGGCCGTCTGAAAAATGACTTTCAGACGGCCCTTTCATTTGCTCAAACCTTATTCTTTAGGCAGGCGCAGGACGGAGACGATGAATCCGCCCCAAATGACGATCAATGCGACAAGCATCATAATAATGGCTGAAGTACTCATTATTCGTCTCCTTCACGTTCGTGTTCATGTTCGTCTTTGACATTGAAGCCCTGACCGTGTTTCCACGGCAAGAATGACAGCAAGACCGACAATACGAGGATGGCGCCCACCATGCCCCAACCAAAGATATTGAGGAAGCTGTCAGGATAGCCGCTGTAATTCTCTTTTAGGAGGCCGGCAGTATCCTGATAAAGCATATAGCCGAGCATGGCGACGGTAACCACCACGCTGGCTGTCCACACTTTGCCGACACGGATGGAAGACAGCGCGTTCAAGTGGTTACGCAGTTCCGGCAGCTTGTTCAACAAGACAATCGCCAAAACGTAAACAAAACCGGAAGCCACAATGCCATAAGTATTGATGAATTTGTCCAATACGTCCAACACAGGCAGGCCGGTGGTCGTACCGAACAGCAAGGTGGAAATAATCGCCATGGGAACGCCAGCAATCAACGTTGCGCTGACACGGCCGATGTTCATTTTGTCTTGAATTGCGGCCACAATTACTTCAACGATGGAAATCATAGAAGTTACACCGGCAAACACCAGCGAGCCGAAGAACAACACGCCGATCAATGCGCCCATAGGGGCTTGGTTGATGATGGTCGGGAACGCGATAAACGCCAAACCGATACCGTTGGATGCCACTTCGCTGACTTCTTTACCTGCGGCTTGAGCCATAAAGCCCAATGCGGCAAATACGCCGATACCGGCGAGCAACTCAAAGCTGCTGTTGGCAAAGCCGACAACCAAGCCTGTGCCGCCCAAGTCGGTTTTTTTCTTCAGGTAAGAAGAATAAGTAATCATGATGCCGAAGCAGATGGAGAGCGAGAAGAAAATTTGACCATATGCGGCTACCCAGACTTTCGGATCGGACAATCGGCTCCAATCAGGCGTAAACAAAGCGTCCAAACCTTTTGCCGCGCCCGGCAAGGTCAGTGCGATGCCCACCATGATGACAAACATCACCACCAACAACGGCATGAAGAATGTGGACGCACCGGCCACGCCTTTTTGCACGCCCAAAGCCATAATCGCCAGCGTAAACACCCAAACGGCAATCAGCGGACCGGCCACTTTGCCGACAAAATCCAAGCCCAAGTCTTTGGCATCGGCCATTTGCAGGAAGTCTTTGAAGAAGAATGCCTGCGGATCCGTACCCCATGCCGAAGTAAACGAATAATAGGCATAGCTTGCCGCCCAGCCGACAATCACGGCGTAGTAGATACAGATGATGACGTTGGTCAGGAAGTTCCACCAACCCACCGGCTCAAACCAACGGCCGAGGCGGCGGAAGGCCAAAGGAGGCGAACCGCGGTAACGGTGGCCGATGGCATAGTCGAGCAGCAACAGCGGAATACCTGCCGTCAACAGCGCAACCAAATAAGGGAGGACGAAAGCACCGCCGCCGTTGTCGAAGGCGATGTAAGGGAAACGCCAAATGTTGCCTAAGCCCACGGCCGAGCCGATGGCGGCAAACATAAAGGCACGGCGACTGCTAAACGTCGCGCGTTCGCTGGATTGAGAATTTGACACAATGAACCTCTTAAAAATCGAGTGTCGTCAAGGCCTCCCGGCCTTGCGCGTATATATTTAGAAATCAGGCCGGACAAACCGGCCGGTTAAAATAGATATTCGGACAAGGATAATATCCGGTATTTAAAGAATGCACCGCTTATGGCCATGCAAACATAATCTGACCTTATCGTAAAAAAATTTAACACTGTTGGCAAGTCAGTATTGCATTAAAATCGCAAGGAAAATCTTCATGCACTACGACTAAAATCTTCATACACTTCTTTATATACAAGCCAAACGCAACACCCAAGCCCCGTTTTTCCCTCCCCTTCCCACTGACAGCCGCCCTCGCCGCAAACCGCCTTTTCCTTATCCAGTAAGGAAAAGCGGCAACCCAACGCATTCAAATCCCCCGTCATCAAAATGTTTCAGACGGCCTGTTTTCCTTCCGTCCAATCCGGGCCGTCTGAAAATTACACTGTTGTATGTTGTAATCAAAAGCCACACTCACATTCCGTTTAATATAAACAAAAACAATCCACCTTTTCCCGTTTCCTTCATTACCGTGATTTAAAACGGACACAAAACATCAAAAAATGGAATTAATAAAAATAAAATTTCAAAAAATATTAAATAACATTAAATTTAAACCTGCATTTCTACTCTAATCATCTACAATTAAAAATAATCAAACCAAAAAATTTCAATAAAACATTAATTACACAGCACTACATTTTTGCTATAATTGCCGCCATTCACTCCACAACCCAAACCCAAAAGAAGAGGAAAAGCCATGGGTATCAAAGTTGCCATCAACGGTTACGGCCGCATCGGCCGCCAAGTAGTGCGCGCTATTTTTGACTACAAACTGCAAGACCAACTCGACATCGTTGCCATCAATGCCAGCGGCAGCATCGAGACCAATGCTCACCTGACCAAATTCGACACTGTTCACGGCCGCTTCAACTCTGAAGTTTCCCACGATGAGAAACACCTCATCATCGACGGTAAAAAAATCCCTTACTTCTCTACTCGCAACCCAGCCGAATTGCCATGGGGCGAATTGGGCGTTGACCTGGTCATGGAATGTACCGGCGCGTTCACCAGTAAAGAGAAAGCCAAAATCCACTTGGAAAGCGGCGCGAAAAAAGTGCTGATTTCCGCTCCCGGCGGCGATGACGTTGACGCAACCATCGTTTACGGCGTAAACGACGACGTGATTACCAACAACATGACCGTTATCTCCAACGCATCTTGTACCACCAACTGCCTGGCGCCTGTTGCCAAAGTATTGAACGAAAACATCGGTATCGTAAACGGCGTAATGACCACCATCCACGCGCTGACCAACGACCAGACCGTAACCGACGTACGCCACAAAGACCTGCGCCGTGCGCGTAGCGGCGTGGAAAACATGATTCCGACCAAAACCGGCGCAGCAAAAGCCGTCGGTTTGGTATTGCCAGACCTGAAAGGCAAACTCGACGGCCTCGCCATCCGCGTACCGACCGTCAACGTTTCCCTGGTTGACCTGAGCTTCCAAGCAGGCCGCGACACTTCCGCCGAAGAAATCAACGCGCTGATGAAAGCCGCTTCCGAAGAAGGCCGTCTGAAAGGCGTATTGGCCTACAATACCCTACCGCTGGTTTCCATGGACTTCAACCACACTACCCAAGCCAGCACATTTGACTCTACGCTGACCAAAGTCACCGCAGGCAAAATGGTTAAAGTGTTCGCATGGTACGACAACGAGTGGGGCTTCAGCTGCCAAATGCTGAACACCGCGCGCCGTATGTTCGGTTTGGAAGTACGTCCGTTCTAATCGGCTTCCAACACAAAGGCCGTCTGAAACATCTTTTCAGACGGCCTTTTGTATTTCCTTTAAAATATCGCATTCCCATTTCTTTTCAGACGGCCTCTTCATGTTTCCCAACGAATCTGCCCCCAATCTGCTGCAAGGCTTAAACCCCGAACAACTCTCCGCCGTAACCTGGCCGCCGCAATCCGCCCTCGTTCTGGCAGGCGCAGGCAGCGGCAAAACGCGCGTGCTGACCACGCGCATCGCCTGGCTTTTGCAAAGCGGACAAGCCAGCGTGCACAGCATTATGGCGGTAACGTTTACCAACAAAGCCGCCAAAGAAATGCAGACCCGTTTGGACGCGATGATTCCCGTCAACGTCCGCGCCATGTGGCTCGGCACGTTCCACGGCCTCTGCCACCGCTTTTTGCGCCTGCACCACCGCGACGCCAGCCTGCCCTCTTCCTTCCAAATCCTCGACAGCGGCGACCAGCTTTCCCTGATCAAACGCCTGCTCAAAAGCCTCAACATCGCCGAAGAAATCATCGCGCCGCGTTCGCTGCAAGGCTTTATCAACGCGCAAAAAGAATCCGGTTTGCGCGCTTCCGTGTTGAGCGCGCCCGACCCGCACACAAGCCGCATGATTGAATGCTACGCCGAATACGACAAAATCTGCCAACGCGAAGGCGTGGTCGATTTTGCCGAACTCATGCTCCGCAGCTACGAAATGCTGCAAAACAACGAAATCCTGCGCCAACACTACCAAAACCGCTTCAACCATATTTTGGTCGACGAGTTTCAAGACACCAACAAGCTGCAATACGCCTGGCTGAAACTGATTGCCGGCAACCACGCCGCCGTCTTTGCCGTCGGCGACGACGACCAAAGTATTTACCGATTCCGCGGCGCAAACGTCGGCAACATGACCGCGCTGATGGAAGAATTCCACATCGACGCGCCCGTCAAACTCGAACAAAACTACCGCTCCGTCGGCAACATCCTCGCCGCCGCCAACGCCGTCATCGAAAACAACGACGAACGCCTCGGCAAAAACCTGCGCACCGATGCCGAAGCAGGCGACAAAATCCGCTACTACTCCGCCTTTACCGATCTCGAAGAAGCCCAATTCATCGTAGACGAAACCAAAGCCCTCGAACGCGAAGGCTGGGATTTGGACGAAATCGCCGTCCTCTACCGCAGCAACGCCCAATCGCGCGTCATCGAACAAAGCCTGTTCCGCAGCGGCATCCCCTACAAAATCTACGGCGGCCTGCGCTTTTACGAACGCCAAGAAATCAAACACGCACTCGCCTACCTGCGCCTCGCCGTCAATCCCGACGACGACAACGCCCTATTGCGCGTGATTAACTTCCCACCGCGCGGCATTGGCGCACGCACCATCGAAAACCTTCAGACGGCCTCAAACGAACAAGGCATCACCCTCTGGCAGGCAGCCTGCAATGCCGGCGCAAAAGCCACCAAAATCGCCGCCTTCGTCCGCCTCATTGAAGCCCTGCGCAATCAAGTCGGACAAATGCCCCTGTCCGAAATTATCGTCGGCATCCTCAAAGACAGCGGCCTGACCGAACACTACCGAACCCAAAAAGGCGACAACCAAGACCGCCTCGACAACCTCGACGAACTCGTCAACGCCGCCATCGAGTTCAAACCCGAAGACAGCAACTTTGAAACCCTGCCTGAAAACATTTCAGACGACCCCGCCTTCCCCATCCTCGCCTTCCTCAGCAACGCCGCCCTCGAATCCGGCGAAAACCAAGCAGGCGCAGGCGAAAAAGCCGTCCAACTCATGACCGTCCACGCCTCCAAAGGCTTGGAATTTAACGCCGTCTTCCTCACCGGCATGGAAGAAGGCCGCTTCCCCAGCGAAATGAGCCTCGCCGAACGCGGCGGCCTCGAAGAAGAACGCCGCCTCATGTACGTCGCCATCACCCGCGCCCGCAAACGCCTCTACATCACCATGGCGCAGCAAAGAATGCTGCACGGACAAACCCAATTCGGCATCGTCTCCCGCTTCGTCGAAGAAATCCCGCCCGAAGTATTGCACTACCTGTCCGTCAAAAAACCCGCCTACGACAGCTACGGCAACACACGCCAAACCGCCACGTTCAAAGACAAAATCATCGAAGACTTCAAACAGCCGCAAACCTACGCAGGCTTCCGCATCGGCCAAAACGTCCGCCACGCCAAATTCGGCACCGGCATCATCATCGATGCCGTGGACAAAGGCGAATCCGCCCGACTGACCATCAACTTCGGCAAACAGGGCGTGAAAGAGTTGGACACCAAGTTTGCGAAATTGGAAGAGATGTAAAAGGGAGATGGCAGGGGTCGTCTGAAACCCACGCTACGATGTACACCGACGGCGCAAAAGGCCGTCTGAAAACGGGAACAACAATTTTTGCCGAAACCTCCGCCGTCATTCCCGCGCAGGCGGGAATGACGGCATTAAAGAATCAGAAGTTTGTAAATTAAGTCATTCAAACAAGTGACTGAATTCTTGTCTTTGAATCTAAAAAGATTAATCAGCAAAAATAGGAAAGGGAAAAAATGGGATTTTTTAGTGAATTGTGCAATGATTTGATCCGTGTAAGAGAAAGTTTGAAACAAGTAGATTCGTCAAGATTGTCAGACTCAAAACGTGAAGAGCATAATTTAATTTTTATGACAATTTTGTCTATGTTGGAACAGCCTGATTTATGGGAGGAGAGCTGTAAGTTCAACATTCAGAGTCAAGGAAAATGGTTTCGAATTTCTTTGAGAAATCAAAATTTTGCTTCAGAGTCAACGCAGGATTCGGGGATATATGCACGCTTTATCGCGTTTCTGGTTGAGCTGGATTTATCATTAGGTTTCAATGGACTTACAGATTCAGTCAAAAACAATGAACTTCGTGAGGCGTGGGAAAAGGTAAAACAGAAGGTTTTTTCTAAAGATGATGGTGTTTATTATGCTTTCTATCAGCAACCAATAAGCATATTAAATTTTTATATGAACAACACCGGTTTCAAAACTTTTTTTGATTTTGAAAAGAAAAGCACTGAATTAAAACATACAATTACGACACAAAAGTTGGATATAAATCAATCTATTAGTTTTTATTGGAAAGAACTTAAGAGCAAAGAAAGTGAAGTAACAAAATTAAAAGATAAATTAGACGAATACAAAACAGCATTCAACTTTGTCGGCTTGTCCCAAGGATTTGAAAATCTATTGAACCAAAAAAAATCGGGCAAAATGGCTGACGTTTGCTGTGTTGATTCTTTTATCGATTATCACGCTTGCTCCATTATGTTTCAGTTTCTATAAAAAATTCATGGTAAACGTAAATGACGTAAATATTTCTTGGCAATCCATGCTGCCTGTCATTGGCTTGGAGTTTGTTTTAATCTATTTCTTCAGAGTGGTTTTAACTCATTACCATTCGATACAGACTCAAATCATGCAGTTAGAACTGCGGCAGTCGTTGTGCCAATTTATCCAAAGCTATGCCGAGTACGCAAAAACAATCAAAAGTGATGACAAAGATGCGTTGGAAAAATTTGAAAATCTGATTTTCAGCAGTATTTTATCTAATCCTGATAAAGTGCCGGGTACATTCGATGGTGTGGAAGGTTTAACGTCTTTACTGAAAGAATTGAAGAAATAAAATTAATTAAAGGCCGTCTGAAAACTAAATGGTTTTTCAGACGGCCTAAAATCTTTATTTTCTCACGTCCCAAATCATGTGTATATGTAAAACTTACAGTCCCATGGATTAGATTCTCAACCGATATATTGGGAACAATCAGTCAAATAAAGATCGTTAACTGCTCAATACATCGCCCTTCTTCGTCAAAACATATTGATAAACTTCTTCTACCGTAGCCTCGTCATAGCTTTTGCCAAAGCGTTTTTTGTAGCCCAGTTCGTATAGTTTCACATGATGCCCTTCCGGGATTTCAACGCCCACATTTTCCAAACACGATTTGGCACAATGCAGATGACAGCCGTCAATAACCAACATCGGCCGTCCGGACTGCGCTTTGCGCACCAACGGCGCGACTTTGCCGCCCACGCCGGAAATGCACGACATTTCAAATTCTCCGGCATGGTCGAGCGCTACGGCAGTGTTGTTGGCCAGCTGCGCCACATCGGAACATCCGGAACAAGAATAAATTAAGGGAAGCTCATTGCGGTTAGGCATTTTCTATTTCCTTCGGTAGCGGTTTTTATCTTTATATGTCCGCCCATAGTCAGTCTGTCGGGCGCATCATGCGTGGTATGCGAATATTCGGGTTGCACCCGTTTTCGTTTTTTCAGACGGCCTACGGCTTATCCATTTATATATTAAAAGGCATCATAACTCAATACGATTAGACATTCTAGAACAAAGCAGATTGCACCTTCTAAAAAATCAAGGCCGTCTGAAACTAAATTGTTTTTCAGACGGCCTTTATTTGAGATTAATGATTAGGCTTTAGGTTCGCCATCATTCTCTGCTTTGGGTGGAACGGGTGCAAACCAGCCGACCAGAAGCAGCAGCAGGCCGACGATGATGAAGGAGGCGATGCGTTCGATGCCGCCGCTGTTGGAAAGCTCGATCAGGAAGAGTTTGACAACCACAATGCCCATCAGCGTCGCGCCTGTCATCCAGTAGGAGCGCTGTTTGCGGCGGTTGCCGAGTACCATCAAGATGATGGCGGTTACTGCCCAAACGACGGAGAGGCTGGCTTGCAGGCCGAAGGATTGGAGCATGATGTCAAGACGCCAAGTGATGCCGTCGTAGAAATGCCATACGCGCATCACGCCCGCGCTGATCAGCATAAATGCCAAGGCGGCGACTGCGGTTGCCGTGGTACGGCGCAGTTCGGGCGGTAAGGCTTCGGGCAGGGATTTCAGTGCAAACCAAAGCATACCGGCGCTGGCAAGTTCCACCGGATTGAGCACGGGAATATACGGCAACGGCGAAGGTTGGAACGGTATGGAGAAGTTGGTCCACAGCATCCAACAGGCAGCGGCAAGGGCGCACAACGGCATAGCAAAATGTTGATAAATGGTTTGATGCCGTCTGAAAAATCCACGTTGGCGCTGCGTATGGAAAACAATCCACATCGCCAAAGGTACAACCAGCCATGAGAGCTGAGTCCAAACGCCGGAGAGGAGGCCGCCGACATACAGCGCCGTCCAAAGCGTCCAAAGTATGCCGAGTATTGTGATATTGAGTTTGTGCAACCAAAGCAGATCAGGGCGCGGATAATTGTTCAGAATGATGAAGTTCAACACGGTAGCGGCGGCAAGCGGCAAGGCTGCGGCGGCTGTCCATGCGTGTTCGGTATGGTAGAAGACAAAATGCAGGGCAAACACGGGCAGGAATGCTAAGTTTGCCTGCAGAAGCTCTTCCCATTTCAAACGTTTGGCAAACAGCAGCAGGCCGGCAAATATCGGCCACATCCACAACTCGATAAACAGGGTTTCCTCGCCTGTCCATTGCATATAGAGGGCGTAGCTGCCTGTCGCCAACGCAGTAAGCAGGATAATCCAGCCTGAAACCTGCGCAAAGTAAACCTCGTTTCCTTCCGGCTTTTCGCTTGCAACCGGCACGCGCGGATATTGCAGCGCGTAGGCAGCCGCAAACAGTAAAGGCGTAGCGGCAATAAGGTACAGATGACTCAGGAAGCCTTGGGATTCATAAATGATGCCGGATTGCAGCAACAGGGCGAACAATACATTGCCCAAGGCAAATGTGATGAACACATTCGGCTCATGTTTGCGCCGGCAGAATGCCCACGCCGCTGCCAAAGCAGAGAGAGCGACAATGCTGCCTTGGTCGGCCAAGAAAAGCAAAGGCAAAATAGAGATGTACAGCAAGGCGGCAGACAACACGGCCGTCTGAACGGATTTTTCCCATTGCGCCGAACCTTCGCGACGCGAGAAATTCCACAATAAATAAATCGCCGCTCCGCCAAGCAACACCACAACCGTCGTAAACCACTGCCCTTCCAGAACAGTATCGGTGCCGAAGCCCTGATAATTGCCCAGCTGAATCAGTGCCGCCAAGAGATAAACCATCAGCGCACCCAAACGGATATGCGGACGCTGTTGGCGCAAACCGAAGAAATAAACCAGTGCAGATTCGGCACTCCACAAGATAACCGTATTGCTCGGTTCAAAATAAAGCGGAACGGCAATCGTGAGGAACAACACCGCCAACGCAAAAAACGCCTGACGCAAAATATACAAACCCTGCTGACGTTTCAGCAGCAGCGCGGCCAATCCGTAAACAGAGGCAAAACCCAATGCGGAAAGCGCATCCGCAGACGGCCAATGCTCCACCATGCGGTATTGCAGTCCGAATGCCGCCGCCATCGTGCCGAACAATAAAGTATGGTCGAGGACATGCACGCGCAGGCCGTGTGTATAAATACTCTTGCCGATTTCTTCCAAAGTCGCATTGTCGGCAAGCGGCGTAACGCTGTCTTCGCTGTTTTCCGTCAGCTTACGGCGTGCGAACAGATACGCGATAAAGGTATAGAGCAGCCAGTGGTAAATCAAGAAAGGCTCGGTAGTGGCGAAATGTTGCGGCGTATAACTTCGCATGCCCCACAGCGCGGCAATGGCAAAAGTAGCGACAAAACCCGTCAGGTTCAGCGGACGCCATGCCTTAAACCAAGCAATCGCGGCCACACCGCCGTTGAGCAGGGCAAGATAAGAAAACAGCACCAAATAATTGCCGCTGCCGTCTGAAGTCAGCAAAGGCGCGGCCATACCGCCGATTAAAGCAACCTGCGCCATAATCTGCGCATTCTGCCTTACCGCCAGCCACGCCATCAGCACAACCATCGCCACCATCAGCCCGAACACGACCGACACAGGCAGCAGCGGATGCAGTTTCAACGCCGCCAAGGCCGTCAAATACATCACCGCCACGCCGAAACCCTGCAACACCAAACCATACTCACGCTTACGGCTTTGCAGTTTCCAACCGCCGACCACCGCCGCCAAACCCGCGCCTGCCACCGTCAGATAACGCAGCTCGACAGGCACATGGACACGCTCGGAGGCATAGCGTAACAAAAACGCCAAACCGAGGAACAACACCACAATGCCGGTTTTCAACAACGGATTGCCGCGCAAGAACCAAGCAATAATCGGATTGTCGGAAAACTTGTACCCACCATCCTCCGCTTGATTTTTATGGATAACGAATTGACGCGATGGCGCTTCTTCGCTTTCAGACGGCATCGAAGCAACAACAGCCTCTTCCTTAGACTGCTCTTCTTGTTCAGCAGCAACAGCAGATACCGCCTCAAGCCCTTCTGATTCCACAACAGGTTCAGATGAAGCAGAAGCCTTAGCAGAAACAGGATCAATAGGTATAGAAAAAGAAGGAGCAAACGCCTCTTCAATCTTCTGCTTAACAGGCGCAGCTTCCGCCCTTGGCTCAACCTTAGCATGAAGCGGCTCAGAGGCCGTCTGAACATCGGCAACAGGCCGAGCCTCAAGCCCCTGCCCTACCTTCACCTCATCACGGACAGCCTCATGCTCCAATATAGACAAACGCTGTTTCAGCAGCTCGATTTCCTGCTCCAGCTTTTGCATCCTGTCACCTGCCGTAGCAGATTCAGCCAGTCGCTCTTCTTGGCGTTGTTTGGCGATTGACCAAGCAACCAGCCAAAACAACGACCCAATAATGACGCCGGTGAACATTTCATCAGCAAAATAGCCGATAATAATAGGAATAAGCAGGCCGAAAAACTGCATAAAACACCTGTTTGATAACAATTAAGAATATGCCGATTGTAACACCGGCAACATTATTCATGAAAAAAAGAGACAAAAGGCCGAGAATAAAAGCATACTGCGAATAGAATGTAGAGAATCGGAATAGAAAAAGGCCGTCTGAAAATATTTAGGGATTTTCAGACGGCCTAATATTATTGTCAGGTTAATTGAGCAACTATTTATTGAACCTTAAGACTCTTCACGAGGATACCCGTTGCTATAAGCCTTCTCAAACCATTCCTGAGCCAGCGTGTCATCCTGTTGAAAACCTTGGCCAAGTTTATACTTAATGCCTAAACAAAACTGAGCTGATGCAACTCCCTGCTCTGCCGCTTTACGATACCAATAAATCGCTAATACATCATTTTGCGTCACGCCTACCCCATCATTGTACATCTGAGCTAATTGAAACTGAGCATCGGCATGTCCTTGTTCCGCCGATTTACGAAACAAAGACAGTGCCCGCTTATAATCAATACCAAAAGAAGGATCCCATTGATCTACACTTCCACCGTATCGATACTGAAAACCCAATTTGTATTGAGCCTCTATATCTCCTTCATTTGCCATATGCTCATACATCGTCAACAGATACCACTGAGCATCGCCATATGGCCCATCTTTAAGAAACCATTCTTCTGCCTGTTTATAGTCTTGCGCAACACCCGTTCCATTCTCATACATCTGACCCAATCGGCACATAGCAGGACCATATCTCTGATTACCAGCCAAACGATACCAGTACAATGCCTGCTCATAATCTGACAATTGAAAATACAGCTCACCCAAATAAAATTTAGCTTGGACAATACCCTCCTCTGCCTTCACATGCAGCCACTGTTTCAACTGCTCATAGTCCCTGTTAGTCAAAAAACTAGAATACTCCTTTATCAAAAGGTATTGCGCATCAAGATGTCCCTGCTCTGCTGCCTTCATATACCAATGCACTGCCTTTCGATAATCTTTAGGCTCTTTATTACAACATAACCCAGCTAATTCATATTGAGCCTGGACATTTCCTTCTTCTGCCAACTGAGTAACAGCTTGAATAGGATCAGGCGCAGTTTTTTTACCTACACTCCATCGCATAAGTTTGGAAAAAACAATAACGACAGCTATTAAAAAACAAGCAAGTAACAATTTCATCTTATATTCCCAGTCTTATTCATTTTTTATTTTCGATACCATAACTATTTTTTAATTACACCCATAAATCAAATTCTTAAAATCTGGTAATGCTGAATATAACATCGTCTGAAAACCTTGAAAGGTTTTCAGACGACCTTGGATAGGTTTTGGGGTTTCAGTAGGTCGAATTCTCGAATCCGACGGCTATTTAAGATGGCAGGCTTTTGTTAGATACAAATATTCAGTCTGTAGATTGCTGTTGATATATTTATTTCAGGTTAGCATTTCTACATTAACAACTTGATTTGCAAATAGTTGGTTTATTAAATTTATGGCTTGTGCATTTAGAACTTGTACAATTTTTAGTCTTAATTTTCTTTCTAGCAGAAACAAAGTGAGCCACACCGTCTATATTATAGGTATCTATAATATTTTTAATTACTCTCTCAACTTCCTTTTTCTCAACATCTGAATAACTATTAAGGATAAAACGGGCATTTCTAATATAAAAACGATTTGCAAGATTTGGAGCTAACTTTCTAAAATAAGGACCATCCTCATCTAAAAGGACAAATTGTTTGAACTTGAGTGTATCCCCACGCCCATTTTTTCCAATTCTGATCGGATTTATACCAATCCAAGTTACCTTACCCGAAATTCCTTTATCTCCTTTCCAAGGATGTATAGATCCTATACCGATAACAGCATCATAGTGCCAGTTTCTTATAGCCCCCATACAATCACTCTCCCCAAATACTCCATTTTCACTAGGATCCCCTGTATGAGTACGTTTATATACCAATACCTTCATTTATTAGTCTCCTTTTAAGACTTGAAACCATCTTAGGAATAGCATAGAGATACTTTATTTATGGGCTCTCAATGCGCCTCTTCCCAATTCATCCCCACGCCCACTTCTGCCACCAGCGGCACGTTCAACATCCCTTCGTCCACTTTCGCCATAATCTGCGGCAGTTTTTCTTTGACTAAATCCAGCTCGGCTTCGGGTACTTCCAGCACCAGTTCGTCATGCACCTGCATAATCAGTTTGCTTTGTAAGAGGTCGTCCCACGGGGAGGTTTCGCACTCTGAAAGCCAGCGGGATACGTCTATCATGGCGCGTTTTATGAGGTCGGACGCGGTACCTTGCATGGGGGCGTTGATGGCGGCGCGTTCGGCTCCGGCGCGGGCGTTAGCGTTTTTGTTGTGGATGTCGGGCAGATAGAGGCGGCGGCCGAACAGGGTTTCGACAAAGCCTTGCGCGGCGGCTTGTTCTTTGGTGCGCTGCATATATTCGGCAACGCCGGGATAGCGGGCAAAGTAGCGATCAATAAAGTTTTTGGCGGAGATGTTGTCGATGCCCAATGATTTGGCAAGGCCGTATTGGCCCATGCCGTAAATGAGGCCGAAGTTGATGGTTTTGGCGTAGCGGCGTTGTTCGGACGAGACATTTTCAGGGGCGATGCCGAACACTTCGGCGGCGGTGCGGCGGTGTACGTCTTCGCCGTTTTGGAACGCGGCGATGAGGGTTTTGTCGCCGGAGAGGTGCGCCATGATGCGCAGCTCGATTTGGGAATAGTCGGCGGAAACGATGACGCTGCCTTGCGGTGCGGTGAAGGCGCGGCGCACGCGGCGGCCTTCTGCGGTGCGGATGGGGATGTTTTGCAGGTTGGGGTTGTTGCTGGCGAGGCGGCCGGTGATGGCGACGGCTTGGGCGTAGGTGGTATGCACGCGGCCGTCTTTGGGGGAAATCATTTCGGGCAGTTTGTCGGTGTAGGTGGATTTGAGTTTCGCTAGGCTGCGGTTTTGCAGGATGATTTTGGGCAGGGGGTAGTCGGGTGCGAGCTGTTCGAGCACGGCTTCGTTGGTGGAAATGCCGCCTTTGGCGGTTTTTTTCAGGCCTTTGGTGGGGATGCCCATTTTGTCGAACAGGATTTCTTGAAGCTGTTTGGGCGAGTTGAGGTTGAACGGCTGGCCTGCGGCGGCGTAGGCTTCTTGTTCGAGCTTCATCAGCTCAGCGCCGAGCTCTGCGCTTTGACGGGCGAGTTCGGCGCGGTCGATTTGTACGCCGTTGCGCTCCATTTCAAACAATACCTGCGCGACGGGCAGCTCCATTTTTTCATACATTTCAAGCTGTTTGGCGTCCATCTGCGCGCGCAGGTGAGCTTCGAGGCGCAGGGCGAAATCGGCGTCTTGGGCGGCGTATTCGGTCGCCTGCCCGATGGCGACATCGGCAAAACTGATTTGCTTCGCGCCTTTACCGCACAGCGATTCGTAGGTAATGGTTTCCAAGCCCAGCCAGCGTTCGGACAACTCGTCCAAGCCGTGTCCGAGATGGCTCTCAATGATGTAGGAAGCGAGCATGGAATCGCCGGCAATGCCGTTCAGGGCGATGTCGTAGTTGGCGAAAACGTGTTGGTCGTATTTGAGGTTTTGCCCGATTTTTTTCAGGGCGGGGGTTTCCAAATGCGGTTTCAGACGGCCTAATACGTCTTGCAAATCAAGCTGTTCTGGTGCAGCGGTCAGGCTGTGTCCTACGGGGATGTAAACCGCTTCGCCTGCTTGGAACGCGATGCTGATACCGACCAGCGCGGCATTCATCGCGTCTAGGGAAGTGGTTTCCGTATCGATGCCGATTGTGTCCGCCTGCGACAGTTTATCTAACAAAGCGGCAAACTGCGCTTCGGTGGTAACGGCTTGATAATCCAGCTTTTCTGGGGCGGGGGCAAGTTCAGGTTGTTTTTCAGGCTGTGTTTCCATCGCCAATGCGGCCTGTTCGCCGATATGCTCGCTACCGAATAAATCTGTGTTTTGCGCTTCGTGCATACGGCTCTCTGCCTCTTTCAACCAAGTGCGGAAGCCCCAGCGTTTGAAATCGACAACCAGCTGCGCCCATTTAGGCGTAGTGCGGCGCAGGCTTTCGAGGCCGTCTGAAAGCTCGGTGTGCAAGTCCACATCGGTTTTAATCGTTACCAAGTCATATGACAGCGGCAGTTGTTCCAAAGCGGCTTGCAGGTTTTCGCCGACCTTACCTTTGACTTCGCCAGCGTGTTCCATCACACCAGCCAGCGAGCCGTAGGCTTCCAGCCATTTCACCGCCGTTTTCGGGCCGCACTTCTCCACGCCCGGCACGTTGTCCACCTTGTCGCCCATCAGCGCGAGATAATCGCGGATTTGGTCGGGGCGCACGCCGAATTTTTCTTTCACGCCTTCAATGTCCAGCGTTTCGCCGCTCATCGTGTTCACCAGCGTCACGCGCTCGTTCACCAACTGAGCCATGTCCTTATCGCCGGTGGACACCACCACGTTCCACCCTGCTTCGCCGGCCATCGCCGCCAACGTGCCGATAACGTCGTCCGCTTCCACCTGCGGAATAAC
This sequence comes from Neisseria sp. P0024.S006, assembly GCF_051956595.1. Taxonomy (NCBI): domain Bacteria; kingdom Pseudomonadati; phylum Pseudomonadota; class Betaproteobacteria; order Neisseriales; family Neisseriaceae; genus Neisseria; species Neisseria sp. P0024.S006. Next base: position 210,633 of record NZ_JBQCXH010000002.1, read on the forward strand.
CAACACCGGCCAGCCCATCAGGCGCACCAAATCCGGCAAGGCTTCCGCCTGCGGGCGCAAATCGTCCGGCATCGGCGGACGCGTCGCCTTATAGTCGGGGAACATCTCGTGGCGGAAATTCTTGCCCTTCGCGTCAAACACCACCGCGCAATAGTCGTGCACATAATCCGCACGCAGTCGGCGCAGCATGTTCAATACGCCATACATCGCCCCCGTCGGCGCACCATCGGGCGCAGACAAATTCTGCCCCATAGCATGATAAGCGCGGTAAAGATAAGAAGAGCCGTCAACGAGAAGGAGTGTGGGTTTGTTGGACATGGAGAACCTGCTGTGTGTATGAAAATAATGTACGGATTATAAAGGAAAAGGCCGTCTGAAAACCGAAAATCAAGTTTCAGACGGCCTGATGTTTACATAAATATACGGTTTCAGGTATTGCGCCGCAGAATCCCATCTTGTATATTTGTATTCAAATGAATACAAACTAAAACAAACGAATATGAATGCAACGAACCGTATCCCAATCAGCGTGCGCATCACTCAGGAAGATGCTGATTTTATTGCCGAACTCAAAATCGAAGGTGCGAATACGCCGTCTGAAAAAATCCGCGAACTGCTCAAACTGGCTCGCTTGGCGCATACGCAGACACGCGATTACAGCTCCGCACTGACGGCGCAGGAGCAATTTTTCCAAGCGGCAAAACACGAAATCTTGCACGCTGAAAAACAGGCCGGAGTGCATTCGCATATCGTGGCGAGGTTGTTTGAACAATTGCCCGACTTGGGTGCGACGCTCGCCGCCGACCTGCCCGAAGAAGCCGACCTCGACGATTTGAAAAAATACGAACGCGAACTGATGTGGCGCATCGTCCGCCTCACCGACAGCATCTTGCAACTCGCCGTAACCGGCAAAGGCGCGGCATACGACGACAGCGTGCTGCAACAGCTTGAAAACACTTTGAAACTGGCAAAGATTGTGCAGCAGGCAAATGAAGTTTAAGACTGCCTCCATACCAAATGAAACAAACACATTTTAGTGAAAGGAAATCCAAATGAGCGAAACCCTATCCCGCCGAGTAGGCCGTCTGGTAAGCGGCGGTTTTCATGCCCTGATTGATGCGGCGGAAAACCTTGCACCTGAAGCGGTCATGAGCGAGAGCATCCGCGAAATCGAGCGGGCGGTGGACGAAGTACGCGCCGAGTTGGGCAAAGTGTTGGCGCAGAAACACCTTGCCGCCAAGAAAATGGCGGACGAGAGCAACCGCCACGAAGCCATCGATGCCAACCTGCAAGCCGCCGTGGATGCCGGTCGCGACGACCTTGCCGAGGCAGGCATCGCCGAACAAATGGACATCGAAGCGCGTCTGCCTGTTTTGGAAAACACCATTGCCGATTGTGCCGCACAAGAAAAAGAGCTCGAAGGCTTTATCGCCGCCCTGCAGGCAAAAAAACGCGAGATGCAGCAGCAGTTGCAAGACTGGCGCGCCGCACAGCAGAACGCGGGCGCAGGCAAAGCAGCAGGCGGCAGCGACCTCAACCGCATCGCCCGTGATGCCGAAAAAAGCGGCAACGCTTTCGACCGAGTGATGGGTCGTCAGAACGCGGTACACAGCAGCACCGATGCGGCGCAGTTGGCCAAGCTGAAAGAACTGGAAGACTTAAGCCGCAACAACCGTATTGCCGAACGATTGGCGGCGTTGAAGGCGAAATCATAAGCCATATTGAGAAAATCGCGGTTTCAGACGGCCTTTATCTTCATGGGGCCGTCTGAAAAAAGAAAACCATACACACCTCAATAACAAAAAGATGCCGGATTGGGAAAATCCAGTTGGTTACAACAAATTAATAAAAATATCCATATCCAATCGGCTTAACTTTAAAATAAAATATATGCCGTCTGAAAATTAAAAAGAATAAGGAAATGCAATATGTGGAATTTAATCAACGCCCCCGAAACTGAAATCTTCGGCATTGCCATTGCGCTGATGGTTTTGCTCGGTGTGTTTGAAGTCATTTCCATGCTGGCAGGCGGTATTAGCGACTGGTTGGACAACCTGTTGCCCGACAGCCTGACCGAAACCGCGCACGCCGAGGTCGGATTAGATGTGGCGGATGCAGGCATATTCGTGCGTTTCCTGAGCTGGCTGTATGTCGGACGTATCCCGGTATTGATGTTGATGGTGGTGTTCCTTGCCGTATACGGACTGACGGGTTATCTGTTTCAGACGGCCTTTGCCACTGTATTCGGCAGTTATCTGAATGGCACGCTGGCAGCAGCCATCGTTTGGTTTCTTTCCCTGCCCTTGGTGCGCGTAACGGCTGGCGGTTTGTACAAAATTATGCCGAAAGATGAAACCACTGCCGTTTCGCAGGAAAGTTTAATCGGCCGCGTCGGCACGGTGGTGTTGGGCGAAGCTCGGGTAGGCAATGCGGCGCAGGTGCGCGTGAAAGATGCTTACGGCCAACAGCATTATGTGATGGTAGAGCCTGACTCTAATGATGTATTGAAACAAGGCGATGCGGTATTGCTGGTGTCGTTGGACGGAAATACATTTAAGGCGATTTTAAATCCGAGCGGAAGCTTGGTGGATTGAGGCCGTCTGAAACCGCTGATTCATCGATACGGGAAAAAATAGATACTTTACCGCCCTATCCTTACCATCTAGAAATTTGAAATAACAATTAGAAAAACAACCGCCCTATTATTTCAACCCATATTTTTAACCCTTTCAGACGGCCTCTTTCCCTCAAAGCCTTCTGAATCCACCGCCCTCAAAGGCATATTAACAAGAAGAAAGGAAAAACCATGAACTTGGTCTCCATCGGCACCATCGCCGGCGTCATACTCGTCGCGCTAATTGTACTCGGCCTCATCCTGACCCGTCTGTACCGCCGCGCCAGCAAAGAAGTCTCATTTGTCCGTACCGGTTTCGGTGGCGAAAAAGTCATCATGAACGGCGGCGCGATGGTGCTGCCCGTGCTGCACGAAATCATCCCCGTCAACATGAATACACTGCGCCTCGAAGTACGCCGCGCTGCCCAACAAGCTCTGATTACCCGCGACCGGATGCGCGTCGATGTGATGGCTGAATTTTACGTCCGCGTCAAACCCAGCGCCGAGAGCATTGCGACCGCCGCACAAACGCTGGGTATGAAAACCATGTCCCCCGATGAGCTGAAAGACCTCGTCGAAGGTAAATTCGTTGACGCCCTGCGTGCTGTTGCCGCCGAAATGGCCATGGAAGAACTGCATGAAAAACGTGTTGATTTCGTTCAGAAAGTGCAACAAGTCGTGAGCGAAGACTTGTTTAAAAACGGCCTCGAACTCGAAACCGTCTCCCTGACCGGCCTCGACCAAACCAGCTTTGAGTTCTTCAACCCGCAAAATGCGTTTGACGCGGAAGGTTTGACCAAACTGACTGAAACCATCGAAGGCCGCCGCAAAAAACGTAACGAAATCGAACAAGACACTGACTTGGCGATTAAAACCAAAAACCTCGAAGCCGAGCAGCAACGCCTGAAAATCTCGCGCGAAGAAGAATACGCCAAACTCGAACAAGAGCGTGAGATTGCCGTACGCCGCGCCGAACAAGAGGCCAGCATTGCCGAACAAGAATCTCAGAAAAAACGCGAGGCGGAAGAAGCCAAAATTGCCGCAGAACGCGAAGTGGATTTGAAACGCATTGCCGCCGAACGCGACATTAAAAACGAAGACATCCGAAAAGCCCAAGCCGTTGAACAGGCAGAGGTTGAACGCCGCAAAGCCATCGAGTTGGCCGAGCAAGACCGCGCCATCGCCGTTGCCGAGAAATCGCGTGCCGAATCCGAAGCCAAGGCCGAAGCCGACAAAGCCCGCGCCGCCGCCGTTCGCGAAGAAGAGAGCGTGATTACCGTACGCGAAACCGAACGCGCCGAGCGTGCCAAAGCGGTCGAGTTGATTGCCGCCGAAGAAGCCGCACAAAAAGACGCGATTTCGCTCACCGTCGCCGCTGAAGCCGAAAAACAGGCTGCGCAAGACCGAGCTGAAGCCGTGCGCATCGCCGCCGAAGCCGAAGCCGAGAAACAACGCCTGCAAGCCAAAGGTGAAGCCGATGCCAAAATTCTGTTGGCTCAAGCGCAAGAGCAACAATATAAAGTTGACGCCGAAGGTACCCGCGCCGTCAACGAAGCTGCCAACGTCCTGAGCGTTGAGCAGGTTGAAATGCAAGTCCGCCTTGCCCTCTTGAAACACCTGCCCGACATCATCCGCGAATCCGTCCGCCCAATGGAAAAAATCGAAGACATCAAGATTTTGCAAGTCAATGGTCTGGGTGGCTTTGCCGGTGGTGCAAACGGCGCGGAAGGTGCTTCAGACGGCCAAACCACACAAGCCAACCTTGCCGACCAAATGGTCAACAGCGCCCTGCGCTACCGCAGCCAAGCCCCGCTGGTTGACGGCCTCTTGAAAGAGTTGGGACTGAATGGTGGCGACATCAACGGTCTGACCCAAGGGTTGGATAAAAGCATCGACCAATCATAAACAAATGCCATCATAATGGTTTAAAGGCCGTCTGAAACAGGTTTTCAGACGGCCTTTTGTTTATACAAGAGCTTCCACAAATTCTAATATTTTCAATACTGATCAATTCAGATCTGTTGCGGTTGCAATAAATTAGGAATTATCCAACCTGCTTTTTATGGTTAAAAAAGATTGAGTGGGCTATTCTTAGCCAAATAACAAGACTAACTGCTTTGACAATGATCCACCAACAATTGAGTCATAAAAACTGATTCTAGCGTTTCGATTTCAAACTTGCCATCTACTCGTCTATCGACATTTCAATATCAAGCCGCTTATCTTCAGGCAAATAAAAAAGCACAACATTTCGTTGTGCTTTTTCTTGATGAACCCACATTACTTGTTTTTTTGCGAACGAAGGTAGTCCAAAGTTTTCAGCTGGGCAATGGCTGCTGCCAATGCTTTGTGCGCTTCGGCCAGAGATTTATCATCTTTGGCTGCAGAAACACCTGCCTCGGCTGCTTTCTTAGCTTCTTCAGCACGCGCCTGATCCATTTCGGTACTGCGGACGGCAACGTCTGCCAATACGGTAATCTTGTCAGGCTGTACTTCTAAAACACCGCCGGAAACAGCAACCAACACTTCTTCAGCTTCACCCGGAACAGTCAAACGCAATGCGCCGGGGCGTACCAAACTCATAATCGGCTCGTGTCGTGGATAAATACCAAGCTCACCTTGAACGGTCGGAACCACCACAAAGCTGGCTTCGCCCGAATAGATGTTTTGCTCGCTACTGACCACTTCAACTTGCATGACGCTCATGCCGACCTCCTTAGTTTAAGGTTTTCGCTTTCTCAACTGCTTCTTCGATGCCGCCTACCATGTAGAACGCTTGTTCAGGCAGATGGTCGTATTCGCCGTTCAAGATGGCTTTAAAGCCGGCAATGGTATCGCGCAGGGCGACATATTTGCCTGGAGAACCTGTAAACACTTCTGCAACGTGGAACGGTTGAGACAGGAAGCGTTGGATTTTACGGGCACGCATTACAGTCAGTTTGTCTTCGTCAGACAATTCGTCCATACCCAAAATGGCGATAATGTCGCGCAATTCTTTGTATTTTTGCAGAGTGGACTGTACACCGCGCGCTACGTCGTAGTGCTCTTGACCCAATACCATCGGATCCAATTGGCGTGAAGTAGAATCAAGCGGGTCAACTGCCGGGTAAATACCCAAAGAGGCAATATCACGGCTCAATACGACTGTGGCGTCCAAGTGGGCGAAAGTTGTCGCTGGAGACGGGTCAGTCAAGTCATCCGCAGGTACATATACGGCTTGGATGGAAGTAATGGAACCGGTTTGGGTAGAGGTAATACGCTCTTGCAAACGACCCATTTCTTCAGCCAATGTCGGTTGGTAACCCACTGCAGAAGGCATACGGCCCAACAGTGCGGATACTTCGGTACCGGCCAGAGTGTAACGGTAGATGTTGTCAACGAAGAACAATACGTCGCGGCCTTTACCGTTTTCGTCTTTTTCGTCACGGAAGTATTCGGCCATGGTCAAACCGGTCAAAGCAACACGCAGACGGTTGCCCGGAGGTTCGTTCATCTGGCCATACACCATGGCTACTTTATCCAATACGTTGGAATCTTTCATCTCGTGGTAGAAGTCGTTACCTTCACGGGTACGCTCACCCACACCTGCGAACACGGACAGACCGCTGTGCGCTTTGGCGATGTTGTTGATCAATTCCATCATGTTTACGGTTTTGCCCACACCGGCACCACCGAACAGACCTACTTTACCGCCCTTAGCAAACGGACACAGCAAGTCGATCACTTTAATACCGGTTTCCAGCAATTCGGTAGTTGAAGACAACTCGTCGAATTTCGGAGCAGTTTGGTGAATGGCACGGCTCTTGTCGGTATCGATAGGACCTGCTTCATCAACAGGCGTACCCAATACGTCGACAATACGACCCAATGTACCTTTACCTACCGGTACAGTGATTGGCGCACCAGTATTGCTTACAGACATGCCGCGTTTCAGGCCGTCTGAACTACCCATTGCAATAGTACGGACAACGCCGTCACCCAGAAGCTGTTGAACTTCCAAAGTCAGACCGTTCTCGTCCAATTTCAGGGCATCGTAAACATGCGGGATAGCGTCGCGTGGAAATTCCACGTCAACCACCGCACCAATAACTTGTACGATTTTGCCTTGGCTCATTATCGTATCCTAATTTCCTGTTCAGGCTTCAGACGGCATTAAACTGCCGCTGCACCTGCTACAATTTCTGACAATTCTGTGGTAATCGCGGCTTGACGCGATTTGTTGTACACCAAGCGCAATTCTTTGATGGCATTGCCTGCGTTGTCGGTTGCGGCTTTCATCGCTACCATACGCGCGGCTTGTTCAGATGCCATGTTGTCGCTCAATGCCTGATAAACCACAGACTCTAAATAGCGGCGAACCAAATATTCCAATACGGCGATAGGACTCGGCTCGTAGAGGTATTCCCAAGTAAATGAAGAATGACCTGTTCCGTCGTCAATAACGTTTTCACCGATAGGCAGCAAAACTTCCATACGCGGCTCTTGGCGCATTGTGTTGATAAAACGTGAGTAAACCATATGGATACGGTCTAATTCATGTTTCTCATAACGTTGGAAGATTTCGGTCAAAGGGCCAAGCAACGCTTCCATTTTCGGGGTATCGCCCAAATTAGTTGCACTGGCAATAACGTTCAAACCGATGCTTTGGCATGCAGCCAAACCTTTACTACCCAGGCACACGACTTCGACTTCGATGCCTTGTTCCTGATACTCTTGAACTTGCGCCAAAAACTTTTTCAGTACGTTTGCGTTCAAGCCGCCGCACAAACCTTTATCCGAGGTAATCAAGATGAAACCGGCACGACGCACTTCGCGGTGCGGCTCCAACAATTTGATACCATGATCGGCATTGGTCTGTGCAAGATGGCTCATCACTGTACGCACTTTTTCGGCGTACGGACGCGCTAAGCGCATCCGGTCTTGAGTCTTCCGCATTTTAGAGGTCGACACCATTTGCATCGCTTTAGTGATCTTTTGGGTATTTTGAACACTACGGATTTTGGTGAGAATCTCTTTTCCGACTGCCATTTCAGACTCCTTTCATCTCAATACTTATGCTTGGTAAGCGTAAGAAGATTTGAAAGATTTCATGGCTTCGGTCAATGCTTTTTCGCTTTCTTCAGACATTGCGCCTGATGCATTAATCGCATCCAGAACTTCAGGATGTTGCGTACGTACGAAACTCAGGAATTCTGCTTCGAAAGCCAAGGCTTTGGATACAGGAACATCTGCGTAAGAACCGTTGTTGATCGCCCACAAAGTCAATGCCATTTCGGCAGTGTTCAATGTGCTGAATTGTTTTTGTTTCATCAATTCAGTAACCACTTCACCGTGTTGCAGCTGTTTGCGTGTTGCTTCGTCCAAATCGGAAGCAAATTGTGAGAACGCCGCCAATTCACGGTACTGCGCCAACGCCAAACGGATACCGCCACCCAGTTTTTTGATGACTTTGGTTTGTGCTGCACCACCTACGCGCGATACGGAAATACCGGCATTGATTGCAGGACGGATACCGGCGTTAAACAAGTCGGTTTCCAAGAAGATTTGGCCGTCTGTAATCGAAATTACGTTGGTTGGTACGAATGCTGATACGTCACCGGCTTGGGTTTCAATAATCGGCAACGCAGTCAGAGAACCGGTTTTGCCTTTTACTTCGCCATTGGTCAGTTTTTCAACTTCGTTTTCGCTGACGCGGGCTGCACGTTCCAACAGACGGGAGTGCAGGTAGAATACGTCGCCAGGATAGGCTTCACGGCCAGGAGGACGGCGCAGCAGCAGGGAAATTTGACGGTATGCAACGGCTTGTTTAGACAAGTCATCGTATACGATCAATGCATCTTCACCGCGGTCACGGAAGAATTCACCCATGGTACAACCGGAGTAAGGAGCAATGTATTGCAGCGCAGCGGCTTCAGAAGCAGTCGCAGCAACCACGATGGTATGTTCCATCGCGCCATGCTCTTCCAATTTGCGCACTACGTTGGCAATAGAAGATGCTTTTTGACCGATAGCCACATAGATACAGATAACGCCTGTACCTTTTTGGTTAACGATGGCATCCAGTGCTACGGCAGTTTTACCGGTTTGACGGTCACCAATGATCAGCTCACGTTGGCCACGACCAACCGGAACCATAGAGTCAATGGCTTTCAGGCCGGTTTGCATGGGTTGGTCAACCGATTTACGCGCAATCACACCCGGTGCGATTTTTTCGATTGGAGCAGTCAAAGTTGTATTGATTGGACCTTTACCGTCGATAGGACGACCCAATGCATCAACTACGCGGCCAACCAATTCGCGACCGATCGGCACTTCCAAAATACGGCCGGTACAGGTAACTGTATCGCCTTCTTTAATGTGTTCGTACTCACCCAACACTACGGCACCGACGGAGTCGCGCTCCAAGTTCATGGCCAGACCGAAAGTGTTACCGGGGAATTCGAGCATCTCACCTTGCATCGCGTCTGACAAGCCATGAATGCGCACAATGCCGTCTGTAACAGAAACAACAGTACCACGGGTACGCACTTCTGTATTGACGGACAGATTTTCGATTTTGGCTTTAATCAAATCGCTAATTTCAGCAGGATTAAGCTGCATGAAAACTCTCCTAATTTGTCATAGTCGCATACAAAGCATTCAGTTTGCCTTGTACGGACAAATCCAAGACCTGATCACCCACTTCTACTTTGATGCCGCCGATTAATTCAGGGGCAACTTTAGTTACCACATCCAATTTGCTGTTGAAGCGTTTTGTCAGGATATCGGTAACATCGGCCAGCTGCTGAGAACTGAGCTCATACGCGCTGTAAATTACTGCCGATTTCGTATTGTTGTGTATCAAGGTCAAATCTTGATATTGGGCATAAATTTCCGGCAATACCAGCAAACGCTTTTGCTCGGCCAAAACGGTAATAAAATTTGCCAATTCGACATTTTTGATACCGACAAGACCTTTGAGCGTTTCTGCCTTTTCGGAAGCTCCCGTTTCCGGCTGCTCGATGAAAGCAATGACTTTCTCATCCTGAACAACCGCTGCGAGTTCTTTCAGTTCGCCCAACCAAGACTCGATTTGGTTTTTTTCCTGAGCCAGACTAAACAATGCTTTCGCATAAGGTCTGGCAATCGTTGCGAACTCTGCCATAAGATTACAGCTCCTGTTTTAAGGCACTGAGCAGATCTGCATGTTTGGAAGCATCGACTTCTTTACGCAGGATAGATTCCGCACCTTTAACAGCCAATGAAGCGACCTGTTCGCGCAACACTTCGCGTGCACGGTTAACTTCTTGCTCTACATCAGCTTTTGCTTGGGCTGCAATGCGTGCTGCTTCATGAGAAGCTTGCTCTTTGGCTTCTTCTACAATTTTCGCAGCACGTTTTTCGGCGTTGGCAACCATTTCGGTTACCTGATTACGCCCTTCGGCCATAAGTTCTGCAACTTTTTTCTCTGCCTGCTCAAAATCGCTCTTACCGCGCTCGGCGGCAGCCAAGCCCTCGGCGATTTTTGCGGCACGCTCATCCAATGCTTTGGCAATCGGAGGCCATACGAATTTCATCGTAAACCAAACCAAGCCAAAGAAAACTAGGATTTGCGCAAATAAGGTTGCATTAATATTCACGTTACTTAACCTTCGTATCTGGGTTAATCAAACAGACGGCAAGCCTGTATCTGAACGGATCGCTCCGTCTTGATTACGCACCACCAAACGGGTTAACGAAGGCGAACAACAGGGCAATAGCCACACCGATCAAGAAAGCCGCGTCGATCAGACCAGCGATCAAGAACAGTTTGGTTTGCAGAGGACCGATCAGCTCAGGTTGGCGAGCAGAAGATTCCAAGTATTTAGAACCAACCATTGCGATACCGATAGAGGCACCCAATGCGCCCAAGGCAACGATCAAACCACATGCGATAGCAATCAAACCCATTTTTAAACTCCTTAAAATAGTAAAGGTTAAACTACAAAAAATAAACTACGAAAAAACTACTTGATTAGTGTGCATCATGCGCCTGTCCGATATATACGAACGCCAACGCCATGAAAATAAATGCCTGCAAGGTGATGACCAAAATGTGGAAAATCGCCCAAGCCAAACCGGCAATCAGGTGGAACACAAATAAAATCGGATCCAAAGTTTCGACACTGCCGGTTGACGCCCATGCACCGCCCAACAGAGCGATCAACAGGAACACCAGCTCGCCAGCATACATATTACCAAACAACCGCATACCGTGGGATACGGTTTTGGACAAAAACTCTACCAAGTTCAGCAGGAAGTTGGCCGGAGCAAGCCACGGACCGAAAGGCGCGCAGAACAACTCGTGAATCCAACCGCCAAGGCCTTTGATTTTGACATTGTAGTAAATACAGATCAGCAATACGCCAATCGCCAGAGCCAAAGTCGTATTCAAGTCAGCAGTCGGCACGACGCGCAACAGGGCATGATGATTACCGGTAATGCCTTGCCATGCCATCGGCAGCAAATCAACCGGCAGCATATCCATGGCGTTCATCAAGAGAATCCAGACAAACAAGGTCAGACCCAATGGGGCAACGGCTTTACGCGATTGTTCGTTATGGATAATGCTTTTACACATGTCATCCACGAATTCGAACAGAATTTCAACAGCCGCTTGGAAACGACCGGGAACACCAGCCGTCGCTTTTTTAGCGCCGCGCCACAAAAGGAAGCTGCCGATTACGCCCAACAGAACGGCAAAAAAGATTGCATCAAGGTTAATGAACGAAAAATCAGCAATGTTTTTCAGTCCTTGACCCTGAGTAACATCCGACATACTGGTCAAGCTTTGCAAGTGGTGCTTGATGTAGTCGGCAGCGGTCATAGTTTCACCTGCCATAGTGTTTTACTCTCAACAATACTAAAAAAACCAAATGACTGACGCCAAGAAACGCCAATAAAAATGGGTAAAATACCAGTGATCGATGCCATATCGCGAAAACGACCGACATGGATACCAGCGACAGCACTACTTTTAAAACCTCTCCGCCGACAAACATCGAGCTTTGCAACTCGGGATTTCGTCGGGAAAACTTTAAAAGTAAAACTGCAACCAGGGTAGGCACAATGTACGAAAATCCTCCCGCCAAAGCAGAGAGGAAGCCGGGCAATCCGGAAAATAATGCACAAACAACTGAAATTATTAATAATACAATCACTTGCAATGGGACTATCTGATTCATTGTACTTTGTACCCCAAAAAGCAAGGCAGGCTAATATAATCAAGAAGTTTGTTAACGTCAAGCAATATGTTAATCTTTGTGAACTTTTCACAAATAAATGATTAACACATATAAAACAAATCTTTGCTGGAACGGAGTTTAACACAAATTACATGTTGTTACATAGATTTTACAGAAGATTTTGATTTGTATTGTAAACATTTATACGCTCTACGCTTTTTCAAAAATTGAGGCCGTCTGAAAAGCTTTTTTCAGACGGCCTGTTCTGCTTATAAAGCCGTTAGAACGCTTGATTGATGCCTAACTGCTTCAGCAAATATTCGAATGTTTCCGGTGTATCAAAATGCAGCACGATTTTGCCTTTTTTCTGATTGCTGGTTTTGACTTCGGCATTAACGCCCAAATGCTCGGTCAATGCATCATTGATGCGGCGGATATCCGGGCTGATGGTTTTGGCTGCTTCGGGCTTGGCTTTTTGATGCGCCAATTGGCTGCGGCGTTCTACTTCGCGCACCGACCAGCCGTTTTTGACGGCTTTTTGCGCCAACTCCAATTGATCGACCACATGCAAGGTCAGCAACGCACGGGCATGACCCATTTCCAGACGGCGTTGGTAAAGCATTTCTTGAACCGGCTCAGGCAGACTCAACAGGCGCAGGCTGTTGGAAATGGCGCTGCGGCTTTTACCGACGGCTTTTGCGATGGTTTCATGAGTCAGGCCGAATTCGTCGGCAAGGCGTTTCAAACCTTGCGCTTCTTCAATCGGATTGAGGTTTTCACGTTGCAGGTTTTCAATCAAACCCATGGCCAACGCGGTTTCGTCACTGATGGTTTTGATGACGACGGGAATTTCAGTCAAACCGGCCAACTGGGAAGCGCGCCAACGGCGTTCGCCGGCAATCAATTCATATTGAGACAAACCACGTTCACGTACGATAACCGGCTGGATAATGCCTTGCGCTTTAATGGAGTCGGCCAATTCCTGCAAGGCTTCGTCATCCATTTGCACACGCGCCTGATAGCGGCCGGGCTGAATATCGGCGATGGCAACCGTTGTCAGGCGGTCGCTACTGCTGCTGTCCACTGCATTGGAAATCAGCGAATCCAAACCGCGTCCCAATCCACCTTTTGCTTTTGCCATATTGTTTTCCCTTTCAGACGGCCTCATTGTTGAAATGACGTATTCTATCGGATATTGCCGCTTTACGACAATTTGAATCACGATGATTTGACCCTTGCCATTTATTTACGGAGCGAAACTGCAAACACGCCCCTTAAAGCATTACTTAAGCGGATTTCTTCCGCATTTTCCAACATAGAACGCGTGATGCGGGTTTCTTTGATTGTATCCGCACCTAAAAGCTGAGGCTGCTTCAATACCGCTTGGCGCATCACTCCGTTCAAAATATCCAAATCCAAAGACGGCGTAAGCCATTGTCCCTGATATTTGATAAACACATTGCTTCTTCCGCCCTCCAACAACAGGCCGTCTGAATTGAAAAACAAGGTGTCAAATGCGCCCTGCCCTTCTGCCGTTTTCCACGCCTGGTCAAAAATTTCACGGCGCGTGGTTTTGAAACGGCGCAGATAATCGCGTTGGCTTAATGTGTGCTCACTCAAGATGACGTATTGTTGTTCACTCAATTCAGAAACAGCCGCATGGCTCAATGCAAGGCCATCTGAAAACAAGGCGGCTTTGACTCTAAACAACCCTTTTGGCAACGCATCTATATAATGTTGGATTTGCTCTATTGCATTTTGAGGCCAAGGCAGGTTAAGCGCTTGCGCCGAGCTGTTCAGACGGCCCAAATGCAAATCAAGCAAACGGCATTGTTTGTCTTCCACGCGCATGGTTTCAAAAATACCAAAATCAGGCCGTAATTCATTGAGAAAACGCGCCTTCCAACCGCACTCGCGATATTCGGCCTCCGGATCGCTATCAATCACAATCCCCGAACCCACACCATAAACACCTTGATAAAGGCCGTCTGAAACCGGCTTCAGAGATAAAGTGCGGATCACGACATTAAACACGCCTTCAAACCCCAAACCCGTATCACACGGATGCAAAAAGCCGATGCTGCCTGTGTACAAACCGCGCGGTTCGGATTCAAGGGACTCAATAATCTGCATACTCATGCGTTTGGGTGCGCCGGTGATACTGCCGCACGGGAAGGCTGCGCGGAGAATATCGGCAACCGAAACATCAGCCAGCGCCTGCGCTTCGATGGCACTGGTCATCTGCCAAACACTGCCGAAACGGGAAACTTTAAACGGTTCAGGTACACGTACTTTGCCCGTTTGCGCGATTTTGCCGAGGTCATTGCGCAACAAATCGACAATCATCACATTTTCGGCGCGGTTTTTCGGGTCGTTTTGCAACTCAACCGCACGGCGTTCATCTTGTCCATCGTAAAGAATCGGCGCAGTGCCCTTCATCGGCTCAGTTGTAATCAGGCCGTCTGAATCAATTTTGAGGAAAAGTTCGGGAGAGAAACACAAAGTCCACGCTTCCTGCCCTGCCCCGTCGGGCAGACAAGACAAAACGGCATACGGCACAGGCTGGCGCAAGCGGCTGTAAAGTTGAATCGGATTGCCGTAAGTTTGCAGGTGCAGACGTGCGGTGTAATTGATTTGATAGGTGTCGCCGCGGCGGATGGCTTCGTGGATTTGACGGATATGCTCGAGATAATCGGCTTCGGATACGGAGAATCGGGGAGTGGAAATACCTGCCTCAAGGCCGTCTGAATGATTGGCCAGCCAGTTTTCGGCATCGATTTCGGAATAATCGGCAAACCAATGCAAACGCAGACTGCCACTGCGGCCAGACGGAATATCCATCAGCGGCAACCCGAATTCGTAGTCTGCAAACAACACTGCATGCAAACCCTTTTTCCAGCCGGCTTGCAAAATACTTGTTAACGAATCCAGTTCGTTATGATAAAACCGATGGCTTTCTACATGATTTTGATAGAGTTTTGCTCGGCCGCTCACGGCATCGTCAAACAGGGCGAAATAAGGCATGATTGCTGTACAAATAGGCTGATTATACGCTGCTTTTACATAAGTTAGCAGACAAATTCAAAAAAAGCACTCAAATGTAATTTTATGTAGTCGAACGAGGCATAAAAGGGTAGAATCAAACCATACCACACTATATCATTTAAAACTTAATCGATAAGGAGACTTTATGGCAGACCACCAATTAGAACCATTCGAGAATGTTGAACTGGGCGAGAAACAAGACCAGCTGCAAGTATTCGAAAAGGCTGTTTTGGAACACGAAGGACGCGGCACTGACGAGGATTCCAGCAGCGCACCGCTTCCTGCCAATTACCCGTACAAACAACGTATGCGCCGTTCTGTTTACGAAAAAGAAAAACAGAAGCTGCAAATCGAATTATTGAAAGTACAAAGCTGGGTTAAAGATTCCGGTCAGCGTATCGTCAGCCTGTTTGAAGGCCGCGATGCAGCCGGTAAAGGCGGTACCATCAAACGCTTTATGGAACATTTGAACCCGCGCGGCGCACGCGTTGTCGCACTGGAAAAACCGACCACGACCGAACGCGGCCAATGGTATTTCCAACGCTACATCCAAAACCTGCCGACCGCAGGCGAAATGGTATTCTTCGACCGCTCATGGTACAACCGTGCCGGCGTAGAACGCGTCATGGGCTTCTGCGAACCTAACGAATACCTGCTCTTCATGCGTCAAACCCCTGAATTGGAACGTATGCTTGTTGCCAGCGGCATCCACCTGTTCAAATTCTGGTTCTCCGTATCCCGTGAAGAACAACTCCGCCGCTTCATCTCCCGTCGTGACGACCCCCTGAAACACTGGAAACTGTCCCCTGTGGACATCCAGTCGCTTGACCGCTGGGACGACTACACCGAAGCCAAAAACGCCATGTTCTTCCACACCCACACCGGTGACGCGCCTTGGGTCATCATCCGCTCCGACGACAAAAAACGCGCACGTTTGAACTGTATCCGCTACTTCCTGCACCAGCTGGACTATCCGGGCAAAGACGTGAAAGCCATCGGCAAAGTGGACGATAAAATTGTTTTAATTCCCGACACACGTTACAAAGAAAAAACCGTAGACATCGGACACGATTAATTCTTAAAGCATCAAAGGCCGTCTGAAATTTCATCTTTCAGACGGCCTTTTCTTAATCCTCACGATTCCAATACGTTTTTTGTGCAAATACCAATTTATTGTCAGTGAATTTCACATTGTCCAAATTCAACGCCCAAACATCACTTTTCATCACCCTAGCAGCAGGATGCGCTTTGTAAAATAAAGACTGCGCCGCTTTCAAATCCGCTTCATCTTCAATCAAAGCGGCAGTCGCCGCAAACTGAACACCGCTGATTTTCGTGATACTGTCGGGCTGACCGGCGATGGTGCCGGCTACTTTGGCAGAACGGCTCATCAGTCCGCCATGCTTTGTTTTCAAAGAAGTCAGCACAATCAGGCGGGCATTGGCTTCATCAAACACATAAAAACAACAAGCCGCCCAAACTTCGCCGTCTGCCGCAGTGGCAATACTGACGACATGATGATTGCTCAAGAATTTAACGATATTGGCAGGAATCGCTTGCATGATTTTTATCCTTTTTCTCAGTGTATTAAATTTATTTTCAGGCCGTCTGAAACATCAGCCCTGCCAGCGCGGCGCATCGGTTTGAACAATACCGAACAAGTCCAAAGCATGAGACACGCTGTGCGTAATCATATCATCAATGGATTCAGGCTTCTGATACAGAGCCGGAACGGGAGGAAACACAATACCGCCCATCTCTGTTACACGGCGCATATTGTCGATGTGTGCCAAGTTTAACGGCGCTTCACGCACCATCAACACCAACCTGCGCCGCTCTTTCAACGTTACATCCGCCGCACGGCTGAGCAAATTATCGGCAAACCCGTGAGCAACCGAAGCCAAAGTTTTCATTGAACACGGTGCAATCAACATTCCGTCCGTCAAAAACGAACCGCTGGCAATACTTGCCCCGACATTACGGACAGAATGCACAACATCCGCCAAAGCATAAACGTCTTCTTTGGTGTAATCCGTTTCCAAAGCGCGGGTCATCTCCGCCCCTTGCGAAACCACCAAATGCGTTTCTACCTGATGCTCACGCAAAAGCTGCAAAGCCTTCACGCCATACTGAAAACCGCTGGCACCGCTGATGCCGACAACCAAACGCTTCATTGTATTTCCCTGTCTCGGCCTAAAAATAAAGGAAAAGCAGATTCTCAAGACGAAAAAATAACCGCTAAAAAGCGGTTAGATTTTCTAATGTGGTGCCGACAGCGAGATTTGAACTCGCACAGCCTACGGCCACTACCCCCTCAAGATAGCGTGTCTACCAATTCCACCATGTCGGCATAAATCAAATTGTCTTACTGCTGCTGAGGATTCGGAGCAACAGGAGTTGTATTGTTTTGTGCAGGCGTTGCAGGCTTAGGAGCCTGTTGGGTCTGCTTCACATCGCTGAAGTCTAAACCGTGCTTATTGGAGTGGGTGTGAATATACACCATTGCCATGCAGGTCGCAAAGAAAAATGTTGCAGCAACGGCAGTCGAGCGGCTGAGGAAGTTGGCATTACCGGCAGAACCGAATACGCCTTGCGCACTACCGCTGCCGGAACCGAATGTTGCGCCGGCATCCGCACCTTTACCGTGTTGCAGCAATACTAACACGATTACGAATAGAGCGGAAATAATATTAATAATCCAGATAAGGGTTTTAAAGGCTTCCATATGTTTTCTACGAGGCTTGTGCTGCGTTGATGATGGCGGTAAAGGAGTCATAGGATAATGACGCGCCACCAACCAATGCGCCGTCTACATGAGGTACTGCGAAGATGTCGGCTGCGTTATCCGCTTTCACACTTCCGCCGTAAAGAACGCGGATTTTAACATCGCTTCCGCACAAAGACAAGATTTCTTTGTAGATAAATGCGTGCATGTCGGCGATTTGTTCGACGGTGGCGACTTTGCCTGTACCGATCGCCCAAACCGGCTCGTAGGCAACGGCGATGTTTTTGGTGTTCAAACCTTGCAGGATGGAAAGCTGATGGGCAATGACTTCGTGTTCTTTACCGGCCTCGCGCTCTTCCAGGCTTTCGCCGACGCACAACAATGGAATCAGGCCGACGTTGAGGACGTTTTCCATTTTGCGGCGTTGGATTTCGTTTTTCTCGCCGAAATAAAGGCTGCGCTCGGAGTGGCCGATGAGGACGATGTCTGTACCGATGTCGGCAAGCATTTCGGCGGACACTTCGCCTGTGTACGCGCCGTTATTCGGAAAACGGCTCACGTCTTGCGCACAAGTCAAGATGCGGTTGTTCAAAACGATTTGCATGGCGTTGTGCAGTTGCAACAGATACACGGTCGGGGCGGCCAGGCCGATTAATACGCGTTCGGCGGTTGGCATGACGCGGAAGCGGTGCATAAGTGCATTGTTGTTTTGGAGTCGGCCGTTCATTTTCCAGTTGCCGATAACCCATTTTTGATCCCACATTCCGATTTGGTGATACATCTTTATTGCTCCGTGTGTTGGTTGTTGCTTGTTGTAGCGTGGTGTAATGTGAAAGTTTAGTGGATATATGTGCGCTTGGCAATTATTAACAAGCCTCGAGGCCGTCTGAAAGATGGCACACTCTCCGACAAGGATTTATAATGTATGTTTCGATAAAATTAAGAATTGAACGGAGCACAAATATGGACTTTGAAAAAGCGCGTTTCAATATGGTTGAACAGCAGATTCGTCCGTGGGATGTCTTGGATTTCGACATTTTGGATGCTTTGGAGGAGATCGGGCGCGAGCATTTCGTTGGCGAGGCTTTTCAAGGCTTGGCCTATGCGGATATGGAGCTGCCGCTGGCCAACGGCCATAAGATGTTGGAACCCAAAGTCGTTGCCCGCCTGGCTCAAGGTTTGAAACTGAAAAAAGACGAAACCGTCTTAGAAATCGGTACAGGCTCAGGCTATGCAACCGCCCTGCTGTCCAAACTGGCCGGCAAAGTCATTACCGACGACATCGATGCCGAGCAGCAGCAACGCGCCAAAAAAGTCTTGGACGAATTGGGCTTTGCCAACGTCGATTATGTGCAAAACAACGGCCTGACCGAAGCATCGCAAGGCGCGCCTTTTGATGCGATTTATGTAGGCGGCGCAGTAGACCGAGTGCCTGAAATCTTAAAAGAGCAATTGAAAGACGGCGGCCGCATGGTCATCATTGTCGGCCGCAAACCGGTACAACACGCGCTTTTGCTGACACGCAACGGCAATGAGTTTTCCGAAAAAGTATTGTTCGACACCGTCGTGGCCCACTTGGAAGACAAATCGGCCAATCCGTTCGGCGATTTCGATTTTTAAACAACAGGCCGTCTGAAAGTTCAGACGGCCTCATGCTTTTATCCCCACCTTTATGACCGACATCATCCAACTCCCGCCCACCGAATTGAAGCAATGGCAGGAAGAAGGCCGCGCATTTCATCTGCTCGACGTCCGTACCGATGAAGAACGCGCCATCTGCACCCTGCCCGCTGCCATTCATATTCCGATGAACCTCATCCCCCTGCGCCAAAACGAGCTGCCCGACGATGATTTACCCATTGTTGTCTATTGCCACCACGGCATCCGCAGCCTGCACACGGCAATGTATTTGGAAGACGCCGGATTTGAAAACCTCTACAACCTGCAAGGCGGTATTGATGCTTGGGCGGAGCAAATCGATGCCAAGATGATGCGGTATTAAATTGCTTTTATGAATAAAAGGCCGTCTGAAACTGGATTTCAGACGGCCTTTGCGATTATTTCACAAACCGTGCATCTGCCATAAACGGCCGTGTGGCAGCTGGTTTAGCGGAATAGAAGCGGGAGAAAGTGCTGTCGATTTTAGTCTGTATCGGTTTACCGTCCAATGTTGCCGATGCTTCCAATTTCACACCACCGCCACTGGTCTCGCCCAATTTCATATTTGGCAACGTCAGTTTGGCAATATTGAGTTTCACATTTTCCACTTTGGTATCGGGAGACATCAGCTGTTTGCCGACGGGGCGGATTTTTTCACCCTCATCATGAGGCGCGGCACCACCGTTATCGTCAACCACGCCGATATTAATCAATCGTGCAGACGCCAAATCCATCTTGCCGTTTTTAACCGGAATACCGACAAACAGTTTTACGCCGCGATGAATGAACGTATTGTCCCGCCACTGAGTTTGGCCCTCTTTCGGCGGTTTGGTTTCTGCCGCCACCGAATAAGTGCGGCCCATAATCATCAATTTATAACCTGGAATTTTTTTCGAACCGAATCCATCGGTAATGTCTTCGACCAGTTGTGGCGCAGTCAGGGTTTCGTTTGCCAAAATACGGGCTGAAGTTTCTGCCAGATGGGCAGGCTTGCCGTCTATGGTCAATGCCTGTTCATGGCCGAAATCAGACGCAAATGCAGGCACGGCGGCCAGTGCGGCGGCCAATGCCAGAATACGGATAGTTTTCATTGCAGACTCCTGATAAAAATGTAATTGGGTTGATTACCCGATAAAATCCGGGCGATATTGATAGGAATCGGTATTTTTATACAAATGATACAGATTATCAAGAGTATTTGGCTTTTAAAATAAAAAGGCCGTCTGAAAACCAGTTTCAGACGGCCTTTTCAATTTGGCTTAAAACCTTCTATCAGTCTTTGAAGCGTTTGAATACCAATGTGCCGTTGGTACCGCCAAAGCCAAAGGAATTGGAGATGGCAACGTCGATTTTCGCATCACGCGCTTCGTTGGCACAGTAGTCCAGATCACAACCGGCTTCAACGTCTTGTTCAAAGATGTTGATGGTCGGTGGAGATTTTTGCTCGTGTACCGCCAACACGCTGTACAACGCTTCCACACCGCCAGCCGCACCGAGCAAGTGGCCGGTCATGGATTTGGTGGAGTTAACGATGACTTTGCGCGCATGATCGCCCAAAGCGCGTTTGATGGCTTTGGTTTCGTTGGCATCGCCCAAAGGAGTCGATGTACCGTGTGCGTTGACGTAATCAACGTCTTCAGGATTCAGGCCGGCATCTTTCAGGGCGCGGGTAACGGCCAATGCAGGGCCCTCTTCGTTAGGCGCGGTAATGTGGTAGGCATCGGAGCTCATGCCGAAGCCGACGATTTCGGCGTAAATTTTCGCACCGCGTTTTTTCGCGTGTTCCAATTCTTCCAACACCAGCACGCCAGCGCCTTCGCCGATAACGAAACCGTCGCGGCCTTTGTCCCACGGACGGGAAGCGGTAGCAGGGTCATCGTTGCGGGTGGAAAGTGCCTTCATGGCGGCAAAACCGCCAACGCCCAAAGTGCTGATCGCACCTTCTGCACCACCGGCAATCATAACGTCTGCGTCGCCGTATTTAATCAGTCGTGCAGAGTCGCCTATGGAGTGTGCGCCGGTTGTACAGGCCGAAACCATGCCGTAGCTCGGGCCGCGGTAGCCTTTGAGGATGGTTACGTGGCCGGAAATCAGGTTAATCAGCGAGCCTGGGATAAAGAAAGGATTAATTTTGCGCGCACCGCCTTCGATAACGGCTTTACCGGTCGCTTCAATGCTCGGCAGACCGCCGATACCGGAGCCGATGTTGACACCGACGCGGTCTTTGTCGAGGGTTTCCAAATCGTCCAAGCCTGAATCATTGATGGCTTGCAGGGCAGCGGCGATACCGTAGTGGATGAACACGTCCATACGGCGCGCTTCTTTCGCGCTGATGTATTGGCCAATGTCGAAATCGCGCACTTCGCCGGCGATTTGGCTGTTGATGTCGGATGCGTCAAAGCGGGTAATCCGTCCGATGCCGCTTTTGCCTGCGAGCAGATTGCTCCATGCGGTGGCGACGTCGTTGCCGACCGGTGATACTTGGCCAAGACCTGTGATGACTACTCTTCTCTGACTCATGATAATCTCGCTGTTGGTTGTCGGGATTTTCGCGGCAGACTTGCTCTTTTTCTTCGAGAAAACGGGCAAAACTCATGCCGTCTGAAATTTCAGGGGTTTGATAAATAAGGTAAAAGCCTCTATTGCGATGGCGCAGCAGAGGCTGGGTGTTTGAGGCGACCGATTAGCCTTGGTGGTCGTTGATGTAGTCGATAGCCAATTGTACGGTAGTGATTTTTTCAGCGTCTTCGTCAGGGATTTCGCAGCCGAAAGCTTCTTCCAAAGCCATCACCAGTTCTACGGTGTCCAGAGAGTCAGCACCCAAATCGTCTTGGAAAGAAGATTCGTTTTTCACTTCGGCTTCGTTTACGCCCAGTTGTTCAGCAACAATTTTTTTAACTTGTTGTTCGATGTTTGACATAATTAGTCGTTCCTTTTCGCCTTGCGGCAGGTTGTTTAAGAGAAATAATTCGTCGGTATTGTACCGAATTCGGATAGAGTTTTCCATCTAATCCTGCATTTTAGCACAGATTATTCAGTAAAAACCTGTTGTTGCGCATATTAGCATAGGCTGATTTTAACCTACAAGCAGGAAATTGTTTTCATTTGATATCATAGGGTTAAGTTTGATTATCGTGAATTGCGGCCGTCTGAAAAGCAGGTTTTCGCCGTTTTTTCTTTCCATTTTCGCGCGCCTGCCGGGAGTATAAGACGAATCAAAAATGCCTTAAATAAGGTCTCGCAACGCCATTAAACTCACTTTATTGCCCGCCCTTTCAGACGGCCTGACATAAGCGGGCAAATCAAACAAGGTTCTTTTTACCCCAAAAACTCTTTCAAAAACAGCAACACGCAGGCGAGTTCGTCGGCGGATTCGCGTTGGGTGCCGTTGCCGGTATGGCCGCCGCCGTCAGGCGAGTAGAGCCAAGATTGCGCCGAGGTTTCGCGCAGTTTGGCGTAGAACTTGAGCGCGTGGGCGGGATGGACGCGGTCGTCGCTGAGGCTGGTAGTAATGAGCGCAGGCGGATAATCGATGCCGTCTGAAAGATTGTGATACGGTGACAATTCGCCCAGCCAGCGTTTGCAGACTTCGTATTTTTGCGGATTGCCGTATTCGTCCGTCCAGCTTGAACCGGCGGACAGTAACGGATAACGGATCATGTCGGTCAGCGGCACTTCGCACACCAGCGCACCGATGCTTTGCGGTTCGCGCACGAAGGCGGCGGCGGTAATCAAACCGCCGTTGCTGCCGCCCTGCAAACCGATGTATTTGGGCGAACTCATGCCGCGTTCGGACAAATCGCGCACGACTGCCAGCAAATCGTCAACGCTTTTATGTTTGCTTACGCCTTGCGCCGCCTGATGCCAGCGCGGGCCGAATTCGCCGCCGCCGCGTATGTTCGCCAACACGAAGGCATTGCCCTCTTCCAGCCAATATTTGCCGACGCTGCCCAGATAATGCGGCAATTCGGGAATACCGAAACCGCCGTAGGCATAGACTAAGGTCGGCGTGTCGGGGGCGGCGTTTTTGCCGACGTGGAAATAAGGAATGCGCTCGCCGTCAGCCGAAGTCGTCCAAAACTGCTGCACGTTGATGCCGTCTGAATCGAACTGCTGCGGCTGACGGCGCATGACGGTCAGTTCCATCACGTTCAAATCCAATGCAAACAGCGTCAGCGGCGTGGTGAAATCGCTGGCGGCAAGGTAAACCACGTCGCCGCCCCACGGTTGGTCGGTCATTTCCAACGCACCCGAAGGCAGGCGCGGCAATTCGACTTCCTGCCATTTGCCGTCGCTAAAGCGCCATGCTTTCAGACGGCCTTGTACGTTCTCCAGCAGGCTCGCCACCACAAAACGCTTGGTCGTTTCCACGCTTTCCAATGCCTGTGTTTCATCGGGCGCAAACAAAAGCTGCGCCGCCCCGAGTTCGCCCCGATTCAGCTTCACCGCCACCAGCGCGCCGCTCGGATAGCTTTGGTTCGCACGGTTCCAGTCTTTGCGCAACGTCAGCAAAAGATGCCCCGCCAGATAGCCGACCACATCGCAATCATTGGGCAGGTTCAACGGTTTCGCCTCGCCTTCAGACGACACCTGCAAATAGGTTTTGGTGTAAAAACCGTCCGACGCTTCAATCAAATCAATCGGCGAACCCTGCGGATCGAGGTAACGCCACGCGTTCACCATCATGCCGTCTTCGCCGATTTGGTACACCGGCAGGCTTTCCTCAAAACTTTTGCCGCGCTCCACCAGCCACACCTCGCGTGGATAGCCCGATTCGGTCAACTGCCGCTCGTCCCAGGCCGGACACACCCACACGCTGTTTTCATCGCGCCACGACACATGGTTTTTGCCTGCCGGAAAGTGAAAACCGCCTTCTACCAATTCCCCTGCTTCCAAGTCCACTTCCAGCGTATAAGCCGTATCGCCGCCCGATTTACTCAAGGTCAACAGCGCACGGTTGGGCTTTTCCACCAAGTGCGACACGCCGCCCAAATATACATCGTCGCCGAGCAATTCGTCGAAATCCGCCACTGAAAACAGGATTTTCCACTCAGGATAGCCGGAACGGTACGTCGCCGCTGTACACACGCGGTACACGCCCTTCGGATATTCCGCGTCCTGATGGAAGTGGTACATCCGTGCGCGGTGTTCCTGACAAAACGGAATCTGCCGCGTATCCTGCATCTGCGCCAAAATGCCGTCAGACAATTCGCGTGCTTTGTCGTTTTCTAAAAAACGCGCACGCGTTTCAACATGCGCCGCGGCGGCGAAATTTTGCGTTTCGGGAGATTCGAGGTTTTCAAAATGGAGATAGGAATCGGGGTAGGATTTCATAGAAAAGGCCGTCTGAAAGATTGGGAAATGGGATTATAACGGCAAAATCAAAAAAGGCCGTCTGAAACCTGCGTTTCAGACGGCCTGAACATTCTTCAACTCAACGCCCGTATATTTTCCACAAACCTTCCTGCAAACCAAACGCAGGCTCGCCGTCTTGCGGTTGGGTGCGGACATAGCTGCCGTCAGGCTGCATCAGCCAAGCCTGGGTATTGTCTTCCAAAGCCATTTCCAAGCCTTCTCGGATCACGCGTTCTTTGAGTTCGGGCGTGGTAATCGGCGTGGCGACTTCAATGCGGCGGAAGAAGTTGCGCCCCATCCAGTCGGCGCTGGAGATAAAGGTATCATCTGCGCCGTTGTTATGGAAGCAATACACGCGCGAGTGTTCGAGTTGGCGGCCGATGATGGAGCGGACGCGGATGTTTTCGGACAAGCCTTTGACACCCGGGCGCAAAGTACACATACCGCGCACAATCAGGTCGATTTGCACGCCTGCCGCGCTGGCTTGATACAGCGCATCAATCACGCTCGGCTCGATGAGGGAGTTCATCTTGGCGGTAATCCGCGCCGGTTTGCCTGCTTTGGCGTGTTCGGTTTCCTGCTTGATGCGGTCGATAACCATTTTGTGCAGGGTAAACGGGCTTTGATAGAGCTTGTTCAGACGACCTGGCTTGCCCAAGCCTGTGATTTCCATAAACAAAGTATTCACATCGGCAGTGATTTGTTCGTCGGCGGTGATGATGCCGAAGTCGGTGTAGATGCGCGATGTGCCTTGGTGGTAGTTACCGGTACCGAGGTGGGCATAACGCTTGAGCACGCCGTCTTCGCGACGGATAACCAAAGCCATTTTGGCGTGGACTTTGTAGCCGAATACGCCGTACACGACGTGCGCGCCCGCCTCTTCGAGCTGTTTCGCCCAGTTGACGTTGTTGGCCTCGTCAAAACGCGCCATCAGTTCGACCACGACGGTAACTTGCTTACCCGCCAGCGCGGCCTTCATCAATGCGCGCACAAGCTCGGAATTGCTGCCGGTACGATAAATGGTCATTTTGACGGCCAACACATCCGGATCGGCTGCGGCCTCGCGTATCATTTGGACAACCGGATCAAACGACTGATACGGATGATGCAACAAAATCGGCGACTGTTTAACCAGTTTGAACACGGAACCGTTTTTGCGCAAGGCTTTCAGACGGCCTGCATTGCGCGGCGGAAACTTCAAATCCGGCCTGTCCACCAAATCGGGGACGGCATTGAGGCGCACCAAATTGACCGGCCCTTTGACCTGATACAGCTCGGCAGAGGTCAGCTTGAACTGGGCAAGCAGGAAGTCGTGAATATGCGCCGGACAAGTGTCTGCTACTTCCAAGCGCACACCGTCGCCGTATTCGCGGTCATGCAACTCGTTTTGAATCGCGGCACGCAGGTTTTTCAAATCTTCTTCATCGACCGTCAAATCACTGTCGCGCGTGAGGCGGAACTGATGGCAATCTTTAACCTTCATGCCGGGAAAGAGTTTGCCGACATGGGCGTGCAAAATCGAAGACAAGAACACAAAGCCTGCATCGCCGCCGCAAATTTCAGACGGCATGGGGACGACGCGCGGCAAAATGCGCGGAGCCTGCACAATCGCCATTCCTGACGGACGGCCGAACGCATCCGTGCCTTCAAGTTCGACGGCGAAGTTGAGCGATTTGTTTAACGGGCGCGGAAACGGGTGTGACGGATCAAGTCCAATGGGTGTGAGAATGGGCAACAGCTCGTTGTCGAAATAGTTCTCGATCCATTTTTTCTGCGCGGCCGTCCATTTGTGGCGGCGATAGAAATGAATGCCGGCGCGGCTGAGTGCAGGCTGCAATACTTTGTTAAACAGATCGTACTGCTCGCGGATCAAGGCCTGCGCCTCTTTCGCCACCGCTTCGATGGTTTCGGCCGCGGTTTTGCCGTTGTCGAGCAGCTGATGCGGACGCAATTTGTTTTCGCGTTTCAACCACGCCATGCGCACTTCAAAAAATTCGTCCAAATTGGAAGACACGATGCACAGGAAACGCAAACGTTCCAACAAAGGAACTTTCGTATCCTGCGCCTGAGCCAGTACACGGCGGTTAAACGCCAACAGGCTGAGTTCTCGGCAAAGAATGCGGTTTTGCTCGGGCATGGTTCACTCCTGAAACATCGGTCATTAAGACTATCAAGTATAACGTTTTGCCGCCGTTCCGTCAGGTTTCAGACGGCCTCGGCAGACAACCTCATCCCTATTTGAGGCAAGTCAAAGGGTTATCCGTTATTTTCTATGCCGAAACAGCGGTTTTTGCTATAATGCGCAGTTTAATGCAACCGCAATACCACTGCTAAAGGATAAGAAAATGGGCTTTTTGCAAGGCAAAAAAATTCTGATTACCGGCATGATCTCCGAGCGTTCCATCGCTTACGGCATCGCCAAAGCCTGCCGCGAACAAGGCGCGGAATTGGCATTTACTTATGTTGTCGACAAACTGGAAGAGCGCGTCCGTAAAATGGCGGCCGAACTCGGCTCCGAACTCGTGTTCCGCTGCGACGTTGCCAGCGACGACGAAATCAACCAAGTTTTCATTGACTTGGGCAAACATTGGGACGGCTTGGACGGCCTCGTTCACTCCATCGGTTTCGCCCCTAAAGAAGCTTTGAGCGGCGACTTCCTCGACAGCATCAGCCGCGAAGCGTTCAACACCGCTCACGAAATCTCCGCATACAGCCTGCCTGCGCTGGCCAAAGCCGCCCGTCCGATGATGCAGGGCCGCAACGCTGCCATCGTTGCCCTGAGCTACTTGGGCGCCGTTCGTGCCATTCCTAACTACAACGTTATGGGCATGGCCAAAGCCAGCCTCGAAGCTGGCATCCGCTTCACTGCCGCCTGTCTGGGTAAAGAAGGCATCCGCTGCAACGGCATCTCCGCAGGCCCGATCAAAACCCTGGCCGCTTCCGGCATCGCCGATTTAAGCAAACTCTTGGGCCACGTCGCTTCCCACAACCCATTGGGTCGCAACGTTACCACCGAAGAAGTCGGCAACACAGCCGCCTTCCTGCTGTCCGACCTCGCTTCCGGCATCACCGGCGAGATTACATACGTTGACGGCGGTTACAGCATCAACGCGCTGAACGACGAAGAGAACTAAACAGTTTTCACTCCAAACGCACTTTCATGATGAAAGTGCGTTTTTTATGGCCGTTACATTATGGTTTGAATAACTGCATGACAAAAAAGGCCGTCTGAAAGTCAAATACGAATTCGAAACATTATCTTTACAGGCTTTCAATGATTATGTTTTCAGCATTATTATATTATCATTCTACCTCAATTTGAAATTCCGATAGAGCATTGATTCTAAAGATAACATTCATGTTATCTGATACTTAGCTACTGATAAAAAGTGGTGTAAAAAAGTAACAGAAAAAATTCAGACGGCCTGTTTTTCATACAGAAGGCATAGAAGCAGGGCATTTTTGGCATAAAATACAAAATTTAACATTATTGAATTTTTCTTAACTAATAAAGCGTTAAGATGCCTGCCGATTAATTGAATCACATCTGATTTTGACTCAAACACATACAGGAGATTAATTATGTCAATCGCTTCAGAATTTAAAGAATTTATTATGCGTGGCAACGTTGTCGACCTCGCAGTCGGTATGGTTGTCGGTACAGCATTCAGCGGCATCGTCAAATCATTGGTTGACGATGTAATCATGCCTCCTATCGGTCTACTAATCGGCGGCGTTGATTTCTCCAACCTGTTCATCACCCTGAAAAACGGCGCACAAGCCGCTCCTGCAGAAGGTTACGCCAACCTGGCAGCCGCCCAAGCAGCCGGTGCCGTTACCCTGAACATCGGTCTGTTCATCAACACCGTGATCAGCTTCCTGATCATCGCCGCTGCCATCTTCTGCGTGGTTAAAGCCATCAACTCTGTGAAAAAAGCCGAAGCTCCTGCTGAAGAAGCACCGGCAGAGCCTAGCGAAGAAGTTCTGTTATTGCGCGAAATCCGTGATTCTCTGAACAAAAAATAATCACAATACCCAAACATACACACAAACTAAGGCCGTCTGAAACCATTTCAGACGGCCTTTTTTCATACCGATCTATTTATCGTCAAGCCCTTCCCATTGAAAGAATCACACCCCTCCCTTTCTCAGCAAGCTATCCTGCTTTTTAACCATGAAGCAACCACTCATGGCAAATATAGTGGATTAAATTTAAATCAGGACAAGGCGACAAAGCCGCAGACAGTACAGATAGTACGGCAAGGCGAGGCAACGCCGTACTGGTTTAAAGTTAATCCACTATACAAAAAATAAGTGGCTCACTCCCTCTCAACCAATAAAAAAGCCCGATGCGTTCAACATCGGGCTTTTAACTGGAAAACCAATCTTAGTCTTTGCGTGTTTCCACCAAAATCATTTCGACTGCTATGTCTTCCACTTCTACTTTAGGCACATCCGAACGGCGTGTTTTGGCAACCGGTTCGGGTTGCGGCTGCGCGGCAAAAGCGGCAACGGCTTGCGGATCGGTTTCAACAAAGATCAAATCGCCCAAACCTTCCGGCAAAACAGCGGCAACAGGAGCTGCTTCAGCTACGGCCTCAGTTTGCGTTGCCACAGTTTCAGTTGCCGCTTCAACCGGTTCTGCGACTTCTGCAACGGCTGTTTCATTCGGAGGCAATACTGCGGAAATGGCTTCTTTGACGTTGCTGACCGCAGAAGCCAACAAGGCTTGCTCGGCATCGGCGCTTTCGGTTTTCGCGACGGCAGGCTCGTCTTCGCTTTCAATGGCAAATACGAATGGCTCTGCGCTGGCAACTTCAGGCTCGGATACCACAATCACCAGCGGCTCGGCATGATCATCTTCCTGCGGCAAAGGCACATTTTCAGCTTCAACCGTTTCGTTCAAACCCAAAACATGCGCCACGGCAAAGAGGACTTTGTCGGCGGTGTCGGTAATGTTCAGGTATTGCTCGATTTTTGCTGAAGACGGAATATTGCGTTTTTTGCTGTTAGAACGGCGGTCGTTGCGGTTGTTGCGCTGACGGTTGTTGCGCTGACGGTTGTTGCAGTCGCGTCCTTGACGGCCGTTGTTTTTCACACCCTCTTCGCTGCGGGCGTTGTCGTCCGCTTCGACTTGCGCCTGTTCGCCATCGGCTTGAACGTTCACGTCCTCAACACGGTTTTCCGCAGGTTGATGACGGTTGCGCTCGTTGCGACTGTTGTTGCGGCGGCGTTTATTGCCGTTTTGTTCCGCTTGGTTTTCAGACGGCATCTCAGCCAGTGCAGCCACTTCTTGAACGTTTACGTCCTCAACCACTTCCTCAACACGGTTGCGCTCGTTATTGCGATCATCACGGCGGTTGTTACGGTTGCGGTTGCGGCGGGTGTCTTTACGCTCGTCGTTGCGGCTTTCGTTTGATTTGCTTTCTTCAAACTTGCTGTCGGCAGCTTCGGCATTCACTTCGCGCACTTCGACTTTGCTGCCGTCGTGTTTGTTGTTGCGGCGTGGATTTTGACGGCGGCTGTTTGAACGGCGGTTACTGTTTTGGCTGCGGTTGTTTGTAGTGCGTTTTTCAGCAGACTCTTGAGCAACTGCGGCAGGTGCAGGTGCAGGCTCACCGCCGAAAATGCGTTTCAACCAAGCTTTGAAGCTGTCCCACCAAGAGGCTTTTTTCTCAGGGGCGACAGTCGGTGCAGGCTGGGTATGGCGCACGCCTTTGACAGCTGGCTCAGGACGGGAAGCTTTGGCTTTTTCGCTGCCAAAAGGTTTGGCGGACTCGTCTTCTTCCGGCTCGGCGACGCGTTTGTAGCTCGGTTCGCCGTCTTCTTCTACGTCATCAATGCGGATGCGGTTGATTTCGTAGTGCGGATTTTCCAAGTGGATGTTTGGAATCAGGACGACGTTCACATCCAAGCGCTCTTCCATCGCAAACAGCTCGGCGCGTTTTTCGTTCAACAGGAAGGTAGCAACATCGACAGGCACTTGTGCGTGTACTTCACCGGTGTTGTCTTTCATTGCTTCTTCTTGAATGATGCGCAAAACGTGCAGGGCGGTGGATTCGATGCCGCGGATGACGCCGGTACCGGCACAGCGCGGACACGCAACATGGCTGCTTTCGCCCAAAGCCGGTTTCAAACGTTGACGGCTCAATTCCAAAAGGCCGAAACGCGAAAGTTTGCCCATTTGCACGCGGGCGCGGTCTTTTTTGAGCGCGTCGCGCAGGACGTTTTCAACATCGCGCTGGTGCTTGGGGTTTTCCATGTCGATGAAATCGATGACGACCAAACCGCCCAAGTCGCGCAGGCGCATTTGGCGGGCAACCTCTTCGGCGGCTTCCATATTGGTTTTGAACGCGGTGTCTTCGATGTCCGAGCCGCGTGTGGCGCGCGCAGAGTTGACGTCGATGGAAACCAGGGCTTCGGTGTGATCGATCACAATCGCGCCACCGGAAGGCAGGCTGACGCTGCGTGAGAACGCGCTTTCGATTTGGTGTTCAATTTGGAAGCGGGAGAACAGCGGCGTGTGGTCTTGATAGAGTTTCAGACGGCCTACATTGCTCGGCATGACATAGCTCATGAACTCGGCAACTTGGTCGTAAACTTCTTGATTGTCCACCAGAATTTCGCCGATGTCGGGACGGAAATAGTCGCGAATCGCACGAATCAGCAGCGAGCTTTCCATAAAGAGCAGGTAAGGGTCATGATGCGCTTTGCCTGCTTCTTCAATGGCTTGCCAGAGTTGCTTGAGGTAGTTCAAATCCCATTCCAACTCTTCCGCGCTGCGGCCGATGCCGGCAGTACGGGCAATGATGCTCATGCCGTTTGGAATATCGAGTTCGGCCATGGCGGCTTTCAACTCTTGACGCTCTTCGCCTTCGATACGGCGGGATACGCCGCCGCCGCGCGGGTTGTTCGGCATCAATACCAAATAGCGGCCGGCCAGGCTGATGAAGGTGGTCAGCGCCGCGCCTTTGTTGCCGCGTTCGTCTTTTTCGACTTGGACGATAACTTCCATGCCTTCTTTGAGCACGTCCTGAATACGCGCCCTGCCGCCTTCGTAGTCGCGGAAATATGAACGCGATACTTCCTTAAACGGCAAAAAGCCGTGGCGGTCGGTTCCGTAATCGACGAAACACGCTTCCAGCGACGGCTCGATGCGGGTAATGATACCTTTGTAGATATTGCCTTTACGCTGTTCTTTGCCCAGCGTTTCGATGTCCAAGTCCAAAAGGTTTTGGCCATCGACAATGGCAACGCGCAGCTCTTCGGCCTGCGTTGCGTTGAATAACATTCTTTTCATAGTCACCTCGTGAACAGCGGCCGTTTGATTTGTGAATATCTTTTTCAGACGGCCTGTCTGTCCGGTTGGCACTCTTCAAAGGCAAGATGGGAAAATCCCCGTGTAACCAGTATTTGATTTGAAATCCGCAAGGTTGCATGCTTGAACTCAAGCCATGTGCGGACGGATTCGGATAAAGAAGGAAATAAAGAACAATGCGGCGGAAAGGTTGATGGTTCCGCTGCCGTCCGAATGCTGATGCTTCGGACAAAATTAAGGCAGCCTACATCTTCTTATTATCGTAGCGCCGGTAATTTCGGACGGTGCTGCGCGGACTGCGTCTTACGCCCGGCCGGACGGCAGGTTCAATTCAAACTTAATTACGGGATTGCGTTTGCCGGCTTTGAACAAACACAAGGAAATGCTTTGCGGAGTGCGTTTTTAATATAAAATCTCGTTTTAACAATAAATCCGTTTCAGACGGCCTGCGACGGCAGGTTCGAGTCCCGAAACGGACGTTTGGGATTATAGAGAAAATGCACGCAATACGCAAAGATTCAGTCAGCCTGATTGCCGTTGCCGAACACGAGGAAGGCCAACGCCTTGATAACTATCTGATAAAAATCCTCAAAGGCGTCCCGAAAAGCCATATCCACCGCATTATCCGCGCCGGCGAAGTGCGGCTGAACAAAAAACGCTGCAAACCCGACAACCGTATTCAGGCAGGCGATACCGTCCGCATTCCGCCGATACGCATCGCCGAAAAACAAAGGCCGTCTGAAAGCCAGGCCGCGCCTGCGCGCGAATTTGACATCGTTTATGAAGACGATGCGCTTTTGGTCATCAACAAACCGTCCGGCGTTGCCGTCCACGGCGGCAGCGGCGTGAGCTTCGGCGTCATCGAACAAATTCGCCGCGCCCGTCCCGAAGCACGTTATCTCGAACTCGTCCACCGCCTCGACAAAGACACCAGCGGCCTCTTGATGATTGCCAAAAAACGCAGCGCCTTGGTGAAACTGCACGAAGCCATCCGCAACGACCATCCGAAAAAAATCTATCTCGCGCTGGGTGTCGGCAGGCTGCCGAACGACCGCTTCCACGTCAAGCTCCCCCTGTTCAAATACACCGGCGCACAAGGCGAAAAAATGGTACGCGTCAGCGAAGACGGCCAATCCGCCCACACCATCTTCCGCGTGTTAAACCGTTTTTCAGACGGCCTTTTGCACCAAGTCGGCCTATCCGACCTGACCTTTGTCGAAGCCACCCTGAAAACCGGCCGCACCCACCAAATCCGCGTCCACCTGCAATCGCAAGACTGCCCCATTGCCGGCGACGAACGCTACGGCGACTATCAAGCCAACAAACGCCTGCAGAAACTCGGTTTGAAAAGAATGTTCCTGCACGCCTCCGAGCTGCACCTCGCCCATCCACTGACTGGCGAAAAACTGATTCTGAAAGCCCCCCTGCCGCAAGAATTGGCGCAATTTGTTTTAATGTTGGAAAATCAGGAAAAGGCCGTCTGAAAGGAAACCCATGAAACCCAAACTCATCATTTTCGACTGGGACGGCACGCTTGCCGACACCACCAACCCCATCATCCACACCTTTCAACAAAGCTTTGCCGATTGCGGCCTGCCTGTTCCCGAAGCCGACCAAATCCGCCCACTCATCGGATACAGCCTCTCCGGCATCATCCGCCGCCTTGCCCACAACGTCAGCGAACACGTTCAGGAAACCCTGATTGAGACCTATGCCGCGCACTACCTCAATCCCAACAATCACAACATGACCCTGTTCCCCGAAGCCCTGCCCTGCCTGCACCGCTTGGAGCAACAAGGCTATTGGCTTGCAGTAGCGACCGGCAAGGGTCGGAGCGGCTTGGACAAAGCCATCGCACAAACCGACACCCAAGCCTTTTGGCTAGAAACCGCCTGCGCTAGCGAATATCCGTCCAAACCCGCGCCCGACATGGTACTTGCCCTCTGCGACCGACTGGGTGTTGAGCCGGAAGAGGCCGTCGTCGTCGGCGACACCACCCACGACCTAGAAATGGCCGCCAATGCCAAAATCCGCGCCATCGCCGTCACTACCGGTGCACATACCTCCAAACAGCTTTCCTCCATGCCCCATGTCGCCATGCTCAACAGCTTGGCCGAATTGCCTGATGTATTGGAAACCTTATAAAAGGCTATGCAACATCTATATTAAAGGCCGTCTGAAACCTACTTTCAGACGGCCTTTAATTTGTTTTATCGATCTGAGCGCACCCTGACAAATGTTGCAAATTTCGGCGTTCCCTTTTGCGTAAAACCACGATAACGGTAAGTAATCAGCGCACCGATTTTCGGGGGATGGTCGCGGTCCTTATCCTTAAAACCGCTGCCGATACGAAACTCGCCATATTGGTTTTTACACCCGACCGCACCCAAACGCCCGACATTGCGCCCTTTGCCCTCATAATGACGCGTTACCGTACATTCATCATCATATTCACTTTTCAGCTTCAACAGCTGCCCATTTCTACCGCTTGCATAACGGGCTTCAGGTTGACGCAGCATCACCCCTTCCCCACCCAGCGCTTCAACTTGTTTCAAAAAATCCAAAGCATGCTGTTTGTCGCGCACCTTGACTTGCGGAATAACCGTAAACCGTGCCGACGGGTGTGATTTCAGCCATTTCGAAGCCATTTCCAGCCGCTGATACAGATTACCCTGCGCCTGCGGCACATCAAAAACATGCAAACGGATACCGTCCCAATTTCCCGAGGCAGAACGCACCGTCGCGGAAATTTGCTCAAACCGCCCTCGTCCGCTGTACAACTCGCCATCCATCGGAAACGGCGGAAAACCTGCTGTAAAACCTTTGGGCGGTGTAAACGCATAGCCCTGACGACTGACCAGCTGCCTGCCGTCCCAATACGCGCGCACGCCATCCAACTTTTCACTCATGGCCCAACCGGCAATATCTTGATTTTTATATTCCTGCGCCAACAACAAATCTGCACCAAACGCCGCAGAGATGAAAGAAGCCGCAAAAATCGGTATCTCTGTAAACCTTTATACCCATTCATAGCTCGTATTTAAGATATAAAGGTGTTATACGGTATTCTATAGAACTGTGTCAACAGGATGGACATGTGAGTTTTGTGAAAACACAGTTTTATCGTTACAATTTGACATCCCCCATGATTTCATGAATACTGTAAATAAGCAGTACCAAAGATTGGAGGAATTATTATGAGTGGTTCAAGCAAATTTTTCTTTATTTTATCGGGTATTTTAAGCATTATCCTGGGGATATTCTTACTCTTAAATCCCGTTATTAATCTCATGGCTTTTGCCTGGCTATTTTCTATTATCTTTTTTGTCAGTGCAGTCAGCTCCATTATAAATTATTTTATGTTACCCCCTGAATTGCGTAGCGGCTGGTATCTCATCAGCGGTATTATCAATGCTCTATTCGGTATCTTTCTCGTATGCGGCGGATTTGCATTCCTACCGTTAGTATTCCCGATCACAATCGGCATCTGGATGGTAATCGATGCTATCATCATTTTCATTAAATCAAGAAAGTCCGACAGCATGGTATCACTCATGGGACGTAATGCAAAATGGCTTGCACTAATTCTTTTACTATTAGGCCTATTACTCATATTCCAGCCGATTGCTTCCGGTGAGGTATTTATCTACTTTATCGCTTTCGGTTTCTTATTTGACGGAATTTATTCCATCGGTGAGGCTTTTAAAAAATAGAATATAACTAAATAATTACACTATAAGATCGACCAGGTACTGCCAAATAGCTGTCATAAATTACGATGTCTATTTCGTATTTGTGGCAGCTATTTTATTTGTTTTGGCTAGCCGTCATGGTAAATGTATTCGCCTACTACATTTGCAAGCGGTTAGACGCTTTTCTAGCTCTTTTATTTAGCAACTAGCCCAAAACGCTCTAACATTAGCGTAATATGGTTCGCATTACATTATTCATAAGACACTTTTCCAGACTTGCTTTTTTATTATATATGCATAATAACAAAAGGCCGTCTGAAATGTAAACAACATTAAATAAGCATTCCCTAGGAACACCCATGGCACTCCAATTTGAAATCAATGCCGTTACCCCCTTCCGTCAAAACTGCACGTTGATTTGGGATGATGAAACCAAAGAAGCCGTGTTGGCCGATGTCGGCGGCGACGTCCCTTATTTATTGCAACAAATCCAAAGCAAAGGCCTCAAGCTGACCGCCATTTGGCTGACCCACGGCCATCTTGACCACGCAGGCGGCGTGGTTGAACTTTTGAAAACCTGCGACGTACCCGTTCTCGGTCCGCACAAAGACGACGAATTCCTGCTCCAAGCCCTTCCGCAAACAACGGCGCAATACGGCTTCCCTGTTTCTCCGTCATTCACGCCGACACGCTGGCTGGAAGAAGGGGAAACGCTCAAAGTCGGCAACCATAGCTTCCAAGTCCTCCACATTCCCGGCCACACCCCCGGCCAAGTCGTTTTTTATAATGCTGAAAACGGACTTTTAGTCGCAGGCGATGTTTTATTTTATGAGACCGTTGGTCGCACAGATTTTCCGCGCGGCAATCATGATGACCTCATAAACAATATCTGCGCTAAACTATTAACCCTGCCCGAAACCACGCAAGTTATCGCCGGACACGGCCGCATGACCACTATCGGGCATGAGAAAAGGTACAATCCGTTTCTGGTTCGTTAATATGAATGTTGTATAAAGCCAACATTCTGACATACTCAAATTATGCGTATAAAGGAAAACTGGCATACAATTTGCAGGGATAACACCCGAAAGATTAAGTACCTAATCTCCGGCAAATGCCAAAAAGAACTAAAGCACAAAGATAACAAGGTATTACGCAATACAACCTGATTTATCGAAAACCGGACATCTCTAAACCCCAAGCCTGACTCGCAGTGAAATTGTTACAAAGTGACAATAAATGTCAGTCAGGCCGTCTGAACGGTTCTGCCGACTCAGGCGGATACAACGGAGATGAGGCGCAATGCCCTGCCGGAATGTGCCGATGTTCTGTTTGTCAAACCGTCGGGTACATCTTTAAGAAGCACAACATTATTTGGGTAAACCGGCAAACTCGCTGCCGGCACTAACAGGCCGTCTGAAAAGTTCGGCTGGTAAAATCAATAAAAGGATTATCAAATGAAAAAAATCGCAAAAGTGGGCTTCGTCCTGCTGGCTACCGGCCTGCTGGCCGCCTGTGCTACTAAGAGCAAAATCACTCCTGAAGGCACTACCGACGAGCCACGCTTCCCTAAACCTTACTCTCTGACCTTCAACAAAGACCGTGGTACATTCCCGACTTTTGACGAGTTGGATCAAATGCGTCCTGGTCTGACCAAAGACGACATCTACAAAATCCTCGGCCGTCCTCACTACGACGAAGGCATGGTTGGCGTGCGTGAATGGGACTACCTGTTCCACTTCTACACCCCAGGCGTAGGAGTTGACCCTGAAAACACTTCCGGCGTTGAAGGCATCACTACTTGTCAATACAAAGTGATCTTCGACAAAGACAAATTTGCACGCAGCTTCTTCTGGAATCCAGTATTCCCTAAAGATGCCGTATGTCCTCCTCCAGCACCTAAACAAGAGCCTCAAGTGATCATCCGCGAGATCATTAAAGAAGCTCCTAAACGCATCCGTCAATAAGGACAAATTTGAAACGGATCCTATTGGGTATAGCCTTGGCAGCAGGTCTGAATTCTTTGGCCGCTGCCGATGCTGTCAGCGACTATATCCAACGCAAAAAAGTTGTGGTCAATACAGCCAAGGCGGAGCTTTGCTTTGCCGATGACGGTCAGTGCCATCCGGTATTGATCGGCAAGACCACGCCGAAAGGCAAATTCAATATGACGCCGATGATGACCAGCAAACCGGGTTACGGTGGCGAGGTTATCGGCTTCAAAGAAGAAAATGACTTTTTGTTTGCGTTACACCGGGTATGGACGCTCAAGCCGCAGGAAAGGCGCATGGAACGCATCGCCTCTCCCAATGTGGCCGACCGCATCATAACCAATGGTTGTATCAACGTACAAAATAATGTGTACGAAAAACTGCGTCAGTATTTCATTCTGGAAATCATCTGATGTAAGTCAGTCAAACAAAGGCCGTCTGAAACTTTTCAGACGGCCTTTCTTCTCAAACGAAAACTCAACAGCATTTGCTTGCTCCGTCAGTACCAAACGAAGAATATTTGACCGCTTCCTCCTCAATTCATCCTCAAGCCATATCACTTTTTACCATATCCAAAGAACCAACGGTTATTTATGCCGTTTTCCGCCCAATGCTAGAATCGCGCGTTTATATATCGGCCCGCCGAGAAATCAAATAAATAATATAGCGGCAGAAATAGCTTTTATTCCCTGCCCCTTACACACACAAACATCATGACCGATTCTTCTGCCAAATTACCCAATTTGTGGCTGCTGATTGCCGCTGCCGCCTCCATCCTGCTGATTACCATCGGCATGAGGATGACTTTAGGGCTTTTTGTCCTGCCCGTTGTCAACTCGACCGAATTGAGCATGACCCAGTTCAGCCTGATTATTGCCGTTTTCCAATTGATGTGGGGCATATCGCAACCCTTGTCCGGCGCGTTGGCCGACCGTTTCGGCGCGTTTAAAGTTTTAGCCGGCGGTACGGTTCTATTGATTGCCGCGTGTCTGATGGTGCCGCAAATGCCGACTTATTGGGGACTGATGCTGGGTATCGGTTTATTGTTGGCATTCGGTACGGGTTCGGGCGGATTTTCCATCATTATGGGACAGGTCGCCGCC
This sequence comes from Neisseria sp. P0024.S006, assembly GCF_051956595.1. Lineage (NCBI taxonomy): Bacteria > Pseudomonadati > Pseudomonadota > Betaproteobacteria > Neisseriales > Neisseriaceae > Neisseria > Neisseria sp. P0024.S006. The sequence continues at coordinate 249,338 of NZ_JBQCXH010000002.1, forward strand.
AAAACGCCGCCTCATCGGCGCGGCTTGGCTTCCGGCCTGGTCAATGCAGGCGGGTCCGCAGGGCAATTTTTGTTCGCGCCGCTGGTTCAAGGTTTGATTGCCCTGCCCCACGTCGGCTGGACGGGGACATTTTATGTCTGGGCAGTCATTGCCATCTTGATTTTGCCGATTTCTTGGTGGTTGGCCGGCGGCAAACATGCTGCTCATACCGTCCATACCGATGACGGCAGCCAAACCCTGAAGCAGGCCGTCTGCAAGGCTTTCGCCAACCGCAGCTATATCTTGCTGCATTTGGGTTTCTTTACCTGCGGTTTCCACATCGCCTTTTTGGTTACCCACCTGCCGACCGAAATTTCACTTTGCGGCCTCCCTGCTACGGTCGCTTCGACCTCCATTGCCATTATTGGTTTGGCAAACATCGCCGGCTGTATTTTTTCAGGCTGGTGTACCGGCAGATTTTTGGGCAAATACGTCCTCTTCGGTTTATATGCTTCGCGTGTCGCCATGATATTGATTTATCTGGCCGCACCTAAAACCGATTTGAACTTCTATCTTTTCGCCGCCGGACTCGGTTTCACTTGGCTGGCAACCGTCGCCCCCACCGCCGCCATTACCGGCAAACTTTTCGGCACGCGCTACTTGGCCACCCTCTTCGGGTTGACCATGTTGAGCCACCAAATCGGCGGCTTTTTAGGTTCGTACATCGGCGGCATCGTCATCACGCGTTTCAACGATTACGGCTGGATGTGGTACGCCGACGCAGTCTTGGCCGGTGCGGCCGCCCTGTTGAATTTACTGATTCATGAACGGAAAGTGGCTGCCGCCTGACACGGAAACTTTGATATTTTAAGGCCGTCTGAAACGTTTCAGACGGCCTTTGCCTTATTCCATTTTTTGTGTTTTATCCACAATCGATATTCCTATCCATTATTTAACACTCCCTTACAAACCCGTTAAAATACTGCCTTTATTATGCTGATTGTCTGACTCTGATGAACTGGTCTTATCTGATCGATGCCATCCCCAAATTCGTCGATGCGGCAAAGCTGACGCTGGAATTGTCGGTATATGGCGTCGTTTTGTCGTTGCTGTTCGGCCTGCCCGTTGCCGTGGTTACGGCATACCGCATCCGCCCCTTCTACGCATTGGCACGCGCCTATATCGAGCTGTCGCGCAATACGCCCCTGCTGATCCAATTGTTTTTCCTGTATTACGGCCTGCCGAAAATGGGCATTAAATGGGACGGTTTCACCTGCGGCGTAATCGCACTGGTTTTCTTGGGCGCAAGCTACATGGCGGAAGCCATCCGTGCCGGTATTCTGGCCGTCCCCAAAGGGCAGATCGAAGCGGGCAAGGCCATCGGTTTGAGCCGCTTTCAAGTGTTCCGCTATGTCGAATTGCCCCAGGCATGGGCGGTCGCCGTTCCCGCCATTGGCGCAAACGTATTGTTTTTGATGAAAGAAACATCTATCGTCAGCGCGGTCGGCATTGCGGAATTGTTGTTCGTTACCAAAGACATCATCGGCATGGACTACAAAACCAACGAAGCCTTGTTCCTGCTGTTTGCCAGCTACCTGATCATCCTTCTGCCCGTTTCGCTTCTGGCGCGCTGGGCCGAAAACCGCGTACGGAGTGCAAAATATGGTGTTTGACTGGCTGTTTGAAGGACAAAACGCGGCACGCTTGGGCGAAGGCCTGTTGCTGACGGCGCAGATTTCCCTGGCCTCCGTTGCCGCCTCCTGCGTATTGGGTACGCTGTTCGGCTTGGTTTTGCGTTCGCGCAACCGGCTCATCCGCTTTATCGGACGGTTTTATCTCGAAACCATCCGAATCGTGCCGATTTTGGTGTGGCTGTTCGGCCTGTATTTCGGCCTATCTGTCTGGACAGGCATCCACATCGACGGATTTTGGGTTTGTGTCTGGGTATTTACCATGTGGGGCATCGCCGAAATGGGCGATTTGGTCCGCGGCGCATTGGAATCGATTGAAAAACACCAGGTCGAATCAGGCCTGGCACTCGGCTTGAGCCGCGGGCAGGTATTCCGCTACATCGAGCTGCCGCAAAGCATCCGCCGCGTATTGCCCGGCGCCGTCAATCTGTTTACGCGCATGATCAAAACCAGCTCGCTCGCCTCCCTTATCGGCGTCATCGAAGTCGTCAAAGTCGGCCAGCAAATCATCGAAAACTCGCTGCTGACGCAACCCAATGCTTCATTTTGGGTTTACGGCCTGATTTTTATGCTGTATTTCTTCTGTTGCTGGCCGCTGTCGCTGCTGGCGGCAAAACTTGAACAAAAATGGGAACACTGACATGGCTTTACTGAGCATCCGCAACCTGCACAAACAATACGGCAACGTAACCGCCATTCAATCCTTAGACTTGGACTTGGAAAAAGGCGAAGTCATCGTACTGCTGGGCCCGTCCGGCTGCGGCAAATCCACCCTCCTGCGCTGCGTCAACGGTTTGGAACCGCACAAAGGCGGCAGCATCGTGATGGACGGTATCGGTGAATTCGGCAAAGACGTTTCCTGGCAAACCGCCCGGCAAAAAGTCGGCATGGTCTTTCAAAGCTATGAACTGTTTGCCCACATGACCGTCATCGAAAACATCCTCTTAGGCCCGGTGAAAGTACAAAACCGCAACCGTGCCGAAGCAGAGGCACAAGCCGACAAACTGTTGGAACGCGTCGGCCTGCTCGACCGCAAAAACGCCTATCCGCGCGAACTCTCCGGCGGCCAGAAACAACGCATCGCCATTGTCCGCGCCCTGTGCCTGAATCCGGAAGTCATCCTGCTGGACGAAATCACCGCCGCACTCGACCCCGAAATGGTGCGCGAAGTCTTGGAAGTGGTTTTAGAACTCGCCCGCGAAGGCATGAGCATGCTCATCGTAACCCATGAAATGGGGTTTGCCCACAAAGTTGCCGACCGCATCGTCTTCATGGACAAAGGCGGCATCGTCGAATCGACCGACCCCGAAACCTTCTTCTCCGCCCCCAAAAGCGAACGCGCCCGCCAATTCTTGGCAGGCATGGACTACTGATTTTATTTTCAGGTCGTCCGAACCCTTTTTCAGACAGCCTCCACTTTCAACCAAACATTTGAAAAGGAAACACTCATGCAATTGAATGCCAAATTCAAAACCCTCCTCGCCTCCGCCGCCATCGCCGTCGGCCTGACTGCTTGCGGAGGTGGCTCCGGTGATGCCCAATCTTCACAAAGCAGCGGCGCGGCAACCGTTGCTGCCATCAAAGAAAAAGGCGTTATCCGTATCGGCGTATTCGGCGACAAACCTCCGTTCGGCTATGTTGACGCCAACGGCAAAAACCAAGGCTTTGACGTTGAAATCGCCAAAGACCTGGCCAAAGACCTGCTCGGCAGCCCCGACAAAGTCGAATTCGTCCTGACCGAGGCCGCAAACCGTGTCGAATACGTCCGTTCCGGCAAAGTCGACCTCATCCTCGCCAACTTCACCAAAACACCCGAACGCGCCGAAGCCGTCGATTTCGCCGATCCTTACATGAAAGTGGCCTTGGGCGTGGTTTCCCCCAAAGACAAACCGATTACCGACGTTGCGCAATTGAAAGACCAAACCCTGCTGGTCAACAAAGGCACCACCGCCGACGCCTTCTTCACCAAAAGCCATCCTGAAGTCAAACTGCTGAAATTCGACCAAAATACCGAAACCTTCGACGCACTGAAAGACGGCCGCGGCGTAGCACTCGCCCACGACAACGCCCTGCTGTGGGCATGGGCAAAAGAAAACCCGAATTTTGAAGTCGCCATCGGCAACCTCGGCCCTGCCGAATTCATCGCCCCAGCTGTTCAAAAAGGCAACACCGACCTCCTGAACTGGGTCAACGGCGAAATCGCCGCCATGAAAAAAGACGGCCGTCTGAAAGCCGCCTATGAAAAAACCCTCTTGCCCGTGTATGGCGAGAAAGTCAAACCGGAAGAATTGTTGGCGGAATAAACTGACTATTTTCTCGGCAAAAAGTCACTTTGCCGTATTTCAGCCATCCGATTTGTGATTGATTTAAACAAATATCATATCCAACGACAGGCCATCTGAACGTGCTATCGATACCTTCAGACGGCCCGTTGTTTAAAAACGAATAACATGATAACCTTTTAATAACGGATGAAATAATTCGTCCGATATTTCTACAAAGCAAAAAGGACTCTATCTTATGAACCGTCGTCAATTTATCGGCAGCGCTGCTGCTGTTTCCCTCACCGCCGCCGCTTCTTTCGCCCGTGCACACGACCACGCAGGCCATGCGCACCATGCCGGCCACGGCGAACACGCACATTCCGCACCACGCGCCTACGAAGCCGCGCGTAAAGCCGCCGCACATTGCGTTGACGCCGGCCAAATCTGCCTGGCGCACTGCATCGCCCTGTTGAGCGCAGGCGATACCTCCATGAAAGACTGCGCAGCCGGCGTCAATCAAATGTTGGCACTGTGCGGCACATTGCAAAACCTCGCCGCCCAAAATTCACGCCTGACTCCGTCTTTGGCAAAAGTGTGCATCGAAGCCTGCAAACAATGTTCCGCCGCCTGCAAAGAACACGCCGGCCACCACGCCGAGTGCAAAGCCTGCTACGAATCTTGCTTGGCCTGCATTAAAGAATGCGAAAAAATTGCCGTTTAAGCACTATTGAAAAAGGCCGTCTGAAATCTTTCAGACGGCCTTTTGTTTATGGTTTCGTTCACGCTATTCAGCTGCAAGCTCTTGCTCATCCAACAGCTTTTTCTTCACAACCGCAGGATTACCCGCGGCCACGCAATAAGGCGGCACATCTTTGGTAACCACCGAACCTGCGCCGATTACCGCGCCCTTGCCGATGGTAACGCCACCCATAATAATCACACGCCGGCCGATCCAAACATCGTCTTCAATCACAATCGGGCGAATGTCCGTATAGCCTTCAAAGCGGCGGGTTTCAGGGTTGAATTTGTGGTTGGTCGAATAAAACAGGCATTCCGGCCCCATCATCACGTTCTTGCCGAGGGTCAGGCCGTGGCAGATTTCGCAATTGACGCCGATACCCGAATTGTCGCCGATTACCGTATCCGGAAAAACATATCCGCCTTTTTCGATATTGACGTTTTTGCCGATGTTTGGGGAAATGCACGCAGCCAAAGCGGCGCGGAATTTTTGCGCAATCCGGCCGAAGGGTTTGCAATAAGACGGAGGCAACATTCCTCCCCAGACACGCAAAATACGCGTCAATATCCTTTTTTGCATGGATTCCGTCTCCTGTTCGTAAAAGCGTAATTATTAATCAGACTATTATTTTTCTTAAAGTTTCACATCTAGAAGAGGTTTTACATCCTCTTTTCAGTTGAATTACAGCCCGATTACACAATATTTGGTTTGAAACTCTATTCTAAACTGTTCTCGCCTGTTGCGAAACTGCCCGCTACGCAAAATATCCGCTTGACGAAACAGCCAAAAATAGCGAAAATCCCACGCTTAACTGAAGTACAGGCAAAACCCCTGTGCCCGCTTAATCGAAAGGAAATCAAATGAAACAAGGTATTCACCCGAACTACCACGAAATCAACGTTACCTGCTCTTGCGGCAACAAATTCGTAACCAAATCCGCAATGGAAAAAGACAGCTTCAACGTTGAGGTTTGCTCTCTGTGCCACCCTTTCTACACCGGTACTCAAAAAATCGTCGACACTACCGGTCGCGTGGACAAATTCAACAACAAATTCGGCAACCTGTTCAAACGCTAATTGCCGCTTTGTCAAAAAGACTGCTTCGTGCAGTCTTTTTTGCATTCAGGCCGTCTGAAACCTTTCTTTCAGACGGCCTCGCCATATCGGATAAACATCCTTTCCAATACCCGAAAAAAACCAGCGGTAAACATGATTTTTACAAAGCGCCCCGGTCCGGCATATCGCGCAAACCCGTCAAACCCTGTACCATTGCCATTCAAACCAACCGTTTTTTGACCTTCCATGCTGACTTACACACCGCCCGATCCGCGCCGCCCCCAAAAAACCCATGAAAAACCGTGGCTCTTACTGCTGATGGCCTTTGCCTGGCTGTGGCCGGGCGTGTTCTCGCATGACTTGTGGAACCCTGCCGAACCCTCCCTCTTTACCGCCTCCGAATCCATGAAAAACGGCGGCAGCCTGCTGGTTGCACAAATCTTCGGCCAACCCGACTTCACCATCTCCCCGGCTTTTTTGTGGGCGGCAACCGCATTCCAAACCCTGTTTTCGCCTTGGGCGGCCGATGCCTATGATGCCGCACGTTTTGCCGGCGTGGTATTCACCGCCATCGGACTGACCGCCTGCGGTTTTGCCGGTTTCAACTTTCTCGGCAGACACCACGGCCGCAGCGTTGTCTTAATCCTCATCGGCAGCATCGGTTTGCTGCCCATCGCCCACTTCCTCAATCCCATGTCGGCTGCTTTTGCCACATTTGGATTGATTCTGTGCGGCTTTTCACTGGCACGCCGCCGCGTCATTATTGCCATTTTGCTGTTGTGCGGCGGCTGGGTTTTACTCTCCCTTTCTTCAGGCTATCTGCTGACCGTGGCCATGATATTTTTAGCATTTGCCCTGTCGTTCCATCCCACTTGGCAGAGCAAACGCTATCTGCTGACCCTGATTGGCGCCATCGTCGTTTCCCTGCCCCTGCTGATTCTGTATCCGCTGGTTTTATCCAGAACCCATCCCGAATGGTTTGATATTTGGTTCAACCATTATTCCTTGGGCGTATTCGGCGGTTTCCATCATATTCAGACGGCCTTCAACCTGCCTTATTATCTGAAAAACCTGCTGTGGTTTACCCTGCCTGCTTGGCCGCTGGCAGCATGGACGCTCAGCCGCACGCGTATCCACGATAAAAACTGGGGCATTCTGAGCCTGTCGTGGCTGGTTATCATGACAGCCCTGCTCGCCATCAATCCGCAACGCCTGCAAGACAACCTCGTTTGGCTGCTGCCGCCGCTTGCCCTGCTCGGCGCGGCACAACTGGACGGCCTGCGTCGCGGCGCAGCGGCATTTATCAACTGGTTCGGCATCATGGCATTCGGTCTGATTGCCGTCTTCCTGTGGCTGGGCTTCTTCGCCATGAACTACGGCTGGCCCGCCAAACTGGCCGAACGCGCTGCCTATTTCAGCCCGTATTACATCCCCGACATCGACCCGATTCCGATGGCCGTCGCCCTGCTGTTTACCCCGTTATGGCTTTGGGCGATTACGCGTAAAAACATCCGTGGCCGCCAAGCCGTGACCAACTGGGCAGCCGGCGTTACCTTGGCCTGGGCTTTGCTGATGACCCTGTTTTTACCGTGGCTCAACGCCGCCAAAAGCCATGCGCCGGTAGTACACCAAATGGAAGCCGCGCTTTCTTCCGAATTGAAACAGAAACTTTCAGACGGCCTCGAATGTATCAGCATCGACGGTCAAGACCAGCGCACACGCATTGCGTGGACACAATACAGCCATATTAAAACCACGACCGACAACCCGTCCTGCCGCTACCGCCTCATCCGCCAAGCCGCCAACATCGGCGCACCTTCGGGCTGGCAAACCTTGTGGCAAGGCGCAAGACCGCGCAACAAAGCCGAGACTTTCCTATTGCTGGAAAAAACTGCGGCGCAGTAAATCACACCAGCCTCAAAACCGGAAATTCTCCGTTTAACAAAGGCCGTCTGAAAGAACTTTTATCCTTTCAGACGGCCTTTGACTTACTTTAACACCGCTTCCCGTACAATGGCCCTTTTCCCTTATCTGCCTAAAAACATGAAACCCAACCGCCTTTTGCCCCTCGTCCTCTTATTGGCCGCCCTCTCCGCCCATGCCAAAGATTTCATCATCTACGACCGCATGGACTACGTTGGCAAACCCGACCTGACCGCCGACAAACTCTCTAAAGTGTTCTTGGTTTACGAAAGCGAGCTGGTCAAACCCGATCCGACAGGCAAACGCAAACACGGCGTACTCAACGAAGCGCGTATCCGCGAATTGGCCAAACAATCGCGCCGCGAAGGCTACCGCATCATTTCCACCGACATCGAAAGCTGGTTTGCCGAAAAAGACGGCCAGCTGCTGACACCCGACGAATTGAGAACCGACTTCGCCCGGATGTACCAAATCTTCAGAGAAGAAAACCCGCGCGCCGTCATCAGCAACTACGGCATGCCTTCCGAACACCTGCACGGCATCCGCCACTACCGCCCCAACGTTGACAACGAAGCCATCTTGGCCAAATGGCGGCAAGTCAGCAAACGCCGTGCGCCCACCGCCGCCATCAGCGACTATGCCAATCCTGTGTTCTACATCACTTCCCCCGATTTGGTACAATGGGAAAAAGACGTGAAAACCGCCGTTGACGACATCCATCAACGCTTTCCCAACAAAAAAATCATCGGCTACATCTGGCCGCAATATTATTCGGCCACCAACAGCCCTTATTTCAAGCAGTTCATCGACCCCGTCCGCTGGCGCAAAATGCTCGAAATCAGCAAAAAATACACCGACGGCGTGATTATCTGGTCGGACAAACGCGATGAAAACAACCAAATCGTGCGTTGGAACGATCCGCGCATTCAAGCCACAATGAAAGCGACTCAAGCCTTCATCCATGCCAATGCCAAAGAAATCAAGGTAGAAGGTTTGCAGAAATATTAACAACAAGGCGGGCATGTTTGCCCGCCTCTTTATTTACCTACACAGCTGTCTGTATGTTTGACACAACATACAACAAACGACCGTGGCACCAACGCTTCTGCGTTCTTTCACACGTTTTTACCCGTTATTCCTAAGCGCAGGCCGTCTGAAAATTGCCCGAATATCCAATACCCTTTACAATACCCGTAATTAAAATACATTTTTCGACACTCCCCTCCTGCATGAGTTCCACACCCTTCATCGAAATGAAAGACGTTGCCTTCGCATATGGCGACCGTCCGATTCTGAACAACATCAACTTCAGCATTCCACAAGGCAATTTCGCCGCCGTAATGGGTGGTTCGGGCAGCGGTAAAACCACGCTGATGCGCCTGATTACGGGTCAAATCCGCCCGCAATCGGGTAAAGTGCTGATTGAAGGGCGTGACTTGGCCGCATTTTCGGCGCAGGAGCTGTACGAACACCGCCGCCGCATGGGCGTTTTGTTCCAACACGGTGCATTGTTTACCGACTTATCCGTCTTCGACAACATCGCCTTCCCCATGCGCGAGCTGACGGACTTACCCGAAGCGGTCATTCGCGATTTAGTATTGCTGAAACTGAATGCAGTCGGTTTGCGCGGCATTGAAAACCTGATGCCTTCCGAGCTTTCCGGCGGTATGTCGCGCCGCGTCGCCCTCGCGCGTACGATTGCGCTCGACCCTGAAATCATGTTGTATGACGAGCCTTTCACCGGCCTCGACCCGATTTCGCTGGGCGTTATCGCCCACCTCATCAGCCGCGCCAACAAAGCCCTGCGCTCCACCAGCGTGATGGTAACGCATGATATTGAAAAATCATTGGAAATCGTCGATCAAGTCATTTTCTTGGCACACGGCGAAATCATGTTCTCCGGCTCGTCCAAAGAAATGCGCGAACTCGACTCGCCTTGGGTGCGCCAGTTTGTCGGCGGTTTGGCAGACGGCCCCGTCGCCTACCGCTATCCGGCGCAAACGACTTTAAAACAAGACTTGCTGGGCTGATGTTCAGACGGCCTGAATTTTAAACAAGGCCGTCTGAAAACCATTTAACCAATCAACTGAAACCTATGAATTTTATCCGTTCCGTCGGGGCAAAAACCCTCGGCTTCATCCAATCGCTGGGCAGCATTACGCTGTTTTTCCTGCAGATCCTGGCCAAATCAGGCACGGCGTTTGCCCGCCCGCGCCTGAGCATCCGCCAGATTTACTTTGCAGGTGTGTTGTCTGTCCTGATTGTCGCCGTCTCCGGCCTGTTTGTCGGCATGGTATTGGGCTTGCAAGGCTATACGCAACTGGCAAAATTCAAATCCGCCGATATTTTGGGCTATATGGTTGCCGCTTCCCTGTTGCGCGAATTGGGTCCCGTATTGGCGGCCATTCTGTTTGCCAGCAGCGCGGGCGGTGCCATGACCAGCGAAATCGGTCTGATGAAAACCACCGAGCAGCTTGAAGCGATGAACGTGATGGCGGTCGACCCCGTGGCGCGCGTGGTTGCGCCGCGCTTTTGGGCGGGCGTGTTTTCCATGCCTTTGCTGGCGTCGATTTTCAACGTTGCCGGTATTTACGGCGCGTATTTGGTCGGCGTCGAATGGCTGGGTCTGGACGGCGGTATTTTCTGGTCGCAAATGCAAAACAACATTACCTTCCATTACGACGTCCTCAACGGCTTAATCAAATCCGCCGCTTTCGGCGTAGCCGTTACGTTAATCGCCGTACATCAGGGGTTTCACTGCGTACCGACTTCCGAAGGTATTTTGCGCGCCAGTACACGCACCGTAGTGTCTTCCGCCCTGACCATCCTCGCCGTCGACTTCATCTTGACCGCATGGATGTTTACCGACTAAAGGCCGTCTGAAACGACACTTAAAAAGAATGAAACAAGGACAATAGCACATGAAGAAAAATGCTTTGGAATTTTGGGTAGGACTGTTTGTCTTACTGGGCGCGGCCGCTATCGGCTTTCTCGCCTTCCGCGCCGCCGGCGGACAATCGTTCGGCAAATCATCACAAACCTACACCGTCTATGCCGATTTCAGCGACATCGGCGGCTTGAAAACCAACGCCCCGGTCAAATCCGCAGGCGTACTGGTGGGCCGCGTTGCCTCTATTCAGCTCGACCCTAAATCCTATCAGGCAAAAGTTGCCCTCAATCTGGACAGTCAATATCAGTTCAGCAGCGACGTTTCCGCACAAATCCTGACTTCAGGCTTGTTGGGCGAACAATACATCGGCCTGCAACAAGGCGGCGATACTGATTCTTTGGCGGCAGGCGACACCATTACCGTCACCAGCTCCGCCATGGTTTTGGAAAACCTTATCGGCAAATTCATGACCAGCTTTGCCGAAAAAAACGCAGACAGTGAATCTGCCGGTCAAAACAAACAATAAACACATATCAACCCAATATTCAGGACACTCCCATGAAAAAAACTTCCTTCATCAGCGCATTGAGCATCGGCGTATTGAGCATCAGCATGGCATTTGCCTCTCCTGCCGACGCAGTCAACCAAGTCCGTGAAAACTCCGTTCAAGTGCTGAAAATCCTCAACAGCGGCGATGCCAACACTGCACGCCAAAAAGCTGAAGCCTACGCCATCCCTTACTTCGACTTCCAACGCATGACAGCTTTGGCCGTCGGCAACCCATGGCGTACTGCAACTGACGCACAAAAACAAGCGTTGACTAAAGAGTTCCAAACCCTGCTGATCCGCACCTACTCCGGCACCATGCTGAAATTCAAAAACGCCAAGGTCAACATCAAAGACAACCCGGTCGTAAACAAAGGCGGTAAAGAAATCATCGTCCGCGCCGAAATCAACGTTTCCGGCCAAAAACCGGTCAACATGGACTTCACCACCTACCAAAGCGGCAGCAAATACCGCGCATATAATGTCGCAGTAGAAGGCGCAAGCTTGGTTACCGTATACCGCAACCAATTCGGCGAAACCATCAAAGCCAAAGGCATCGACGGCCTGATTGCCGACTTGAAAGCCAAAAACGGCGGTAAATAATCCACCCCCGCACCATGCCGCCTGATGTTCAGACGGCATGGTGCCTTACATCATAAAGACACCATGCAAACAGAAATCCGCAACGGCACGCTCTACATCAGCGGCGACGTTACCGTCAAAACCCTGACTGCCTCCGCCTTTGCGCGCTACGAACAACAATGCCGTCTGAAAGAAACAGACAGTATAGACTTCAGCCAAGTAGGCAAAGCAGATTCAGCCTGCGTTTCCCTGCTGCTCAACGCTCTGCGCCGGACAGACAAAAAACCGACCATTCAAAACATTCCCGATTCCGTCCGCGCACTGGCCGAACTTTACGAAATCAAAGACTGGTTGCAATCATGAAAAAAACCACCGCTTCACTCTGCCTCCTCATCAGCATAGCCTCCGCTCCCGCACTTGCCGAACGCAATCCAGCCGACCCTTACGAAGGCTACAACCGTACCGTTTCCAAGTTCAACGACAAAGCAGACAAATACGTCCTTTCCCCTGTCGCACGCGGTTATCGCAAAATAACGCCCAAACCGGTGCGTACCGGCGTGATCAACTTCTTCAACAACCTGCGCGATGTCGTCAGCTTCGGCAGCAATGTACTGCGCCTTGACGTCAAACGCGCCAGCGAAGACCTCGTCCGCGTCGGCATCAACACCACCTTCGGCCTTGGCGGTTTAATCGACGTAGCCGGTGCAGGCGGTGTGCCCAGCAATAAAAACACCCTCGGCGATACCTTCGCCTCATGGGGCTGGAAAAACAGCAACTACTTCGTTGTCCCCCTACTCGGCCCGTCTACCGTACGCGATACCGTCGGCAACGCCGTCACCACCGTCTATCCGGTTAAAAATGCCGTCTTCCACACCAGAGCAGGACGCTGGGGCACAATCGGCCTGCAAGCCATCAACACCCGTGAAGAACTGCTCGACCTGACCGACAGCCTCGAAGGTGCAGCCATCGACAAATACAGCTACACACGCGACCTTTACATGAAAGTCCGCACCCAACAAACCGGCGGCACGCTCCCTCAAAGCGAAGACGACAACATCGACATTGATGACTTAGTGGACAGCAATGCCACTTCCGAACCGGTAACAGCCCCTCAAACCGCTCCGGCAGAAATTCCCGATACAGCCAATCCCCAAACCCTGTATCAAACACCATCAGAAAACCTCTGATTGTTCCCAAAAATAAAGGCCGTCTGAAATTCAGACGGCCTTTATCCCCCAAAAGATAGCCAGTCCCCCACCTTTGCTATATCATTCAACTATACAGAAACCAAGGAAAACACCATGTACGAAGTCAACCGCAGCGTCTTCCTGCTTATCCCCCTCGATCCATTTTGGAACTGGCTGAAATCCCTGCCCGGCAATCACCTTGACGGCCTGACGCTTGAAGATATCCAAGCCGATGCAAACTCCTACCTCGTTCGCCCGTGCGAAACTGCCGACGAAGTATGGGACGAGATCGAAGCGCGTTTTGAAGACATTTTTGCTGCCGAATTGGCCGACTGGTGCGAAGACGAAAGCGAATGGCCGGATTTGGACGCCGACATTTTCAATGAATGGTTCGACATCCAACTCTCCACTGTGATTACCGACCTTGAACACGAACCAATCGCACGCGAAGAGTTCCAACCCATCAATCTCAACTGATGAAACTGACCGTCCGCAACTACCACCTCGACGGCTACGGCCACGTCAACAATGCGCGCTATCTCGAATTTCTCGAAGAAGCGCGCTGGACGTTTTTCCAAGAGCATGACCTTCTTTCCGAACTCAAAGGCATCATGCTCGTTGTTGCACGCGTTGACATCCGCTATCGCCGTCCGTCGCTCGAAGGCGATGTTTTAACCTTTACAGGCCGTCTGAAAGACATCGGCACACGCCACATCATCCTCAGCCAAACCGCGACCCTGCCCAACGGCAAAGCCGCCATCGAAGCCGAAGTGACCCTTATGCCCGTCAGCAGCGAAAGCGGCCGTAGCATCAGCATTCCCAAAACCTTAGCACACGCCATTCAAAACCTCGAATCATGAAAAAAATACTCACACTCCTTGCCATTGCCACGATTGGTGCGCTCCTTGCCTTCGTCCTTATCCCCAGCAACAAAGCCGCCCCTGATTTCGCCCTGCCCGACCTGCAAGGCAAAACCATTACCAATGCCGATTTGAAAGACAAAGTTACCCTCATTAACTTCTGGTTTCCCTCCTGCCCCGGCTGCGTGAGCGAAATGCCTAAAATCATCAAAACCGCCCAAGACTATCAAGGCAAAAACTTCCAAGTCCTCGGCATTGCCCAGCCCATCGACCCTATCGAAAGCGTCCATCAGTACGTCAAAGAATACGGCCTTCCCTTCACCGTCATGTACGATACCGACAAAACTGCCGCAAAAGCCTTTGGCACACAGGTTTACCCGACTTCCGTTCTGATCGACAAAAACGGAAACATCCTCAAAACCTACGTTGGCGAACCCAATTTCACCCAACTCTATCAAGAAATCGACCAAGCCCTCGCCCAATAAATCCAAGGCCGTCTGAAACCATATTTCAGACGGCCTAAAACCGAAATATCCTTTATAATAAGCAACATTTTATCCGTTCAGACACCAAGCTCCTCTATTAACAAAGGCCGTCTGAAACAACCGAATACCCATAAGAGAACATCATGAAATTCATCGACGAAGCAAAAATCGAAGTCGCCGCAGGCAAAGGCGGTAATGGCGCAACCAGTTTCCGCCGCGAAAAATTCGTACCGCGCGGCGGCCCTGACGGTGGCGACGGCGGCAAAGGCGGCAGCGTTTGGGCAGAAGCCGACGAAAACACCAACACCCTCGTCGAATACCGCTTCGTCAAACGCTACCAAGCCAAAAACGGCGAAAAAGGCCACGGCTCCGACCGCTACGGCGCAGGGGCGGACGACATCGTCCTCAAAATGCCCGTCGGCACCCTTATCCGCGACCTCGACACTGACGAAATCGTCGCCGACCTGACTTATCACGGCCAGCGCGTCTGCCTCGCCAAAGGCGGCAAAGGCGGCTTGGGCAATATCCACTTCAAATCGTCTGTCAACCGCGCCCCAAAACAATCCACGCCCGGCGAAGAAGGCGAAACCCGTTCCCTGCAACTCGAACTCAAAGTCCTCGCCGATGTCGGCTTATTAGGCATGCCCAACGCCGGCAAATCCACCCTGATTACCGCCGTCTCCGCCGCACGCCCCAAAATCGCCAACTACCCCTTCACCACCCTGCATCCGAATTTAGGCGTCGTGCGCATCGACGAAAACCACAGCTTCGTCATGGCCGACATCCCCGGCCTGATTGAAGGCGCAGCAGAAGGCGCAGGCCTCGGCCACCGCTTCCTCAAACACCTATCGCGCACCGGCCTGCTGTTGCACGTTGTCGATTTGGCGCCCTTCGACGAAACCGTCAATCCCGCCGAAGAAGCACTCGCCATCATCAACGAATTGCGCAAATACGATGAAGAACTTTACGGCAAACCGCGCTGGCTGGTTCTGAACAAACTCGACATGCTTGACGAAGAAGAAGCCCAAGCGCGAACAACCGCCTTCCTCGAAGCCATCGGCTGGAATTACCCCAAACCAGACGACCGCTTCCAATTCGACATGGAAACCCCGCGCCTCTTCCAAATCAGCGCCCTGACCCATCAAGGCACGCAGGAGTTGGTACACCAAATCAACCAATACCTAACCGAGAAAAAACGCATCGAAGCCGAAAAAACAGAAGCAGAACAGGCAGCGGCAAAAGCCGAAATTGCCGAGCAGCAGCCTAAAACGGATACTGGCGTGTTTAAGCCGGAGTAAAAAAATTTCAGACGGCCTTTTTTATCCACAGGCCGTCTGAAAATACAAAACATAGGGCGGGTTTTATACCTGCCCTTTCGGTAAGCAGCATTCTCCTTTTTTCAAAAATCAAACGATAAAGTAACAACGGACACAGCCATAAATTTGTTTTAGAATTCTATAACCGTATTCAATTTATAAACGCCGTTAAAGCATGATTAAGACGGCCTCTACACCAAACGACAACCTTTAGCGAAACCTCATGACCACCATCTACAACACCCTTACCCGTCAAAAAGAACCCTTCACCCCCATCGACCCTAAAAACGTGCGTATGTACGTTTGCGGTATGACTGTTTACGACTACTGCCACTTAGGCCATGCCCGTGTGATGGTTGTGTTCGACATGATTGCCCGTTGGTTGCGTGAGTGTGGCTATCCGCTTACTTATGTACGCAACATCACCGACATCGACGACAAAATCATTGCCCGCGCGGCTGAAAACAGCGAAACCATTGGCGAGCTGACCGCGCGTTTCATTCAGGCTATGCACGAAGATGCCGATGCTTTGGGCGTGTTGCGTCCGGATATTGAGCCGAAGGCAACGGAAAACATCCCGCAAATGATTGCCATGATTGAAACCCTGATTCAAAACGGCAAGGCATATTCTGCCTCAAACGGCGACGTTTACTACGCCGTGCGCGAGTTTTCGGCTTACGGACAATTATCGGGCAAATCGTTGGACGACCTGCGCGCAGGCGAGCGTGTGGAAGTGGACGGTTTCAAACGCGATCCGCTTGATTTTGTGTTGTGGAAAGCCGCCAAAGCAGGCGAGCCGGCATGGGAAAGCCCGTGGGGTAACGGCCGTCCGGGCTGGCACATCGAATGCTCTGCCATGAGTGAAAACCTGTTCGGCGATACCTTCGACATCCACGGCGGTGGCGCGGATTTGCAATTCCCGCACCATGAAAACGAAATTGCTCAAAGCGTCGGCGCCAGCGGCCATACCTGCGGTCACGACCACGCGCAAACCCATCACGGACAAAGCATTGCCAGCCACGTCAAATACTGGCTGCACAACGGCTTCATCCGTGTGGACGGCGAAAAAATGTCCAAATCGTTGGGCAACTTCTTCACCATCCGCGAAGTGTTGAAACAATACGACCCTGAAGTCGTGCGCTTCTTCATCCTACGCGCCCACTACCGCAGCCCACTGAACTACTCCGACGCGCATTTGGACGACGCAAAAGGTGCGTTGACCCGCCTGTACACCACGTTGAAAAACACTCCTGCGGCTGAGTTTGATTTGTCTGAAAACGCCAACGACTACACCCGCCGCTTCTACGCCGCCATGAACGACGATTTCGGTACGGTCGAAGCAGTTGCCGTGTTGTTTGAGCTGGCAGGCGAAGTGAACAAAACCAATGATGCACACCTCGCCGGCTGCCTGAAAGCTTTGGGCGGCATCATCGGCCTGCTGCAACGCGATCCGATTGAGTTTCTGCAAGGCGGTGCCGTTTCAGACGGCCTGTCCAACGAGGAAATCGACGATTTGATCGCCCGACGCAAACAGGCACGCGCGGATAAAAACTGGGCGGAATCCGACCGTATCCGCGACCTTCTGAACGAACACAAAATCATTCTGGAAGACAACGCCGGCGGTACGACTTGGCGCCGCGGTTGATTTCATGGCATAGATAAAAGGCCGTCTGAAACTGTTTTTCAGACGGCCTTTTTAATTTTGGTATTTCAAAAAGTGCGCAAACATCGCGCCCTTTGTTTAAAACATTACTTCATTTATGCGCCAAATACTTTCAGACGGCCTTCGATTGGTTGGAAGGCTTTTTCACCGGCTGGAGCCGCGATACCGCCAATCACCATTTGCGCACGCAACAACCAGCTTTCCGGCAAGTTCCATTCTTTGGCAATGGCCGCATCAGGCAGCGGATTGTAGTGTTGCAGATTGGCGCCGATACCGGCAGCCGCCAATGTTGTCCACACGGCATATTGCACCATGGCATTTGCCTGATCCGCCCAGATCGGGAAGTTGGCCGCATAAGATGGGAACTTCTCTTGCAAGCCTTTGACAACATCTTGATCTTCAAAGAACAAAACTGTCGCCGCGCCTGCTTTAAACAAGTTCAGTTTTTGCGCAGTGGCTTCAAACTGCTCGGCAGGGACAATTGCACGCAAAGCTTCTTCGACAAAATGCCACACTTTGGCATGTTCTTCGCCAAATAATACGACCACTCGGGCAGATTGCGAATTAAAAGAAGACGGCGTATGCAAAACGGCGTGTTCGATGATTTTGGTTACTTCCTCATTGGACAGAGGCAGGGTGTTGTTCAATGCATAGATAGAACGACGGGTTTCAGCAGCTTGTTGCAAAACAGAATAAGTCATGATCTTTTCCTTAAATTAATCTTTATCTTTACCAAAAACGTTATCCAAAGCCCACGCTCCGCCGCCGGCTACTGCCAGGTACAAAAATACGAAGCAGAACAAAACGGCAGATTCCCCCTGGTTGGCCAATGGAAACAAAACATTACCAGAAGACGCGTGCGCCATAAAGTAGGCGACTGCCATCTGACCGGACAAAACAAACGCGGCCGGACGGGTGAACAGGCCCAATATCAATAAGATACCGCCGACAATTTCCAAAATACCGGCCACCAGCATCAAGCCTTCGGGCGCGCCGCCCATGGACATCGGAAAACTGAAAAACTTGGCCGTGCCATGCAGCAAAAACAGATACGCCGTCACAATGCGCAAGACAGACAATACAACAGGTTGGAATGATTTGAGGGCTGACATCTTAATAATCCTTATCTTAAATGGCTACCTGAAAGAGGTAGGGAGCAATTTCAATAAGTGCAGTATAGATAATTCCCAGTAAGAGATATATACTCGAATTATTGATACAACGTTTCCTAATAAGAAATCATGGACACCCTATTCAGCCTAAAAGTTTTCCGCCAAGTTGTTCAAAGCGGCAGTTTTACCCGTGCCGCCGATCAGCTCGAAATCTCCACCGCCATGGCCAGCAAACACGTCAGCCATCTGGAAAACACCATACAAGCCAAGCTCTTACACCGCAACAACCGCAACCTTCATCTAACCGAAGCAGGCGAAGAATACTACCGCCAATGCAGCTACGCACTGGATACCTTGGACACCGCCGCCCAAAAAGTGGCAGGCGGTGCCGACACGCCGCAAGGTATGTTGCGCGTTACCATGCCCCTGTGGTTTGCAGGCGGCAACATGAGCGCATGGTTGGCCGAATACCGCCAACGTTATCCCAAAGTCACGCTCGACCTCGTCCTCGACAACCGCCATATCGACCTCATCGCCGAAGGTTTCGACCTTGCCTTGCGTGTTTCCAAAACCCCCTCCCCTTCGCTGATCGTCAAACCGCTGGCCAAAATTGAGTTCGTCCTACTTGCCGCCCCCGACTACCTTGCCCAACACGGCACACCCGATACACCCGAAGCCGTCATGCAGCATCAAGCCATCCTGCCTTCCTATACCAGTCAACAAGACTGGGAAATTACCCACCGCCACACCGGAGAAAAAGCCATTCTCCACCTCTCCCCCGTTATCCGCAGCGACAACACGCTGATGATACGCGAGCTGATTAAAGCAGGCGCAGGCATAGGCTATCAGCCCCTTTGGGCGGTCCAGCAGGAATTAAAGGACGGCACATTGGTCCAACTCCTGCCCGATTACACCATCTGGACAGACCAGCTTAACGCCACCTATGTCGACAGGGCCTTTCTCAGCGCGAAAGTGCGCAGCTTTATCGACTTCTTCAATGAAAAAATATCGGAAGGATAAACATCAAGGCCGTCTGAAACA
Source organism: Neisseria sp. P0024.S006 (assembly GCF_051956595.1). NCBI lineage: Bacteria > Pseudomonadati > Pseudomonadota > Betaproteobacteria > Neisseriales > Neisseriaceae > Neisseria > Neisseria sp. P0024.S006. Next base: position 268,671 of record NZ_JBQCXH010000002.1, read on the forward strand.
CTTTTCAGACGGCCTTTAATCAAAGCAACAATCCAATCAATAATTGGTCGAGCAGAACTGTTCACGTTTGTCCGCATCGGCGGCATAGCATGTCAAACCCATGCCTGACGCATTGCTGTTGTTCGCTTTCGCACCCGGTTTCTTGTTCACCAAAACCTTACCGTTTTTACCGATTTCAATGGTTACGCCTTTGCCGTTTTTCAGCTTCCATTTCAACACTTGCGCATCGGCACTTTGGCACTTGCTGACCGTACAGCCGCCTTCTGTCGCAACATTACCGTTTTTATAAATCACGCACTGCTGCTGGCTGTCGGTACAAGCCGCATAAGCAGCAACGGAGAAACAGGAAATCAGCGCGGCAAACAAAACAGGTTTCATGGTTTGAACTCCTAAGGTTGTGATGATGGGTTTGTAATATTTGGAACTATACGCTTGTTTATATCGGTAAGCCATCAAGTATGATGGCAAACAATATATTTACAGCAACTACTCCTCCCCCTCTTTTCTTTATACAGGAATCTACCTTCTGTTAGCTCATCTGAATATTCGATAATACTAGGGTGGATTTCAGGTTGCTATACGGTTTCAGCCTTTCCATCAAGTACAATTCCTTTTTCCACCAAATAGTCTGCCATTTCAGCATCATCTTTTACTGGATCAAACTCTTTCACATAGCGGTCATGATTTTGATGATCATATTCGGCAATGGTTCGCAAAAATTGTGCAAAACCAGAGTTTTTATATGCCAGTTCGTCCATCACCGAATAATCCATTTGCTCTTTATACCGTGCAGGCGAAAGGATTTCACTTTGGCTGACGTTGGTCGCGTCTAACAGGATGATGCCAATTCCAAAACTCTGGCTCAGTTTCTGCAGGGCTTCACGGAAGTCTACATCCTGCTGCACATCTAATGCCACCAAATAACCTTCATTCGCCCAACTAGAATTACTCACCGCCTGAAAGAAAGATTCTTTGTAATTGCCAAAATCCAAACGGATTTTTATCTCGAACGAGAAAATTTTAATCGGTAAACGGTCAAATTTCTTCATTAATGTTAGCAGGTTATCGTGATCATAATTGGCATATTCAAACTGAACACCAACCATATCGGGATAAAGCCATTTGTCTGCACCTTTTTGGTTTTTGCCGCTTTTTTCATGGAATATGGTACGTGACTTCGCGTCAAAAGCAGGGTGTTTATCCAAAAACTTACATAGTAGAGGATGCAGGTCACGTTCGTGGAATTTGACCTTTTGTGTCTGAGAGATAGGCTTGAGCTGCTCATTAATGGTATTTTCAGGTAGCTTCAACTCTTTTAAGCTACCTGAAACTTCCCTTCGCAGAGAAAATAGCTTAGGACGACTGCCCTGTGCCGTGATTTTGCCGTCAGTCTTTTTTGCTTCCACATACAACTGTGCACCTATAGTTGCCCAGGGCGTTTTACCTATTGAAGGCAAGCCCATTTCAGGGTTGTAACCGTCCAAATCAGTATAAAGTCGGTTCTGTTCGATAAAATCCCAAATTTCCGATGCACCGGCGGGACGTGCCAACTGCTGTAATGCATACAGTGCAAGTTCGTGGTAAGTCATATTTTTATCCTTTAAATAGATTTCTATGTATTAGGCGTCTGGATACCTTTATGTCTACAGCCATCCTCAATTTGGCAAGTAGAAAAGTATTCCACCTTACCGCTTCAACTTCGCAAACGCATCCGCCATTGCCGAATTGGTCGGGGCGCGGTCGTTGCGTTGGGGTTTGCGGTCGCGGCGTTCCTGATGTCGGGTTTCAGACGACCTGTTGCCTTTGGTTGCGCCGGCTTCGTCATCCAGCCGCATGGTCAGCGCGATGCGTTTTCTGGCGGCATCGACTTCCAGCACTTTCACTTTCACCACGTCGCCGGCTTTCACCACTTCGTGCGGGTCTTGGACGAATTTATTGGACAGGGCGGAGATGTGCACTAGGCCGTCTTGATGGACGCCGATGTCCACGAACGCGCCAAAGTTGGCGACGTTGGAGACCACGCCCTCAAGTATCATGCCGACTTGCAAGTCGCTGATTTCGTGGATGCCTTCGGCAAAGGAGGCCGTCTGAAACTCGCCGCGCGGGTCGCGGCCGGGTTTTTCCAGTTCGGACAGGATGTCCAGAATGGTCGGCAGACCGAAGCGTTCGTCAATGAAGTCGGACGCTTTGATTTGCTTCACGCGCTCGCGGTTGCCGATGAGTTCGGTGGCGGTAATACCTTGTTGCGCCAGCATTTTGGCGACGACGGGATAGGCTTCGGGGTGGACGGCGCTCGCGTCCAGCGGCTCTTTGCCGCCGTTAATCCGCAAAAAGCCCGCCGCCTGCTCGAAGGTTTTTTCGCCCAAACGCGGTACTTTCAGCAATTTTTTGCGGCTGTCGAACGCGCCGTTTTCATCGCGGTAGGCGACGATGTTTTGGGCAAGGGTTTGATTCAAACCGGAAATTCGCGCCAAGAGTGGGGCGGAGGCGGTGTTCACGTCCACGCCGACGGCGTTCACGCAGTCTTCGACCACCGCGTCCAGCGATTTGGCGAGCTGGCTTTGGTTCACGTCGTGCTGATACTGACCCACGCCGATGGATTTGGGGTCGATTTTGACCAGCTCGGCGAGCGGGTCTTGCAGCCTGCGGGCAATGGACACTGCGCCGCGCAGGGAAACGTCCAAGTTGGGGAACTCGCGTGCCGCCAGTTCGGACGCGGAATAAATCGATGCGCCAGCTTCGGAAACGACGATTTTGTGCAGCCCCATTCCCGGCATTCCGCGCACCAGTTCGCCCGCGATTTTGTCGGTTTCACGGCTGGCGGTGCCGTTGCCGATGGCGATGAGTTTCACGTCATGCTGCTTAATCAGGCGCGACAGCGTTGCCAACATATTGTTTTCTTGGTGCAAATAGACGATGACCGTATCCAGCAGCTTGCCCGTGTCGTCCACCACGGCGCATTTCACGCCGTTCTTGTAGCCGGGGTCGAGGCCCAAAGTCGTCAGTCGTCCGGCAGGCGCAGCAAGCAACAAGTCTTTGAGATTACGGGCGAACACGGTAATCGCGTCGGTGTCGGCGGCTTCTTTCAAACGATTTAGGGCTTCAAGTTCCAACGATAAAAAGATTTTCGCGCGCCAAGTCAGACGCACGGTGTCGCGTAGCCATTTGTGGCCGTCTGAAACCTTGAAACGGCGGGCGATGATTTGCTCGTATTCGCTTTGCTGGGTAATCGGCGTGTCGTCGGGCTGGTATTTGAGCGCGATGTTCAACACGCCTTCGTTGCGGCCGCGCAAAACCGCCAGCGCGCGGTGGCTGGGCATGGCGCGGACGGGTTCGCGGTGGTCGAAATAATCGCTGAATTTTTCGCCTTCGGTTTCTTTGCCTTCACCGACTTGCGCGTGGATTTCGGCTTCGTTCCACAGCTTGTCGCGCAGCGTGCCGATGAGTTCCGCGTCTTCGGCAAACTGCTCCATCAGAATCGCGCGCGCGCCGTCCAGCGCGGCTTTGGTGTCGGGGACGTTTTCGTTCAGGTAGCCTTGCGCGGCGGCTTCCACGTCTTGCGGCTGCTCGGCAAGCAACACATCCGCCAGCGGCTGCAAACCGTGTTCGCGCGCAATTTGTGCTTTGGTGCGGCGTTTGGGTTTGTAGGGCAGATACAGGTCTTCCAGCGCGGTTTTGTTGTCGGCGGCTTCGATTTGCGCTTTGAGGTCGTCTGAAAGTTTGCCTTGCTCTTCAATGCTTTTTAAAACAACTGCTTTGCGCTCTTCCAACTCGCGCAGGTATTGCAGCCGCTCGGCAAGCTGGCGCAACTGCGTATCGTCCAGCCCGCCCGTGGCTTCCTTGCGGTAACGCGCGATAAACGGCACAGTCGCACCGTCGTCTAAAAGCTCGATAGCGGCATTAATTTGCGCAGTGGTGGCGGAGAGTTCTTGGGAGAGGATTTGAGTAATGTTCATCAATAGAATTCCAACGGACAGGCCGTCTGAAATTTCAGACGGCCTGATTTAAAAACAATCGCTTTAAGGCAGCGAATTATAATATTCGTAGGCTTTGTCCATGTCTTCAAACTGGTACATATGTCCTTTTTCCAGCACCATCGCATTATCGCAATATTGCTTCATGGCGCTGTGGCTGTGCGACACCAAAATGATGGAACGGTCTTTGCGCTTTTCAAACAACTCGTACTTACATTTATCGGCAAAGCGCGAGTCGCCAACCGCAATCACTTCGTCAATCAGATAGCAGTCAAATTCTACCGCCAACGACAAAGCAAATGCCAAACGCGCCTTCATACCCGAAGAATAACGCTTGACCGGCTCGTAAAGATATTGACCCAGCTCGGAAAACTCTTCGGTAAAGTTTTTCACATAATCGATGTCGACGTTGTAAATCCGGCAGATGAAACGCAAATTGTCCATACCGGTCAAACTGCCTTGAAATGCACCGGAGAATGCCAAAGGCCAAGAAATACTCATTGTCCGCTTGATTTCGCCCGTGGTTGGCGGCTCAACGCCGCTAATCAAACGAATAAGCGTTGATTTACCTGCACCGTTACGGCCGAGAATACCGATTTTCTCGCCCTTTTCCATTTTGAAGTTGATATCGTGCAAGACTGTCCGCCAACCTTGGCGGGTCAGATAGCGTTTGGAAACGTGTTCAACTGAAATCATTGCGGCTCAACCCCTTTGCTGAATCTCGCCACCATCGCCAAACCAAGCAGCAGCAAAACCAAGTTACACAACAAAATATACCAAGGATTTTCGTAAGTCGTAACGCTGTCGCCAAAATATCCGGCACGGAACATTTCTGTACCATGCACCATCGGAAGCATTAATACATAATGTTGCAACTGCTGAGGCAGGTTGTGTACGAAGAAAAACACGCCGGACAAAGGCATCATCACAAAACTGATGGTACTCCAAACCTTACCAAACGGCTCAAAGTGAAACGCGACCGAACAGATGACCAGCCCCAATCCAACGGCAAACATTGCCATCAGCAGCCAAGCCAACAACATATAGAAAATATCTGCCGGTACATCAATCCAGCCGATGAGGACCAATGCGAACATAATCACGACCTGCGCAATGGTGGCACCGGCAATCTCTAACAACATACGCGCAAAAATGGTATCTAAAACGCGTACATTTCGGTGATACAGCAGGCTTGTGTTGGCCGCAATCGAACCGATGGCACGATTGGAAGCATTACGCCACATCATCATCATCGGATAGCCTGTCAGCGTGAAAGCCACGATATTCAAAGCTGACACGTTGTTCATGCGGAAAAATTTCCACATCAACACCATAACCAAAGTCAGCAGCAATGGTTCGACAAACAACCACAAAAAACCAATGTTATTACGACCGTAGCGAGTAATAATTTCACGCATTAAGAGTGCGCCGATTACCCTTTTTTGGATAAGCAGCGACTCCCAAAACGATGTTTTATGTAACTCTTTCATCAGTTTTTATGCTCACGGATACTTGCAGACAGCAACACGGCAATGCCATAGACAATCAAACCGATGACAAACGTTGCCACGATGTTGTAAAGACGGTTTGGCTCATGCGCCAAGTCAGGTTTGTTCGGTTGGGAAATCACTTCCAAATACAGCTGCTGACGATCTGCTTCCGCTTTCGCACTTTCCAAAGAAGTCATCGCCGCAGCCAATTGTTTCTCTGCCAATTCGTTTTCCAAATACACGCGTTGATATTCCGCCGCCTGATTGGACAACGAACCCTCGCCGCCGCCGGAAATCGCTTTCATTTGTTGCGAGATTTCTTTACGCAAGCTCTTCTCACGCGCAATCAAACCTGGAATTTGCGGGTTTTCAGGAGTAACGGCTTTTACCTGGTCAAGCTGGGTTTGAATGACAATCAACTCGTCCTGCAATTTGGATACCAAACCCATTTGCACATCAGATTGCGCCTTCAAGTCGAAAATACCGTTGGACACACGGAATTTCGTCAATTGAGCCGAAGCTTCTTTAACTTTCTCTTCAGCAGAATTGACCACTTCCTGAGCATAACGAATCGTATCTTGACGCGCACGCTCGTTCAGCTGGTTAATCAATACCTCACCCTGTTTGAGCAAAGCATCATTGATCTTTTGAGATTCACCGGCATTGAACGATGTAACGCTCAAATTGGAAATGCCTGAGACAGAGTCAAAATGGATGGATACCTTATCGCGGTAGTATTGATAAAAGGCCTCATCCTCGCCACGCAGGCCAAAACCATTAAAACGGCTGAAAATGTCGCCTTCTTTTTCATAAAAATCACGAACGGGCATTTTCTTACGCAACGCATCCAAAGCCGAACGCGACTGCATATATTCCTGCACGGTATAAATATCGTCTTGAGAACGAGAAAAACCGGACCCCTGCAAAATGGCACCCAAGCCGTTTAAAGACGACTGACTCTTAGGAGAACGCACCACAAAGCTAGACTGGGATGTGAACTGATCAGAAGCAAATAGTCCGTAATACACACCAGAACACAAAGTCGGCACGATAACCGTTACCCAAAGCAACGGATTAATCTTACGCAACCAAGACTTTTTGGCCTTTTTCTTTTCGGGAGCCGGTTGTTCCGGTTTCACATCCACATTTGCAGAAACTTGCTCAGACATTATTTTCCCCATTAGTTCACTAAATTATTAATACTGTTCGCACCGCTAACCACAGGCGAGAACACAAATGACAAGAACTTGCGTACTTCAGCCATCGGCGCATTCGATACGTACACCACGTCCTTATCCTTCACAGGGAAACGCTGCATCCAAAACATAGAATTCGCATCCGCCAGGTTCAAACGGTAGACCACAGGAATCTCCGCACGATCGCCATAACCTTTTTCAGCCCATTTGGATTGCTTCTCAGGAGGCAACTCGGACAAAGGCGCATAACGGAATACAAATACTCCGCGCGCATCTGCACGATAATCCTGCAAACCGCCCATACGTCCCACAGCCTCAGCCAAAGACAAGCCCTTCACAGAGAAACCAATCTGCTGCGTATGACCGACCGCACCCATAGATGTAAATGTGCTCGGATTAGTAATCATTGTGACAACATCACCACGGCGTAACAAAATATTTTGACGCGGATGAGCCACCAAATCTTCCAAAGCAATCGTTCTCACAACATTACCACGTGTCAGCTGTACGTTCGTATCCTGAACATTCGCAGTCGAACCGCCCACGGCAGCCACTGCATCCAACACGCGCTCGCCTGCAGCCGTCAAAGGCATACGTACACTGTTACCCGCGCGGATAACCGATACATTCGCCGCATTATTTTGCACCATGCGCACCATTACCTGCGGCTGGTTCGCCATTTTTTTCAGACGGCCTTTGATAATATTTTGCACCTGAACCGGTGTTTTACCGAGGACAGACACATCGCCGATAAACGGCACAGAAATCGTACCTGAAGAGCTGACCATCTGTTCAGGCAGCTTAGTTTGCTGCGCATTACCCGAACCGGTAGACGACAAAGCCCCGCCGAACAACACAGCCGGAGGAGCTTCCCAAATCGTAATATCCAGTACATCACCTATATTGATAGCCCCTATTGATGATGTACCATCGCCCAACTGAGCAAATGACTGATTAACTTGCGCTTGATATAGTGACTGAGCCACCGCGCCATTCACATCAATCAATTCCACCTCCGGCACTTCGGCTGTAGCCGACTGTTGCCCTAAAGCAACAACATTTCGTGTACTTGGACCGGAATTAGGAAGAGAAGAGCATGCGGCCAACAGGCTGACACACAACAATAACATGCCCCTGCGGGTAAGACATTCTGCTTTCAACATTGATTAAATCTCACTATACTTTTAATTAAGCGCAGTCATTATAACACCTGATGAAATATTAGGCCGTCTGAAAACCTGACATAAACATCAAAAACATCACATTACAGCGAATACCGTCATGAGGAAACTTAAAAAACTGATTCGACAACCAGGTGTATTCTTCCGCGACTATCTCAATAAAAGATACCCTGTCCGCAATGCCGAACAGCGTACAACAGAGTCTGACGAACCGGTCATTATCGACAACACCCTGTATTTAGCCGAACTTGAAAATAGTATCAATCTTCCCCCTATTAAAGTTGATGTCGTTTTCACATGGGTAAATAACCAAGATCCCAAATGGCAGCAACGCCGCCGCCAACATAGCCCTACTGCCGAACAAAACGCACTCCACAATAATGACGAAGCCCGTTTCAGCAACCACAACGAACTTTACTATTCACTTCACAGCGTGCGTACCTTCCTGCCGTGGGTCAACCATATCTACATCATTACCGACAACCAACGCCCCGACTGGCTCAATCCTGCCGACTATCCCAACGTCAGCATAATAGATCACAGTCAAATCATTGACCCGCAATACCTGCCCACCTTCAATTCGCATGTAATCGAAGCACACCTGCACAACATTCCCAATCTAAATGAACACTTCATCTATTTTAACGATGATGTATTTGTTGCCCGACCATTACCGAAGGAACATTTTTTTCACGCCAACGGCATTGCTTCACTTTTTATTGCAGACAAAAGCCTAAAACAAATGTCCGAAAGAGGAACTGACACACCAACTCTTTCCGCCTCAAAAAACTGTATCGCACTATTACAACAACACTACGACTGCCAAATCGACCGTCCGTTGGTACACACCTATATCCCTCTGCATAAAAGCAGCTTTCAATTTGCTTGGCAGCACTACCGTACTGAGATTGAAGTCTTTTTATCCAACCGTTTCCGTTCTAACCACGATCTCAACCTTGCCACCTTCCTCGTACCTTGGCTGATGTTTTTAAACAGGAAATCTACAGTAGGTAATGAAATATGTTATTATTTTAATATCCGCTCCAACAAAGCGCCTGCCCAATATATCAAGCTCTTGGAAAATAAAAAAAATGGGCGGCAGCCACACTCTTTTTGTGCCAACGATTTTCACAGCCAGCAACAGATTGAAAACTACCAGGACAAACTGATTCAAATGCTGGAAAATTACTTCAAAACCAAATAAAAATAAAAGGTCAAAAAAATGAACAATAAAAAATTTCGGAAGCTCTTACGAGACCCTAAACTCTTTTTCCGCGATATGTACGCCAAACGCATAATGAAACTCAAAAAATACCTTCCTTTAAAATACGAAGGTAATAATCAATTTACAATCGTTTCAGCCGTTTATAACGTCGAAAAATACCTTGATGAATACTTTGACAGTATCGTCAAACAAAGCTTGAATTTCAAAAAACACATTCAAATCATTCTAGTAGATGATGGATCAACCGACCATTCGGCAGAAATCATCAAACGATGGCAAACCAAGTTTCCAAAAAATATCCATTATTTTTACAAAGAAAATGGCGGCCAGGCCTCGGCACGCAATCTGGGTTTGCAACATACACAAACTGAATGGGTAGTATTTACTGACCCTGACGATTATCTTCACCCTGACTACTTCAAATCAGTAGATACTCAAATTAGCCAACATCCGTCGGCGGTAACTGTAGCTACTAACATGAAGTTTTTCTTTGAAAATCAAAATATCATTAAAGACAGTCATCCTCTAAGATTCCGTTTTAACAAAACCCACGTTATTGATGTTGCTAAGCTCGATAAATTTATCAATATGTCTGCTGCCTCAACCTTTTTCAGAGTCAGCCATATTAAAAAACAGAATTTGGTGTTTAACCACAATGTTAAGCCAAACTTTGAAGATGGCAAATTTATTGCAGACTATTTATTAGATTTGCAGGACGCAAAAGCTGTGTTTGACAGAGATGCCGTCTATTTCTATCGCAAACGTGAAAGTGGCACATCCACTTTAGATACTTCTTGGCAAAAAGTAGAAAAATTTTCTAATGTTTTTGAGTATGGCTTCTTGCCTATGCTTCAAAACTATAAAAACCGCTTAGGGCATGTACCCTCCTCAATACAGAAAACCGCATTATATGATATGGCTTGGTATATCCAACAATTGCTTAATAGACCTGAACGTCTAGATTTGTTGAATACTAAACAAAAATCACATTTTTATGATCTAATGCAGCAGGTTTTTAATTATATTGATCAAAAAAATATTATGGAATTTGGCTTAGCGGGAGTATGGCTATTCCATAAAGTTGGTATGCTTGGAATGTTCAAACAGAGTGAGCCACCATTCCAAATCGCCTATGTTGAAAATATCGATCGTGAACGCAAACAGTTCCTTATTAGCTATTTTACCTATTTCGACCAGCCATATTCTGTGCAGGCCGATGGGCATGATCTTATTCCTGTCTATGCAAAAAGCGTGGTCAATAAGCTAAATGAACAATTATTTGTTTACGAAAAACGTTTGTGGGTTCCCTATGGTGATGTTGCAGACAACGCCAAAATTAATATTCTACTTAACAAAAAAGCAATGCGAATTTCAATTAAAGGTAAAACCTTTATGCACGGCATCGCATTAAATGAACTTATCGGTTTATTTACGCCATCTGAAAAATACCTTTCAGACGGCAGCTGGCTCTTAATGGATAGGGAAACTAAAGCTGACGACAACGCTGAGCATTTTTATCGTTATATGATGCAGAACCACCCTGAACAAACTTGCTATTTCGTACTCAACAAAACTGCCCCAGACTGGAACCGTCTCGAACAAGAAGGCTTCAAACTTGTAGAATTCGGCGGTAGTGAATATGAACGACATTTGCGTAAAGCTGAAAAAATCATTTCCAGTCATTTGGAAAAACACATCAACAATTATTTTGGGGATTTATACGAACACAGCAAAAAATTTGTCTTTCTTCAGCACGGAGTAACCAAAGACAATCTTTCTGCATGGACAAATAGCAAACAAAACCTACACTGTTTCATTACCACTACTGAGCCAGAAAGTCGCTCGATTAAGGCTGACTTCAATACCTACAAGCTGACCGAAAAAGAAGTAGCACTAACTGGATTTCCACGCTACGACTCCTTACTATCAAAAAATAAGCCCGACAGTCGCAAGATCCTGATTATGCCAACTTGGCGCAATAACATTGTCGGTCAAAATATCGGTACAGGTAGCAATACTCGTACGCTCAACAGTGCTTTTATGGAAACTGACTATGCCCGTTACTGGCAGGCTCTGCTTCACGACCAGCGCCTGAAGGAAATGGCAGAAACCTACGGCTACGAAGTAATTTTTGCACCACACCCAAATATCGAGCCCTATTTGGAAGTAATGAATGTCCCTACCTATATAAAAATCTGGAGTGGACTGCGTGAAACTGAAAGTATTCAGTATCTTTTCGGACGTTGCGCCGTATTGATTACCGACTACTCATCAGTAGCATTTGACATGGCCTATCTGAATAAAGCAATTATTTACTATCAATTTGATAAAGAAGCCTTCTTTTCAGGTACGCACACCTATCAAAAAGGCTATTTCTCTTACGAAACTGACGGATTTGGCCCTATTACCATCAATCAGCATGAAACGCTGGGTGAATTAGAAAGCATTTTAAAATCAGGACATGCCAAACCCGAATATCTTGCTCGCATCCGCAATACTTTCCCCTTCCAAGAAGGTGGCAACTGCGAACGTGTGTATCAAGCTATTACTGCTCTTGACCATGCCGAAACCGCTGATAATATGCCGATTTTAATCAATATGATTGAGCAAGCAGAGAATCATCGAGTATGGGACTTGGCTGCAAGCCGTATCCAAACTCTGCTTGATACAGGCCGTCTGAATGCGGAAGAAACAGCTGATTATCGCCATCGTTATCTGAACGCTTTATTTGAGAGCAAACAGTTTGATACTTTGCAAAACCTGTTACCTGATTATCCCGATACCGCAGGTTACTGGTATGCGAAAATGGATTTATATATCGGTAATGCCGTTAAAGGGGCGGAATTTTTTGCTGAAAACGAGCATATAGGAACGCAAAATGATTTACTTGTCGCATTACTTGCAGCCTCGTTTCACCAAGCAAAAAGGCCGTCTGAAAAACTGTTTGCCCGGATAGGTACAGACTTACCCGATTCATATCAACCTTTGTTGACCGTAGCACAAAAGCTATCGGAGCAGAATTATTTTGTAGCATTGGCTTTACTGAAAACGTATATTGATAGCTTGGACGATCGCCAAAAAGGCTATCTCAAACCCGAGCTGTTGGCTTCTTACCTCTGCATGAAACTTGGTAACTTACAAGGCGCGCATCAGTATTTGGTTGCTTTTGAAAAACATACTCAAAATGATCCAAGTTGCCGTATCGCCATTGCAAGACTGGCAAAATTACGCGGTGATTCTGAAAAACTATTTACCCAGCTTAACCGTGCCTTTGAAGAAAATCTGCTCTTAATTCCTGAAGATTTAACAGTCGATTATCTGAAAAAAATGTACGCTGCCGGTAACACTGACGGCGAAAGATATCTATTGGCTCAACTGCGCCAAAAATATCCTGAGAGTCCGTCTTTGGCCTTGTATGAAGCTGAAAAACTTGCCCAAAACCAAGATTGGGAGTCTGTCACCAAAATATTGGCTGATTTTGCACAAGCCTCACCGGAAACGATGTATCTTTATACAACCGCTTTATGTCGTCTGAAAAACCATCAGGCAGCACAACGTTATTTTGACAGTCTCTCTCTACAAGACACAGCAGCATATTGGAAACTGGCAGCTGAAATAGCCGAAGCTAAAGGTGACAAGGCATTACAGGCTGAGTGTCTGAAAAAACAATTGGCTTGTTTAGAATAACCTTTGTCTTATCTTAAAAAAGGCCGTCTGAAAACTTTTATGTTTTCAGACGGCCTTTACTATTAGATGCACTAATCAAGTTCTACTGTTGAATTGATATAGGTGACATGATTCATTTCTGCCAAATCCTTACCTTCATCTATATCTGTATATAAAACATTATTGCGTTCCCAAAATACATCTTTGCGTATGACTTTAGCCGGCACGCCTGCAATAACGCAGTTATTAGGAAAATGTTTTTTCACTACCGAAAATGCACCAACAATACTACCGCTACCAATCTTTGTACCACCCCAAATTGTTGCGCCATAGGCTACCCACACTCTGTCTCCAATAGTAACGTCTTTAGAAACATTTAAACGTTTTCCAGTATGAACATCATAAATCGGGTGTGCATCATCAGTACGGATTTGATTATTAGTGGCAAACATACAATCTTCACCAATGGACAAGGTTGTATGTTCGGCAACAGTAATATAAACCGGATTGGTACTGGTAGTTTTACTACCGATGTTAATCGTACAGCCTACTCCCAAACACCATTGGCCTTGCATAGAAACATTTTCTCCAATATAGACTTTGCTGTCCTTGCCTAAAAATTCTAAAAATACATTACGCAAGTTTGCATTAGGGTGGATAACAACTTCATTCCCACCTCCTCCTAGAAATTGGAAATGACAGTTTCGCAGATTATCAGGTGCAGTAATTTTATTTCCAGAGGTGTCGATATAATTACCTGACATCACTTCTTTTTTGCGGCTGTTAACTACTGGCCGTTCAGAAAAATATTGTTCCGCACGTTCGGCCAATTTGATAAAGACCGCACAGGTTTGGGCAAAATCCAAAGTACTGACATCATAAATGTATACATTATCCCCATCCTGCTTAGATAAACTGAAGTTTGGAAACATTTCTCCGATATTATCTATCTCACTTTTATTACGATAAAACAGGAAAATCTTCTGCCAATCTAAGTTTAAGCTGACAGAAAATGGTGTTTCACGGTCAGATTTGAAATTGCAGTACACATTCTGCTGATAATAAATATCAACAGACGTATTTTTTAACTTGATATTTTTAAGAATTTCTTGCTGAAATTCTTCAGTCGTTTTACCTACCATTACATTCCCCAAACATGATAAATATGGTTCAAATCTTAAAAAAATAGACAGTAAATTTAAAACTTACTGTCTATTTACTTCGCATTTAGTTCAGATTAATGTCCGAATCAGTGATATGGATATCCAACAGCAAATTATTGATAATGGTATTGGACAAGAATACTGTGTTGCCTGAAAAATCTATGTGCTTTTGAATCTTTTCAAAGTCAAATTCACATAATACAACTGTAGGCAATGCTTCTTTCAACTCTTTAATATCCGGATAAAACTCTGATACCTTAGCCGATGAAATGACCACTTGATTTTCAAGGTTATGATCAATTACATCTGGTAGCTTTTTGAAAGTCTCCAAAATCGGCGTACGGATAGAATGCAGATACAATGGATCTTTGCCACCATAGTATTTATGGTTGCCCAAAAATGGGTCGATTGCAAAGGTTTTGTACCCACCAATTAAGCCGTGATATACCGCCCCTGTACCGCCTGATGATGCACCGCAAATGACTACGTTTTTCTTATCTACGCCATAAATACTCATCAGGCTCTTAATGAAACGCTGGATATTGTCTTCGATATTTTCATCAAACTTTGTATTCAAACCGTGACTACCAAACGCGTCTGATACATCAGCCATACGGATGATATAAGTATTTGGCATAATACTGTTGCTAATAAATGGAAATGGGTGGCTATAATAACGGTCAACCATATTCTCATTGCTCTTATTTGTATAAGAGAACAACACCAATAAGTTTTTCTTGTTGGCACTCAATACTTTCGGTGCTTCAACAGTATAAATGACATTTTCCAACTCATGGAAAGAGTCTGGGAAATAAGCCAAAAGATCTTTATAACTGTGCTTGTTCACACGGCGGAACACACTTACACCCATTTTGTGTTCAACAGCTAAAAAGCCTCTATTATTTAGCTCATAAACATAATCACTTAGACCATGATTCCGAGCATAGCTTAGGAAAAACTCATTACTGTCGCCTTTAACACCAATGTATTCAACTTCCGGCTTATCCAAGTACTCGGTTAAATTAATGCCTTTATTTTTTTCAACATTCAGGATATAGCACAGTTCGCTGCCAAGATAAATGGAAGTAACTTCTAAAATCTCACTAAATTTATCCTCGATTTTTGCCCAATCGGCTTCAGCAAATTTAAAAGACAATACTGTCTTTTCTTGATTAACCGATTGTGGGTAACTTCCATAAACTTCTGAAATATATTTCAGAAATTTATGGAAGCCGGAAATCTTAGAAACTTTGCTCTTATTACGCTCAATAAAGTTAAAAGTTTGCCCTGA
Source organism: Neisseria sp. P0024.S006 (assembly GCF_051956595.1). Taxonomy (NCBI): domain Bacteria; kingdom Pseudomonadati; phylum Pseudomonadota; class Betaproteobacteria; order Neisseriales; family Neisseriaceae; genus Neisseria; species Neisseria sp. P0024.S006. Next base: position 283,857 of record NZ_JBQCXH010000002.1, read on the forward strand.
TGTTGAATAGCTGACGCTGACAAAATAGTCGTTCAACAGAAAATCGAACACTATACTTTGATTGTTATAAATCCAGGCGTTAACCTTTTGAGGATCAATCTTGGCTTTTCGTAAAATGTTTTGCTGAATTTTATATAAATCCATTTTATAAACCCTGTTGATATTTTTCCAACAATGCTTTTTTGTCGGTTTTGTGGTTGGTGCTGACTGGAATTTCATCAATGTGAATAAATTCAGACGGCATCATGTAAGACGGTAAATTTTGTACTAATGCGTCTTTGATTGCCTGAGTATCTGCACTTTGCTTGGCTGTATAGAAACACACCAAACGCAATACTGCGCCTGTGTTGCGCTTCAAAGCCACTACTGCCACATTATCAAAGGCAAATTCCTTAAGGTTAAGGATTTTTTCTTCAATTTCTGAAAGTTCGATACGGTAGCCATTGAGCTTAATCTGCTCGTCTTTACGGCCTTGTACATAGAACAATCCATTTTTTTCAAAACCGTAGTCACCTGTTTTATAAGTTCGGTTATCTGCACTGTGCACTACCAAACGTTTGGCATTTTCAGTTTCGTTGTTCAGATAGCCACGCATCACATGGTTACCGCTAATCCAAATCTCTTCATCAACAATCTCTAATTTGGAATTAAGTACGGCAACGCCTACAGGCAACTCTTCTTCTGCCGCCAGCATATCAGGTGTAATATCAACGTAAGTTGTTGCTACAGTAGCCTCAGTCGGACCATAGGTATTGATAACACGGACACCGGGAAATTTTTGAAAAATCATATTTACTACCGGTTTGCCAAGTTTTTCGCCACAGAACAAAAATTCTTTCAAACTCGGTAAAGTAGCCTGACTACATTTAGGGTTAAGCAGCTGCTGCATGGCAAAAGAAGGCGTGGACACCCAAGTAGTAATTTGTTGTTTGGCCAAAAAATCAATCCAGGTGGCAGGGTTAGAAATAGCATCACGACTGTTCATGACAATACAGCCACCGTAAGCCAAGTTGCCAAAGATTTCGTACATTGACAAATCAAACGCAAACGGAGCCTGATTCATAAACACATTAGATGCGGCTAAATTAAGCTGCTCTTTCATCCATTTTATCAGGTTGAATACAGCTTCACGACCGATTTGCACACCCTTAGGTGCGCCGGTTGTTCCTGAAGTAAACATAATGTAAGCCAAATCTTTTTCAGCCAGCTCTACTTCTTCATCAGTCTGCTTTTCAAAAGTTTGCGTTGCCGAACGGTACACAAAGCGTGCTTTCGACAGTTGGCAGATATTGTTCAGACGGCTTTCAGGATAAATACTATCCACCGGAATAAAAGGGATTTTGTTTAATAAGCAGGCATAAATTGCCACTGCAAAATCAATTTCTTTATGGCCGTGCAACACCAAAGGAATGTTTTTGGTAATATCTGCTATGCTTTTGTAAGCCTCGATAAATGTGGCTATTTTTACGCGCAACTCTTCCCAAGAACATTCCTGAGTATCATTAACTAACGCTTTTCCCGAAGTTTGGTTGAAACGGTATTCCAAAAAATCATCAAGATTTTGGAATTCATTTAATTGTTTCATGATTTAGCCTTTGTAATTATTTTCAACATATTGAATGATATTGGCTGAGTTTGCCAAAATATCAACCAGTTGCTCAAACGGCAAATCAACATCAAATTTTTGTTTGATGGCCATAACCAAATCCATTGCGCTCACGGAATCAATAAGTCCTGTAGACAACAATTCTTCATTTGCTGACACTTGTTTTTGTGCAACTTGTGAAATCAACGCCAAAACTTCGTTAGATACTGACATGGTAAGATCCTTTTATTAAAATTGAAATGATAACGCTTTGCACCCTGTGCATAACACTGTGATTATCCCATATTTTTTTACTTTTCAGGTAACTAAATATACAATATCCAAATAAAGCAATCCCTCTTTGACAACACTTACACCAGGCCATCTGAAAGCGTGTTTGTATTTTCAGCCAACCGATTTCACGACTTCCAAACACAATTTTAATTAAGGAAAACCAATGACTATTCTTATTACCGGCGGTACCGGTTTTATCGGTTCTCATACCGTTGTTTCCCTGTTGAAATCAGGCTTTAATGCCGTGATTTTGGACAATTTGTGCAATTCGTCTGCCAACATCCTCCCGCGCTTGGAAAAGATTACCGGCAAGTCTGTGCCTTTTTACCAAGGGGATATCCGTGATCGTGAAGTGTTGCGTCAAATCTTTGCAGAACACGATATTGATGCCGTCATTCATTTTGCCGGTTTGAAGGCAGTCGGCGAAAGCGTGGCCGAACCAATGAAATATTATGACAACAATGTGTCGGGCAGCTTGGTTTTGGCTGAAGAAATGGCGCGTGCCGGTGTATTCAAGATTGTGTTCAGCTCATCGGCTACGGTTTACGGAGATCCGGGCAAAGTGCCTTATACGGAAGATATGCAACCGGGGGATACGACCAGCCCTTACGGTACGTCTAAGTCTATGGTGGAGCGCATTTTGACGGATATCCAAAAGGCTGATCCGCGTTGGAGCGTGATTTTGTTGCGCTATTTCAACCCTATCGGTGCGCATGAAAGCGGTTTGATCGGCGAGCAGCCAAACGGTATCCCGAACAATCTGCTGCCTTATATCTGCCAAGTGGCTTCAGGCAAGCTGCCGCAATTGTCGGTTTTCGGCGATGACTACCCTACTCCTGATGGTACGGGTATGCGCGACTATATCCATGTGATGGATTTGGCGGAAGGTCATGTAGCGGCGATGCAGGCAAAAAGTGATGTTTCGGGCGTACACTTGTTTAATTTGGGTTCGGGACGTGCTTATTCGGTATTGGAAATCATCCGTGCCTTTGAGGCGGCCTCCGGCTTGACCATTCCGTTCCAAATCAAACCGCGTCGCGATGGCGATTTGGCCTGTTTCTACGCCGACCCTGCTTACACCAAAGCGCAGACTGGTTGGGAAACCAAGCGCGATTTGGCGCAGATGATGGAAGACTCATGGCGTTGGGTCAGCAACAACCCAAATGGCTACGACGATTAAGTTGACATGATACAGGCCGTCTGAAAGAGATGTTTTCAGACGGCCTCTTTATCTGAAAAACACACATTCTGTCTGCTATAATCCGTTTATATTATTTTGACTATCCTCTGAAACTTATGAAAAAAATCCTTGTTACCGGCGGCGCAGGCTTTATCGGTTCTGCCGTTGTCCGTCATATTATCCAAAACACCCAAGACTCTGTCGTCAATGTCGATAAGCTGACTTATGCCGGCAATTTGGAATCTTTGACCGAGGTAGCCAATAATCCTCGCTATGCTTTTGAGCAAGTGGATATTTGCAACCGCGCCGAACTCGACCGCGTATTCGCACAACACCAGCCTGATGCCGTGATGCACTTGGCAGCGGAAAGTCATGTCGACCGCTCAATCGATTCGGCAGGCGAATTTATCCAAACCAATATCGTCGGCACATTCAATCTGCTTGAAGCGGCACGCGCCTACTGGCAACAAATGCCGTCTGAAAAGCGCGAAGCCTTCCGCTTCCACCATATTTCCACCGATGAAGTCTATGGCGATTTGCACGGCACAGACGATTTGTTCACCGAAACCACGCCATACGCGCCGTCCAGCCCCTACTCTGCCTCTAAAGCGTCCAGCGACCATCTCGTCCGCGCATGGCTACGTACTTACGGTTTGCCGACCATTGTAACCAACTGCTCCAACAACTACGGTCCGTACCACTTCCCTGAAAAACTCATTCCTTTGATGATTCTGAACGCGCTCGACGGCAAACCGCTGCCCGTTTACGGCGACGGAATGCAAATTCGCGACTGGCTGTTTGTCGAAGACCACGCGCGCGCGCTGTATCAGGTTGTTACCGAAGGCATCGTTGGTGAAACCTACAATATCGGCGGCCACAATGAAAAAGCCAATATCGAAGTCGTCAAAACCATCTGCGCCCTGCTGGAAGAGCTTGTTCCTGAAAAACCGGCCGGTGTGGCGCGTTATGAAGATTTAATTACTTTCGTACAAGACCGTCCCGGCCATGACGTGCGCTACGCCATCGACGCTGCCAAAATCGGCAGGGAGCTGGGCTGGAAACCGCAGGAAACATTCGAATCCGGCATCCGCAAAACAGTGCAATGGTATTTGGACAACAAAACCTGGTGGCAAAACGTATTGAACGGCAGCTACCGTTTGGAACGTTTAGGCACTGGAAAATAAGTTTTCAGACGGCCTGTTCACATATTAGGCCGTCTGAAAATCACGCAAACACACACTACTCAGGAGAAAACCCATGAAAGGCATTATCCTCGCCGGCGGCAGCGGCACACGCCTCTACCCCATCACGCGCGGCGTATCCAAACAACTGCTGCCCGTGTACGACAAGCCCATGATTTACTATCCCCTGTCCGTATTGATGCTGGCAGGAATCCGCGATATTTTGGTGATTACCACGCCCGAAGACAACGCCTCTTTCAAACGCCTGCTCGGCGACGGCAGCGATTTCGGCATTTCCATCAGTTATGCCGTACAACCCAGTCCGGACGGTCTGGCACAGGCATTTATCATCGGCGAAGAATTTATCGGCGACGACAATGTCTGCTTGGTTTTGGGTGACAATATTTTCTACGGCCAATCATTTACGCAAACATTGAAACAGGCCGCCGCCAAGACCCACGGCGCAACCGTATTCGGTTATCAGGTCAAAGACCCCGAGCGTTTCGGCGTGGTTGAATTTGACGAAAACTTCAACGCCCTGTCTATCGAAGAGAAACCGCAACAGCCCAAATCCGATTGGGCGGTAACCGGCTTGTACTTCTACGACCAACGCGTCGTCGAATTCGCCAAACAAATCAAACCGTCCGCCCGCGGCGAATTGGAAATTTCCGACCTCAACCAAATGTATTTGGAAGACGGTTCATTATCGGTACAACTTTTGGGACGCGGTTTCGCATGGCTGGACACTGGCACCCACGAGAGCCTGCACGAAGCCGCTTCATTCGTCCAAACCGTGCAAAACATCCAAGACCTGCAAATCGCCTGCCTGGAAGAAATCGCTTGGCGCAACGCTTGGCTTTCCGATGAAAAACTGGAAGAACTGGCGCGCCCGATGGCGAAAAACCAATACGGCCAATATTTGCTGCGCCTGTTAAAAAAATAATGTTTGAGGCCGTCTGAAACTTTTCAGACGGCCTTTAGATGAAAGATAAAACGATGAACATCATTGATACCGCCATTCCTGACGTAAAACTGCTTGAGCCGCAAGTCTTCGGCGATGCGCGCGGCTTTTTTATGGAAACCTTCCGCGACGAGTGGTTCAAAACCCAAGTCTGCGACCGCACCTTCGTGCAGGGAAACCACTCCAAATCCAGCAAAGGCGTATTGCGCGGCCTGCACTATCAAACTGAGAACACACAAGGCAAACTCGTGCGCGTGGTTGTCGGCGAAGTATTCGACGTAGCCGTCGATATGCGTAAAGACTCCCCCACATTCGGCAAATGGGTAGGCGAGATCTTATCCGCAGAAAACAAACGCCAACTGTGGGTACCCGAAGGTTTCGCTCACGGCTTCTATGTACTGAGCGACGAAGCCGAGTTCGTCTATAAATGCACGGATTATTACAACCCCAAAGCCGAACACTCGCTGATTTGGAATGATCCGACCGTCGGCATCGACTGGCCGCTACAAGGTGAGCCGAACCTGTCGCCTAAAGACTTGGCAGGCAAAGTATTGGCCGAAGCCGTCACGTTTTAAAAAGTTTTAAAAAATAATTCAGGCCGTCTGAAAGAATGTTCCTCTTTTCAGACGGCCTACAATCCATTAATAACAATAATCGACGAAAACGCATTGTGAAAAACGCCTACATCCCCTCTCGCGGCATCCGCAAAATCCCCCATCTCTCCACCCTATTGCCTGAATTTCATATCTGCAAAGACGGAAAAGGAGCGGAGGCTGTTGTCGGCTGGGGTTTGCGCCCGACAACACACAAAGCGCGTGCTTTTGCCGCTGAACATCAGCTTCCCTTTATTGCTTTGGAAGACGGTTTTTTACGCTCGCTCGGACTGGGTGTCGTCGGTTATCCGCCCTACTCCATCGTCTATGACGATATCGGCATCTACTACGACACCACGCGTCCTTCGCGTTTGGAACAACTGATTCTTGCCGCCGATACCATGCCGTCTGAAACCTTGGCTCAGGCTCAGCAGGCGATGGATTTCATCCTGAGACATCATCTATCCAAATACAACCACGCGCCCGAACTTTCAGACGATCATCCTTTACGTTCCCCATCCAAGCCTGAAACTGTCCTCATCATCGACCAAACCTTCGGCGATATGGCTATCCAGTATGGCAGCGCAGACGCCTCTGCGTTTGAACTGATGTTTCAGACGGCCTTGAATGAAAACCCGCAAGCCGATATCTGGGTCAAAACCCATCCCGATGTTTTGTGCGGCAAAAAACAAGGCTATCTGACCCGGCTGGCGCAGCAACACCGCGTCCATCTTTTGGCAGAAGACATCAATCCGATTTCTTTGTTGCAAAACGTCGATAAAGTTTATTGCGTTACCTCGCAAATGGGTTTTGAGGCGCTTTTGTGCGGCAAACCGCTGACCACCTTCGGCCTGCCGTGGTATGCCGGATGGGGCGTAAGCGACGACCGCCATCCTGAAATCAACCGCCTTGTCCAAACCCAGCGCCGTGCCCCCCGCAACTTACTACAGCTCTTCGCCGCGGCCTATCTGCAATACAGTCGCTACCTCAACCCCAATACCGGCGAAGCAGGCAGCCTCTTTGATGTCATCAACTATCTGGCAACGGTCAAACGCAAAAACGACAAATTGCGTGGTGAGTTATATTGCGTCGGCATGTCTTTGTGGAAACGCGCGGTTGCCAAACCATTCTTTAACGTCCCCTCATGCCGTCTGAAATTTATCTCTTCCACCCAAAAACTGGCCGGGGTCAAACTGTCCGACGATGCACGCATCCTTGCCTGGGGCAACGGCAAAGAGGCCATCGTCCGTTTTGCCGAACAACACCACATCCCCCTGCTGCGCATGGAAGACGGCTTTATCCGCTCGGTCGGGCTTGGTTCTAATTTAGTACCGCCGCTGTCGCTCGTTACCGACGATATGGGCATTTATTTCAATGCCGAAACCCCGTCCCGTCTTGAACATATCCTGCAAAACCAAGACTTCGACAATCAAGACTTCCAGACGGCCTTGAAGCTGCAAAAAATGCTGACCGAAAACCGCATCAGCAAATACAATGTCGGCAGCTCGGACTTTACCGCCCCTTCAACCGACAAAACCGTGATCCTCGTTCCCGGTCAGGTTGAAGACGATGCGTCTATCCGCTACGGTTCGCCCCAAATCTACCGCAATCTGGATTTGCTCCGTACCGTACGCGAACGAAACCCCGATGCCTATATCATCTACAAACCGCATCCCGATGTAGTCAGCGGTAACCGCATCGGCCATATCTCCCCTGAAGATGCTGCACGATATGCCGACCAAACCGCCGAACAAGCTGACATCCTGACTTGTCTCCAACACGCAGACGAAATTCACACCATGACTTCGCTGACCGGTTTTGAAGCCCTGTTGCGCGGCAAAAAAGTCAGCTGCTACGGCCTGCCTTTTTACGCAGGTTGGGGACTTACCCAAGATCTGCTTCCCATTCCGCGCCGCAGCCGCAGGCTTGAGCTTTGGCAGCTGATCGCCGGCACGCTCATCCACTATCCCGACTACATCCACCCCGAAACCCATCAGGCCATCAATGCGGAAACCGCTGCCCAAATCCTGATACGGCAAAAAAATATGCAAAAAAACAACAACGGATTACATCGTGGGTACTTTGCCAAAAAATTAGGTAAAATCAAACAACTATATCGATCTTTTAAATAAATGCCATCAAAATTAACAATACGTCATGAACCGGCTTCAATTGCGGCATCATTGCTTTTGCATCGTTAATACGCTTGGCGTATGCTTAAAAGTTCAACCCAAAACTATTACATAAAAAACAAAATCACATTGCGACATGAAACAGCCCGTCCTCCAAAACAACCTGCAAAGCCTGCTTGAAAGCGCAGAAAACATCCTGCTGCTTCAAGGCCCTGTCGGCGATTTTTTTCAGCGCCTCGCCGGCTGGCTGACCGCAAACGGCAAAACCGTGCATAAATTCAACTTTAATGCAGGCGACGACTATTTTTATCCGCCCACTCAAGCGCATACCGTTGCTTTTAACGACAGCTACGATGTCTTTCCTGAATTTTTACAAAAATACATCATTCAACATCACATCCAAGCCGTTGTCTGCTTTGGCGACACACGTCCCTATCATCTCCTGGCCAAACGCATTGCAAACGAAAACCAAGCCAGTTTCTGGGCATTTGAAGAAGGCTATTTCCGCCCCTACTACATCACCTTAGAAAAAGACGGCGTCAACGCATTTTCCCCGTTGCCGCGCCGTGCCGACTTTTTTCTGGAACAATTCCCCAAGCTGGCCCAGCAAGAATACAAAGCGCCGACACCGGTACGCGGCGGGTTTACGCCCATGGCCAAAAACGCCGTCCGTTACTATATCGAATTGTTCCGCAACCCGAACAAGTACCCGAACTACATCCACCACCGCGCATCCAATGCCGGCCATTACCTCAAACTGTGGTCGATCTCCATCCTCAAGCGTTTGAACTACTATATCGAAGACATCCAAATCGCCAAACGCGTGGAGGCGGGCAAATACGGCAAATTTTTTATTGTTCCCTTGCAGGTATTCAACGACAGCCAAGTCCGTATCCATTGCGACTTTTCCAGCGTCCGCAGCTTCCTGCTCCATGTTTTGGCCTCCTTTGCCGCGCATGCGCCTGCCGATACCAACCTCATCATCAAGCATCATCCGATGGACCGTGGCTTTATCGACTACTCGCGCGACATCAAACGCTTTATCAAAAAACACCCCAAACTCAAAGGACGTATCACTTACGTCCATGATGTTCCCCTGCCCGTTTTCCTGCGCCACGGCCTCGGCATGGTTACCATCAACAGCACCAGCGGCCTGTCCGGCTTGATCCACAACATGCCTGTCAAAGTACTCGGCCGCGCCCATTACGACATTCCCGGCATAACCGACCAAAATACCTTGGCAGAGTTTTGGAATCATCCGACGCCGCCTGACAGCGACCTGTTCCATGCCTACCGTATGTACCACCTCAACGTAACCCAAATTAACGGCAACTTCTACAGCCAGGTGTTTTTCCCCGACAAAAAAACCTCTGCCCCTTTCACTCCGACAAACTGACTTAGCAAAAATAATTCAGGCCGTCTGAAAAACATTTCAGACGGCCTGAAACAATCAATACCCTAGCCGCCGTCATGTAAACAAACCATAAAAAACCGCATTTATCATTAACAATAAATTACAAAAACAGTATAATGACCAAGCTGTCATGAACGCATGCCGACTCAAGCCGAAAGCTTTGTAACGCACTGAATAGAGATGTTTTCCCAGGAAAATAATACAACAAGCCAAACATCTTTAAAGGCAGGCCGCTAAGGCAACTGCAAAACTGTGCCGAACCCTATTTTTTACAAAGCCATCGACCGGCATTGCCGCCTATATGCCGCAGCACCCGTCTTCCACTTTATCCGCCCGCAAACCATGACCGCCGCTCCTGAAATCCTTTACCGGCAAGCCGCCGCCCTTTTGGAACAATCCCATACCGCCCAAGCCCTGCCCCTGTTGCAACAGGCGGCAGAGCAAGGTTATGCGGAAGCTGCTTTCGTATTGGGCAACCATCTGCTACAAAACGGCCAACCGGAACAGGCACTTTCATGGTTGGAAGCCGCCGCGGCCCAACGCCATCCCAAAGCGCTCTTCTCCCTGCTGCAACAGCGCGAACACAACGGCACCCCGACCGGACAGCTTCTTAACGACTATGCCTGGCTGGGTGAGCAGGGGCACTCAGAAGCCCAATTAATCCTCATGCGTTACCACGCGCAACGCAACGACCCACAATCGCTCTACTGGGCGGAGCTTGCCGCCGTCCGATATGCCGCGCCCGCGTATTACCATCTGGCACGCCATCATCAACGCCAAGGCGACGTTGCGACAGCCGTCGAACAATACGAAAAAGCGGCCGCCCTCGGCATGACTGCCGCCTGTTGGCAACTCGGTCAAATCTACTTCTACGGCACAGGCATCAGCCCCGACCACGCACAAGCCGAACAATATCTCGAACAAGCCGCGCAAGCCGGCCACATCGCCGCACAAACCCTGCTGGCCGACCTTCTTGCCGCCCAACGCAAACCCGAAGCCTTAGAATGGTATCGTCGTGCCGCCGATAAGGAACAAGCGGAAGCACAGGCCAAGCTGGCCCAATACGCCCTGACCGGCGAACTTTCCGAACGAGACCCGTTCCAAGCGGCACGCTACGCCAAAGCCGCTGCCGAAAAAAACCATCCCGAAGCCCTGAAAATCATGGGCGACCTCTACCGCTACGGCCTCGGCATCAAAGCCGACAACCATATCGCGCACGATTACTACCACCGTGCCGCCACGTTAGGTTCTGCCTCCGCGGCACAAAAACTCATCAGCGACGCCGCACTGTACCATCCGCAACAATACGAACAAATCAAAACAGCCGCCCTGCAACAGCAACAAATCGGAACCATCTACCGTTTGGCGGAAGCACAAGCCCACGCCATCGGTCGCTACGCAGACTACAATGCCGCGCGCAAGAATTACATGGAAGCAGCCGAATTCCACCATAAAAACGCGGCGGCAGCCTTAGGCCGCATCTACCATTACGGCCTCGGTACGGCGCAAGACCCTCGGGCGGCCGCCCACTGGTACGCAATCGCAGCCGAACAAAACCACCCTTCCGCCCAATACCACCTCGCCTGTTTTTACTATCACGGGCAAGGTGTCGGCTGTCATGTTCCGACCGCCTGCTACTGGCTGCAGGCCGCCATCAGCAACGGCCACACTTCGGCCGAATCATTAACATCCCTATTAGAACAATGGCGCCGCGAAGTGCACCATGCCATCGGTCAAAAGGCCGTCTGAAAATATTTACACTCGCATTTTTTGACAATCTTTAACTATTCCCCTAATATTTGCCAGTTATTTTTCACGGACACGTCATTGTTTTCATTTCTTTCTGAAAACACCTTGCCCGCGCATCAATACCATGACACTCGGCGGATAACGCCAAGCGTTGAAACACACTACATCCGGAACAAAAACGGATGCTCGGAAAAACATTTCTAGGAGGTGAAACAACATGGAATGGGAATTCAACAGTTATTACACACTGATTGCCGCCACACTCGTGTTGCTGGTTGGTAAATTTCTGGTTCAAAAAATCAAATTCTTACGAGACTTCAATATTCCCGAGCCGGTCGCCGGCGGTTTGGTTGCCGCTATCGTCCTGTTCGCCCTGCACGAAGCCTACGGCGTCAGCTTCAAATTTGAAAAACCGCTGCAAGATGCGTTCATGCTCATCTTCTTTACATCCATCGGTTTGAGCGCCGACTTCTCCCGTTTGAAAGCGGGCGGTTTGCCTTTGGTTATCTTTACCGCCGTGGTGGGCGCATTTATCATCGTCCAAAACTTTGTCGGTGTCGGCTTGGCGAGCGCATTGGGCTTGGATCCGCTGATTGGCCTGATTACCGGTTCGATTACCCTGACCGGTGGTCACGGTACCGCCGGTGCATGGGGTCCTGACTTTGAAAGCAAATTCGGCCTGACCGGCGCAACCGGCTTAGGTATGGCTTCTGCAACATTCGGCCTGGTATTCGGCGGTTTGATCGGTGGTCCTGTTGCACGCCGTCTGATCAACAAAATGGGCCGTAAACCTATCGTCAAAACTGCCAAATCCGACGACAACGATGCTACTGATGACATCTTCGAACAAGCACAGCGCACTCGCCTGATTACGGCTGACTCCGCTGTCGAAACGCTCGCGATGTTTGCCGCATGTTTGGCTTTTGCCGAAATCGTGGACAGCTACGACAAAGCCTTCTTCGACTTGCCTAAATTCGTATGGTGTCTGTTTGCAGGCGTGGTCATCCGCAACGTCCTGACTGCCGCCTTCAAAGTCAATATGTTTGACCGTGCCATCGACGTATTCGGTAACGCCTCCCTGTCACTCTTCCTGTCTATGGCTCTTCTGAACCTGAAACTGTGGGAATTGACCGGTCTGGCAGGCCCTGTAACCATCATCTTGGCCGTACAAACCGTCGTGATGATTCTGTACGCCACTTTCGTTACCTACGTCTTCATGGGTCGCGATTACGACTCTGCCGTATTGGCAGCCGGTCACTGCGGCTTCGGTTTGGGTGCCACCCCGACTGCCGTTGCCAATATGCAGTCCATTACCCAAACTTTTGGCCCGTCTCACAAAGCCTTCTTGATTGTACCTATGGTGGGTGCGTTCTTCGTTGACTTGCTCAACGCCGCCATCCTCTCCGGCTTCATCAGCGTCATCAAAGGCTGATACGTCTGACATAGAAAAGCACTTGCCGCATTTACTTGCTGCAAGTGCTTTTGTTATGATAAGCACGTCAGGCCGTCTGAAAGGCCGTCATCTTCAGGAGTACCCATGTACAAAAAAACCGCTTCCGTATTGATTTTAAGCACGATTCTTCTTGCCGCATGCAGCAAAGAAGAGCCCAAAGCCGCACTTGATTGCGCCCAACCGGCCACACTGCAAAACATCCGTACCACCATCGAAGACACCCTCAAACAACAAGCGCGCTCCTTTGCCCGCAATGACAACCGCCAATTTGTCGATGCCGACAAAATCATCGCCGCCGGCCTCGAATTAGAAACCCTGCTTGAAGACCCCAAAGAAACCGAAGACGACGGCAAAGCCATCTGCCGCGCCAACCTCAAAATCCGCATTCCCGACACCATCCTCAAGACGGCCATAGACAACAGCCCGCTGATTTACGGCAACACCCCGTTGTCCGACATGCTCGAACAAAAACTGATGGGCAGCAACCTGACCTTTGAAAACAACACGTTCAGCACCACCCTGCTCTACACCCCCGACAAAGACGGCAAACCGGTTTTCGAAGACAACACCCTGAGCACCACCGCCCAAACCCTTTCCGCCACCCTGCTGCCCTACGGCGTGAAAAGCATTGTTATGATAGACGGCAAGCCTGTATCCAAAGAGCAGGCCATCAAGCTGCTGCAAAACCAAAACACGGAAGAGCCGCCGACTGTCAATCCGCAAGACATCCTTGAAAACAACGCCGCCAGCCAAGCTGCCGGCCTGACCGATGACGGCGACGATTCAGATTACGAAGTCCTGCGCCCCGACCATGAAACCCAACGCAACGAGCCGCCCGGCCTCAGCCAAAGCGAACTCGACAACGCGCGCGCGCAAAACCGTCAGGCGGACGGCGAAATCAACGACCTCTGGGGCGGCTTAGACAGCGATGTCAAACAACAAATCCTCGGCGAACAACGCGCCTGGATTCAAAGCAAAAAACTCAACTGCCAACAAGCAGCCGCGTCCGCAGACAACTCCGCACAAGCAGAATACCTGCGCCTGCAGTGTGAGACCCGCATGACCCGCGAACGTACGCAATACCTGCGCGGCTATTCCATCAACTAAAACCGATAAGGCCGTCTGAACATTCAGACGGCCTACAAGAAAGCACATCACATCATGCAATACCGAATCCACCGTGAAGGCAATGCCCAAAACACACCCTCTTCAGCCTCCACACCCGTCGACAACTGGGAGCGCAACACCCTGCGTGAAGTCCTCCTCGCCGCCTACCAAGAACAGCGCCGCGCCCGCATTTGGCGCAATATCTGGCGCGGTGTCGCCGTCCTCATCTTCCTCAGCCTGATCTTCGGCTTCGCAGAAGAAGAAGGAAAAACCACGAGCATCCAAGCCCGCAGCGAACACACCGCCGTTATCGACCTGACCGGCGAAATCGGCAACGACATCGACGACCAAGTCCAAATCCTGCGCGACAGCATGGAAGCCGCCTACAACAACGGCAACGCCAAAGCCATCATCATCCGTGCCAACAGCCCCGGCGGTTCGCCTGTCGTGTCCAACACGGCCTTTAACGAAGTCCGCCGCCTCAAAGCCGAACACAAAGACATCCCTGTCTACCTCGTTGCCGAAGACATGTGCGCTTCCGGCTGCTACTACATTGCCGCCGCAGCCGACAAAATTTACGCCGACCCTTCCAGCATTGTCGGCAGCATCGGCGTGATCGGCGGCGGTTTCGACTTTACCGGCCTGATGGACAAAGCCGGTGTCAAACGCCGTCTGAAAACCGCCGGCAGCAACAAAGGTATGGGCGACCCTTTCACGCCTGAAACGCCGGCGCAAACCCAAATTTGGGAAACCATGTTGGGCGATATTCACCAAGAATTTATCAAAGCCGTCAAACTCGGCCGCGGCGCAAGGTTGAAAGACAAACAGTATCCCGATATTTTCAGCGGCCGCATCTATACCGGCAAAGAAGCCAAACAGGTCGGCCTGATCGACGACTTCGGCAGCATTTACAGCGTTGCCCGCGATGTCGTCAAAGCTCCTGAACTGGTCAACTACACGCCGCAAGACGATTTCAGCAAAATGCTCAGCCGCCGCTTCGGTGCGGAAGTGAAGGCTAAAGTCAAAGAAACTTTGTCTGAAATTTGGTAAACCAAAAGGCCGTCTGAAACCCAAATCATTGGGCTTCAGACGGCCTTTTTTATATGGTTTTTAAAATAAAACGCTGATTATTGTCCAAACATTTATCGGCTTCATAAACCGACAGGCAAATATCCCCTGATGATGCTGTTACAGGAACAGATTACGCCTGCAAACGATTAAACCTCCACGCTTCAGACGGCCTGTTTCTGCATATTATGCGCCATATCGAGCGCGGCGCGGACGGCAGTCATCAGGCTGCCGGAATCGGCTTTGCCCGTACCGGCCAAGCTCAAGGCCGTGCCATGATCGACGGAGGTGCGGATAAAGGGCAGGCCGAGGGTAATATTTACGCCTTCGCCAAAACCGGCGTATTTGAGTACCGG
This sequence comes from Neisseria sp. P0024.S006, assembly GCF_051956595.1. Lineage (NCBI taxonomy): Bacteria > Pseudomonadati > Pseudomonadota > Betaproteobacteria > Neisseriales > Neisseriaceae > Neisseria > Neisseria sp. P0024.S006. Next base: position 298,930 of record NZ_JBQCXH010000002.1, read on the forward strand.
CAGCCCTTGGTCGTGATACATGGCAAGGACGGCATCGGCATCTTTGAGCAGAAAAGGTTGGAACACGGTATCGGCCGGATAAGGGCCGCGTGCGTCTATGCCTTCGGCCTGCAAGGCATGAAGCGCCGGAATAATGGTGTCGATTTCTTCGTGTCCCAAATGGCCGCCTTCGCCGGAGTGAGGATTGAGACCAGTAACGAGGATGACCGGATTGGCTATGCCGAACTTATGGCGCAGGTCGTGTTCAAGAATGCGGACAACCGACTCGATTAAAGGCTTCGTGATGGCGGCGGAAATGTCTTTCAGCGGCAGATGGGTGGTCACCAATGCCACGCGCAGGCCGCCGCCGGTCAGCATCATGACAACTTGTTCGGTATGGCTTTTTTCGGCTAGGTATTCGGTGTGGCCGCTGAAAAAGCCGTTGCCTGCGTGGGCATCGTTGATGATGCCTTTATGCAGCGGCGCGGTCACCATACCGGCAAACAGGTCGTCTGAAATGCCTTGATACGCCGTATCCAGCAGCCGGAGGACATACGCGGCATTGGCAGGATTGAGTTCGCCCGCCCGACACTCGGCATCTAAAGCAATATGCAGGACTTCGAGTTCGCCCTTGGGCAACGGATCGGCCGCTTGGGCTTGAAAGTCACGCAAGATGACGGATTTGCCGAGCTGTTCGGACCTTTGCGCCAACAGGTTTTTGTCACACAAAACAACGGGGCGGCAAGGAAGGTCGGAGAAAGCCAAATCGAGGCAGATGTCGGGGCCGATGCCGGCCGGTTCGCCGGAAGTGATGGCGAGAATGGGAGCAGTCATGGTGTTTCTCGGTATGGTTTACAGTATTTAGACAACGTCAGGCAAAATGCCTGCCCTACTTTTGCAGATTAACACAAATACAAAAAGGCCGTCTGAAAACAGTTTTTGCTTGGTCAAACTGTTTTCAGACGGCCTTAGCTGTTTACCGTTTTACACTTAAGAACGACGGCCGATCATGCGGTACAAAACGTCGTGGCCTTGAATGCGGTGGACGACAACCATGGCGATGTGGCCAGCGACAAGCGCAAAAAGCAGCCAGCCGAGTTTGTCGTGCGCCATATTGCCGAGGTTGGACATCCATTCGATTTTTTCAGGCGAACCCTGCATCACTTGGACGCCGAATACTTTCAACGGGCCGCGGCCGCCGCCGTATTGGCGGATCATGCCGATAACGGGGACGGCGAGCATGAAGACGTAAAGGGCAAGGTGGCCTGCTTTGGCGGCAAAGCTGTCGGCGGCAGGACGTTTGGACGCATTGAGCAAAGCCCAAACAATGCGCACGGCAATCACCAGTAGCGTGATGAAACCGATGGATTTATGCACGCCGAAGAGCGATTTGACCCATTCTTCGCCATCGTAGATGGTCCAAACGGTAATGGTGGAGAGGATGCCGATGAAACCGAGTACGGTCAGCCAGTGCAACGCGCGCGCGACGGCATCGTAGGTTTGTGGACGTGTAGTGGTCATAATGTTTCCTTGTTTTTGATTTGTTTGGTTTTTTGAATCGGCGGCATTGTAACAAAAATGTCCAACCAATTATGTTGCCTTTTTGAAGAGACTTCGTAACTGTTTGGAAAATTTGAAGAAACGGCGGTTTTATCCGTCAGGCTGCACAGGCCGTCTGAAAACAAGGGCAGGAATACCACCTTCTATGCCGAACTCGGGCTAAAATAGGCGTTTTTATTCTCGGGTACGCATCGATGCAGGTTTGGATTCGGCGGTTTGCGCTGTTGCTTCTGCCTTTGGGTTTCTTGGCGGTCATGGTGACCGCGCCTTTGCTGTCGCTGGCGTTTTACGACGGCGAAGGCGCTTGGGCGGAAGTGGTGGCTGATGACTATATGCGCCTGCGCTTGGGCTGGACGGTGGCGCAGGCGGTTTTGACTTGCGTCTTGGTCACGGCTTTGGGCATACCTGCGGCGTGGGTGCTGGCGCGGATGGACTTTGCCGGACGGCGCACGGTTTTGCGCCTGCTGATGCTGCCTTTTGTGATGCCGACCTTGGTGGCGGGCATGGGCGTACTGGCTTTATTTGGCGCACACGGTATGCTGGCGGCAGGTTGGCAGGACACGCCGTGGCTGCTGATTTACGGCAACGTGTTTTTCAACCTGCCGGTTTTGGTGCGCTCGGCGTATCAGGGATTTATGCGTGTGCCGCAGGCGCGGTTGCTGTCGGCACAATCTTTGGGCGCGGACGCGTGGCGGCGGTTTGTCTGGGTCGAATGGCCGGTGGTGCGCGCGTGGGTTGCCGGTGGCGCGTGTCTGGTGTTTTTATATTGTTTTTCAGGCTTCGGACTGGCCTTACTGCTCGGCGGCGAACGTTTTGCAACGGTGGAAGTGGAAATCTACCGGCTGGTGGCGTACGAGTTGGATATGGCGCGTGCGTCGGTGCTGGTGTGGCTGGTGCTGGCGGTTACGGCGGCGGCAGGAGGTTTGTATGCGTATTGGAGCAAGCGCGTGGCGGTGGATAAGTCGGTCTCGCCTTTGCCTCCGCGTGCGCCGATATGGGCTTGGGAAAAATGGCTGACAGCAACGGTATTGGCCATGTTGGCAGTATGCTGCCTGCTGCCTTTGGCGGCGGTGTGGCTCAAGGCGGCAGCGGCAGGCTCTTCGTGGGCGGTTTTGCTGGAAGCGCAAACGTGGGCAGCGGTGTGGAACACCATCCGTTTCTCTGTGGCAGCGGTGGCGGCGGCGATGGTTTTGGGCGTGCTGTATGCGGCGGCAGCACGGCAAATGGCGTGGTTGCGCGCGCTGATGTTTTTGCCGTTTATGGTGTCGCCCGTGTGCATCGCCTTCGGCGTTTTGCTGCTCTATCCGCAGTGGACGGCTTCGCTGTGGCTGCTGACGGCGACTTACGCGCTGTTGGCGTATCCGTTTGTGGCCAAAGACGTACTGGCCGCGTGGGACGGTTTGCCCAAAGATTACGCGGCGGCGGCGCGCACCATGGGCGCAAACTGTTTTCAGACGGCCTGTTATGTAACCGCGCCTTTATTGAAACCGGCCTTGCGGCGCGGTCTGACTTTGGCTTCAGCAACGTGTATCGGCGAATTTGCGGCCACATTATTCCTGTCGCGTCCCGAATGGCAGACGCTGACCACTTTGATTTACGATTATCTCGGACGCGCCGGTGCGGACAATTACGGACGGGCGATGGTGTTGACGGCGGTATTGACCGCTTTGGCTTTGACGGCATTTTTGCTGGTGGACGAAGCGGAAGGGCAAAAGGCCGTCTGAACGTAGTCTGCTCAAATTCCCTTCGCTTTCACTACACTATTGCCGCGCCTTGTATCGAAAATTGATTGAATCCGCTATATAATTTGTTTTTAACCGCACTCAACACGACCTATCATGACCGACTTAGAAACCAAACGCCTTGAAACCCAAGCCATGCTGGACAATGCCGACTTGCTGTTTGGCCAAGAACAATGCCGCGCGGCCTTGCAAAAAGTTGCCGACGACATTACCCGCGACTTGGGCGACAAATACCCCCTGCTCCTGCCTGTAATGGGTGGCGCGGTGGTGTTTACAGGACAGTTATTGCCGCTGTTGCGCTTTCCTTTGGACTTTGACTACGTCCACGTTTCCCGCTACGGCGACAAACTCGCAGGCGGCGCGTTCAACTGGAAACGCATGCCCGACCCCGAGCAAATCAAAGGCCGTCATGTCGTCGTTTTGGACGATATTTTAGACGAAGGCCACACCATGGCCGCCATTCAGGAAAAACTGTTGGAAATGGGTGCGGCAAGCTGCCGTGCGGCCGTATTTGCCAACAAACTGATCGACAAAGAAAAACCAACCAAAGCCGATTATGTCGGTTTGGACGTGCCCAACCGCTACGTCTTCGGCTACGGCATGGATGCCGCCGGCTGTTGGCGCAACCTCGGCGAAATCTACGCCTTAAACAATAAATAAAACAAAGGCCGTCTGAAAAATCTTCAGACGGCCTCAACCCCAATGCTAGGAACACATCATGATAGGTTTGTTAATCATTACACATGAAACCATAGGTGAAGCCTATCGCGGTTTGGCCGACCATTTCTTTCCCAACGGCTTCCCCGAAAATCTCCACATCCTCGGCGTACAGCCCGACGAGGATCAAAACGACATCATCAACAACGCCATCGCCGCATTGCAGGAATTTCCCAACAACCGCGGCGTGCTGATCATGACCGACATCTTCGGCGCAACCCCATGCAACGCCGCACGTCGGCTGGTGCGCGAAAACAAATCCGCCATCCTGACCGGCCTCAACGCCCCGATGATGATTAAAGCCATCCAATACTCATCACAAGCCGAAAACCTCTCCGACTTCACCGAAACCGTCAAAGAAGCCGCCATCCGGGGCATTTTCGCCATTACATCCGCACCTGAAGACCTGATGTGCAAAGAACACGGCTAAGGCCGTCTGAAAACATTCACTTTACGAACATTACATTTAGGGGACATCCATGCTCAAACAAGAAATTGAAATCATCAACAAACTCGGCCTGCACGCGCGCGCTTCCAGCAAATTCACCCAAACCGCCTCCCAATTCCAAAGCGAAGTCTGGGTCACCAAAAACGGTAACCGCGTCAACGGCAAAAGTATCATGGGCCTGATGATGCTGGCCGCCGCCAAAGGCACCGTGATTGAGCTGGAAGCAGAAGGCGCAGACGAAGCCGCCGCCATGCAGGCGTTGACCGACCTCATCAACGACTACTTCGGCGAGGGCGAATAATGAGCATCGTCCTACACGGTGTAGCCGCGGGCAAAGGCATCGCCATCGGCCACGCCCACCTCATCACGCGCGGCGCGGCGGAAGTTCCCCAATACGACATCGATCCCGACAAACTCGAGGCCGAAGTCGCCCGTTTCGACAACGCCATCAAAGCCACGCGCAAAGAATTGGAACAATTGCGCAGCGCGATTCCCGAAAACGCTCCGACCGAATTGGGCGCGTTCATCTCCCTGCACCTGATGCTGCTGACCGACGTTACCCTCTCGCGCGAACCCATCGACATTTTGCACGAACAGAAAATCAACGCCGAATGGGCATTGAAACTGCAAAGCGACAAGCTCGCCGCCCAGTTCGACAGCATCGACGACGACTACCTGCGCGAACGCAAACAGGACATGCTCCAAGTCGTCCGCCGTATCCACAACAACCTTGTCGGCCAAAGCAACGAAATCAACCTCGCCGGCAACCTGTTTGACGACACCGTCCTCATCGCGCACGACCTCTCGCCTGCCGATACCGTATTGTTCAAAGAGCAACACATTACCGCCTTCGTGACCGATGCCGGCGGCCCGACCAGCCATACCGCCATCTTGGGCCGCAGCCTCGACATCCCATCCGTCATCGGCCTGCACAACGCCCGCAAACTCATCACCGAAAACGAAATCGTCATCGTCGACGGCATCAACGGCGTCCTCATCATCGATCCCGACGAAGTCGTCCTCAACGAATACCGCCGCCTCGCCCGCGAATACCGCAGCCACAAGCGCGAACTCAACAAAATTAAAAAAACCGCCGCCACCACGGCCGACGGCATCAACATTGAGTTGCTCGCCAACATCGAATCCGCCGAAGACATCAAAGCCCTGCACAACTTCGGCGCAGACGGCGTCGGCCTGTTCCGCAGCGAATTCCTCTACCTCAACCGCGACAACATGCCGTCTGAAGACGAACAATACGAAGTCTATGCCGGCATCGTCAAAAAACTCAAAGGCAAAAACATCACCATCCGCACCGTCGATTTAGGCGTCGACAAAAATCCGCGCTGGTTCGGCCAAAACAGCACGCCCAACGGCAGCCTCAACCCCGCACTCGGCCTGACCGGCATCCGTTTGTGTCTCGCCGAGCCGGTCATGTTCCGCACCCAAATGCGTGCCATCCTCCGCGCCGCCGCCCACGGCCCCGTGCGCATGATGTGGCCGATGATTACATCCATTTCCGAAGTGCGCCAATGCCTTATCCATCTGGACACGGCCCAACGCCAGCTGACCGAACGCGGCGAAACCTTCGGCCCGGTCAGCATCGGCTGCATGATCGAAATCCCGTCTGCCGCCATGACCGTCGGCAGCATCCTCAAGCTCGTCGACTTCGTTTCCATCGGCACCAACGACCTGATTCAATACCTCCTGTCGGTCGACCGCGGCGACGACAGCGTCAGCCACCTCTACCAACCCGGCCACCCTGCCGTCCTCAAAACGCTGCAGCACATCATCCGCACCGCCAACCGTATGGAAAAAGGCGTCTCCATCTGCGGCGAAATGGCCGGCGATACCGTCTTCACCCGCCTATTGCTCGGCATGGGCTTGCGCCGATTCTCCATGAACCCCAACAACCTGCTTTCGGTTAAAAACATCATCCTGCACAGCCACACCGGCCATCTTGAAAACGATGCCGCCAAAATCCTGCGCTGCGAAGACCCGGAAAAAGCCGAGAAACTGATTAAAATCCTCAACCAAAACGAGCAGAACGAAGACAAGGCCGTCTGAAATTCGCAAAATATCCGAAACCGACACAAGGGCGTATTGAACACGCCCTTTTTATTTTTCCCCATTTTGGGTTGACACCCGATTCCCCTCAAGCCTTTCCTATTTCGCCATTTCAAAAACCAACCTTTTTCACTTTTCCCAAACACCGCTTAGGCCGTCTGAAAAAATATACGGAACAAGTGAAACAACGGCCTTTATGTTCGCATCAAAGGCCGTCTGAACCCCGAATCGCAAAGTTTCAGACGGCCTGCTGTATTCAACCGGATACCTTTTATTTTTTGCAATAAAAAACCCTTTGCCTATCCATTTCAGCTACTGCCCACTATGGATTTAGGCACACCATACTCGTCCTTTTAACTAGGTCTTCCGTACACTCAATCCTTATATCAACACTATTCCTTCGTTTAATGATGCAACTTTTTATTCCGAAACATGTCTATCCTTTCGTTTAACTTGAAAAAATACCCAATACCTTGTAAATTTACTAAAAGATAGTAATTATCATCATATTCTAAAGGAATGATTCATGAGATTTACGCAACTTTCTGCTTTGATTGCCGCCGTAGCTTTATCAGTCGGCTCCGTATCCGCTTTTGCCAAACCCGTTCAGCTGACCGATACCGTCGGCCGTAAGGTAACCGTCGACCTGCCTGCCAAACGCGTGGTTTTGGGCTTCTACTACCAAGACTACATGGCCATCGGCGGTAAAACCGCGCTGGACAACGTTGTCGGTTTTTCCAAAGCAGTTTGGGCCGACTGGGCGCCGCCAAGCTGGGCGGCATTCAGCAAAGCCGTGCCTAAGTTGAACCAGCTTGCCGACGTGGGCGAAGTGGAAGTCGGCACATTCTCGATTGAGAAAGTATTGGCATTGAAACCCGATTTGCTGGTTTTGGCTGAATGGCAATACAAGGCTTTGGGTTCCGATCTCGACCGCATCAACAAAGCCGGCATCCCCATCGTCGTGTTGGACTACAACGCGCAAACGGTCGCCAAACACGTTCAATCGACCAAACTCATCGGCACGCTGACCGGCCAACAGCAAAAGGCCGACAAGCTGGCGGCGGATTACAAACGCGTTGCCGACACCATCCAAGCGCGCGTGCAAAAAGCCAACCTGCCCAAGCCTAAAGTGTATGTCGAGTTCGGCAACAAAGGCCCTGCCGAACACAGCGTTACCTTCGGCAAGAGCATGTGGGGTTCGATGGCGACACTGGTCGGCGGTAACAATATCGCCGCTTCTTCGGTCGAATTCTACGGCCCGATCAACCCCGAAAAAGTCCTCGCTGCCAAACCCGACGTCATCGTGATTACCGGCCGCGAAACCGAATTGAAGAAAAACCCTGCCGCCATGGTGATGGGCTGGGGCATTCCGAAAGCCGAAGCGGAAAAACGCTTGGCCGGTTTTGCCAAACGCGCCGGCTGGGCCAACCTGCCTGCGATTAAAAACAACCGCCTCTACGCCGCCTACCACGCCAACTCGCGCACGCTGTCCGACAGCGCGTCGATTCAGTTTATGGCCAAAGCGATTTATCCGCAGTTGTTTAAAGATTTCAACCCTGAGAAGACCTATCTGGACTTCTACCGCCAAAACCTGCCCGTCATTCCGAGCGGCACGTTCTACCTCTATCCGAAAGGACAATAAGGTAGTTTAGATTTTCAGACGGCCTTTTAAATCGGAAGGCCGTCTGAAATTTTTGCGGAAGAAAAAGGCAAACCCGTTCTCCCCTTTATCAACATTCTTTTTTAAAGGTTTGAAACATGAATGATTCGGTTGTCGCCGAGATTGTGAGAAACCAGCGCAAGTTGGAAGGCAAGCGTTGGTTGATTGTGTTGATGTTTTTAATCATCGCGGCGGTCAGTTTTTTATTCGACATCGCCACCGGCCCGGCGATGACGGACACGCTGCCTGTCGGCGAAGTGGTCAATGTTTTGCTGGGCAAACCCGAAGTCGATGAAATGAACCGCCTGATTGTGATGGATTTGCGCCTGCCGATTGCGGTGATGGCGCTGGTGGTCGGTGCGGCTTTGGGTGTCGGCGGTGCGGAAATTCAAACACTGTTGAACAACCCGATGGCCAGCCCTTATACGCTGGGCTTGGCGGCGGCGGCAGGTTTGGGCGCGTCGGTGGTGATTGCGTTCGGCGGTTTCGGGCTGCCTGAAACGGTCGCTGTCCCCATCGGCGCGTTTGTGATGACCATGCTGGCTTCGGGCATCTTGTTTCTGTTTGCCTCGGCACGCCGCTTCAACTCGGCGATGCTGGTGTTGGTGGGGATTGCGCTTTTGTTCCTGTTTCAGTCGATTTTGTCGCTGATTCAGTTTATCGCCGCGCCTGAAATTTCGCAGCAGATTCTGTTTTGGCTGTTCGGTAGTTTGACCAAAGCGACTTGGGAGACGGTCATCGTTACGGCGGCGGTTACGGCGGTATGCGTGTTTCTGCTTTCGCGCGACGTGTGGAAGCTGACCGCGCTGCGTTTGGGCGAAGAGCGCGCCGTCGGGCTGGGTATCAATCTGCAATTTTTGCGCCTGAAAACGCTGGTGTTGGTGGCGGTGATGACGGCGACGGCGATCAGTTTTGTCGGCGTCATCGGCTTTATCGGCTTGGTCGCGCCGCATGTGGCGCGGATTCTTTTAGGCGAAGACCAACGTTTCTTCCTGCCCGGCGCGATGCTGGCAGGGGCGGCGTTTTTATCGGTCGCCAGCGTGTTGTCCAAGGTGATTATCCCCGGCGCGCTGTTTCCGGTGGGCATCGTTACGTCGTTTGTCGGCGTGCCGTTCTTCTTCTGGATTGTATTAACGAAACGATAGGCCGTCTGAAATGTTGAAACTTGAAAACGTACACATCCGGCGCGGCGATTATGTCGTCGCCGACAATATCGATTTGACACTGGAACAAGGCAAAGTCTATTCCGTGCTCGGCCCGAACGGCACGGGCAAATCCTCGCTGATGAAAACGATTTTCGGCGAAGTGGCGCACAAAGGCACCATCCGCTACGGCGACGAAATGTTGAGCAAAATCCACCTGCAAAGCTGGCGCAAACGCATAGGCTATATGCCGCAGGACACCGCCGCCGAAGCCTCGCTGACCGCGCTGGAAGTCGTGCTGCTCGGCCGCATGGACGCGCTGCACATGCACGTCGGCGACGAACTGCTGCACGAAGCCGCAAGTATCATGGCGGAGCTGGGCATCGGCCACTTGGCGCACCGCGACGTCATGCGGCTTTCCGGCGGACAGCGGCAGCTTGTGATGTTTGCCCAAGTCATGCTGCGCCGCCCCGAAATCCTGATGCTGGACGAACCGGTCAGCGCGCTGGATATGCACCACCAGTTGAACCTCTTGGAGCGCGTGGTGCAATACACGCACGAACACAATCTGGTTACGCTGATGGTCTTGCACGATTTGAGCCTCGCCGCGCAGTTTTCAGACGGCGTGATTCTACTCGGCGAAGGCAAAGTACAGGCGCAGGGCGCGCCGCAGGACGTGTTGCAGGCGGACATGATAGGCAGGCTGTATAAAGTGGACATCGAACTTTTATACGACAGCAAAGGCCTGCCCGTTATCCGCCCGATGCGGCAATCCTAGCTGAGAAATCTGCCACCAAGAAACCAGCCCCGCAACCATTTTATACTCTTCACAAAAAGGACTCCCCCATGAAAAAATCCCTCTTCCTCCTGATGCTGACCGCTTCCCTCGGCGCATACGCCGCCAACCACGAAGTCAAAATGCTCGACAACGGCAAAGACGGCAGTATGGTGTTCGAACCCGGCTACGTCAACGCCAAAGTCGGCGACACCGTAACCTTCAAAGCCACCAACAGCGGCCACTGGGTACAAAGCAAAGCCCTGCCCGAGGGCGTTGCCGACTTCCTCTCTGAAGACGGTAAAGACTTCACCCTCAAACTCGACAAAGAAGGCGTGTACATCTACACCTGCCCGCCGCACCGCATGATGAACATGAGCGGCGTGATTCAGGTCGGCAAACCGGTGAACAAAGCCAAAGCGCAAGCCGTTGTCGATGAAATGGAAAATCGCGCCATGCAAAGCAAAGGCCGTCTGAAAAAATACATGGCGCAAGTGAAGTAAACGCGTTTATGCCTGCATTAAAGGCCGTCTGAAACCTTTCAGACGGCCTGTTTCCTTTGCGTAAAACACGCATCAAAGCTATATCTTCCGTTTCAGTTTCCGATAAAATAGGCCTATTCCGACACAAGACCCGTAAGCATGATACGCCGCCTTTACGCCACGCTGTGGCACCTCGCCCCCTTCCTGATCCGCCGCCACCTGCGCCGCCGCGCCCTCAAATCCCCAGCCTATCTCGAGCATTGGGACGAGCGTTTCGGGCAGGCGTATCCCAATCCCGTGCAACGCCCGATTTGGATACACGCTGTATCCGTCGGCGAAACGCGTGCGGCCGAGCCTTTGGTGCAGGCATTGCGCCGCCATTTTCCCGACTCGCCGTTTCTGATTACCCAAATGACGCCGACCGGACGCGCCACCGCGCAATCCCTGTTCCCCGATGCGCAATGCCGTTACCTGCCCTACGACAAATCCGAATGGGTCGCCCGATTTTTAGCCGAACACCGCCCCATCTGCGGCATTTTGATGGAAACCGAAATCTGGCCCAACCTGATGCACGGCTGCCAAAAAGCAGGCATTCCCCTCTTTTTGGCCAACGCGCGCCTCTCCGAAAAATCCCAACGCGGCTATCTTAAAATCCGCAAGTTGGTCGAGCCTGCCATGCAGACCCTCTCCGGCTGCTTTGCCCAAACCGCCGCCGATGCCGAACGCCTGCACCTCATCGGCGCATCCAACGTCCACGTCTGCGGCAACACCAAATACGACATCGCACCCCCCGACGACTCGCGCCCGCTTGCCGTCGCCTTTAAAGAACGCATCGGCGCACGAGCCGTCGTCGTCTGCGCCAGCACGCGCGTGTACAAAGGCACAGACGAAGCCGAGCTGCTCCTCAAAGCATGGCAGGGCTATCGCGGCAATGCCTTGCTGGTCATCGTCCCGCGCCACCCTGAAAACTTTCAGACGGCCTACGATACCGCCAAATCGCTTGGTTATACCGTGCAAAAACGCAGCGACGGACAACCCGTTTCCCCCGACACACAGGTTTGGATAGGCGACAGCATGGGCGAACTTGCCGCCTACTATCTCAGCGCAGACATTGCCTTCGTCGGCGGCAGCCTCGTCGATGCCGGCTGCCAAAACATCATCGAACCCATCTCCTGCCGCGTCCCCACCCTCTTCGGCTACTCCAACTACAACTTCGCCCAAGCCTGCAAAGGCGCAGTCGAAGCCAAAGCCGCCGTCCGCGTCGAAACCGCCGAAGCCTGGTACAGAACCACGCGCCAATACCTCGACGACGAAACGCTGCGCCAACAGCTGATCAGCCACACCGAGCAATTCATTTCGCAACATCAAGGTGCCAGTGCCAAAATTGCCAAAGCGATTGCCGATTGTTTGAACCAGCGTTAAACAATAAAAAACCGCCCGTTCATGACAAACAGGCGGAAACTGAAAAACAGTTTTTTGTTTTCAGCCGTTTAATTGACTAAGAGCAGGAACAGGGTTAAGATAATCCTAACGACTGTCCGCAGTCTCAGCCATGAACGACCTTTCGGCTTGGTTCGTTTCATGTTGAAACTCTCCTTTCTAGGGAGGTTCAAATAAAACAGCCCCACTGCCATGGGGCTGTTTCACTACCTAGCCCCGCGATAATTATACCCAAACTTCCTAAAATCATTCCAAACAAATTTCCACTGAAAAGGCCGTCTGAAACCCCAATGTTTTGGGTTTCAGACGGCCTTTTCTCAACCTACAAACTTAACGTCCTGCTTTCAACACGCGGCGTGCAAACACGAACATACCGAAAACAAAAAACGCCAAGCCCAGCCATTTGGCGGCCGTATCCCAGTTTTCCAGGTTCAGGGCCAAAGGTGCATCCGAACCGCCGTTGGTTACGGAGAAGGCGATGATAAACGCCATAATCACACCGATCAGGCTCTCGCCGACAATCAAACCGGCGGAAAACAGCGTACCGATACGTTCCGCATTTTTCAGACGGCCTTCACGGTTTTCTTGACGGCGGGCAATGACGGATTTCAACACCGCCGCCAATACCGCGCCGATTACAATCGGCATATTCACAGACGGCGGCAGGTAAATGCCCATGCCCACGGCCAATACCGGCAAAGCGCGCTTGCCGCCGGAAGATTTGCGCAATGTGAAATCGACCGCGATCAACGCCACGCCGATGCCCACGCCGGTGAAAATATAATCCCATTGCAAATTGTGCGAGAAAATACCTTGGGCGATGGTGGTCATCAAAGTTGCCTGAGGCGCGGCAAGGGCTTGGGCCGCATCCATACCTTCACGCGGCATCGCGCCGGTAAAGCCGTAGGCTTCATACAAAAGCTCCAACACAGGCGAAATCACCAATGCACCGACAACGCAGCCGACAATCAACGCAACCTGCTGTTTCCAAGGCGTTGCCTTTACCAGATAACCCGTTTTCAAATCCTGCAGGTTGTCATTGGAAATCGAAGCCACACAAATCACAGACGCGCCGCAAAACAGCGTTAACGCCAGCAGGAATTTGCGGTTTGCCTCGTCCGCCATCAAGCCGCCGGATTCGCCGACCAACAGCAACACCAGCGAAATAATAACGATAGAGACGATGCCCACACCCGAAATCGGGCTGGAAGACGAACCGACCAAACCGGCCATATAACCGCAAGCCGCGGCCACCAAAAAGCCGATAATCGAAGCCAGCAGCGTACATACAACCACCAACAGCCAAGCCAAACCGCCGGAAATATGCGAGTCGCCGATAAAGTGGAAGAAAGACACGCCCAACACCAGCATCATCGCCAACACCCAGGCAATCATCGCCTTAGGCGACAAATCCTGTTCCGTGCGCTCGGTCATCTGCGCGCCGCCGAAATTGCGGAAAGACAGGCGCATGCCCTCGACCATCGGTTTCATCAAAGTCAACAGCGTCCAAATAGCCGCGATACCGATCGTACCTGCGCCGATAAAACGGACTTTTTCCTTCCACAAAGACATCGCAAAAGGAATCATCTCCACATCGGCAGGTTGCGGAATATGCGCCGACAGATACGGCACGGCCACACCCCAGGCAATCGAAATACCCAGCAAAATCGCGATACCGCCGGTCAGGCCGACCAAATAACCCGCGCCCAGCAAAGCCAGCGAAAAGCCCATCGGCACTTGAAACACCGACGCGCCGCCTTTAAACCAAAAGCTCGCGCTGTCCGCCACCACGCGCAAACCGCTTGCGCAGAAGCTCATCAAACCGGCCAGAGCGCCGCCCGACATCAACTCCTTGATACCGCTGCCGCCTTCCTGTTTGTCCGCATCATGGTCGCCGACCTTCAAAATCTCGGCCGCCGCCACGCCTTCCGGATAAGGCAAATCGCTCTTCACCACCATCGCATAACGCAAAGGCACAGTGAAAATCACGCCCAAAATACCGCCGGACATACACAGCAGCGTTGTCTGCCAAAACGGAAAGCCCGCCCAATAACCGGCCATCAGCAAACCCGGCAAGATAAAAATAATACTGGAGAGCGTACCCGCGGCCGAAGCCTGAGTCTGCACCATATTATTTTCCAGAATATTGCTGCCTTTAAAAAACTTCAAAACCGCCATCGAAATCACCGCAGCCGGAATCGAAGACGCAAAAGTCAAGCCCACCTTCAAGCCCAAATACACATTGGATGCCGTAAAAATCACCGTAATCAACGCGCCGAGTATCATCCCCCGCAACGTCAGCTCACGGAAACTCGCATAAGGATCAACCGCCTGTTTCATAAAAATATTCCTTTTCAGGTAAACAATCGAACCGGAAACTTTTCAGACGGCCTTGTGCCACACAAAGGCCGTCTGAAAAACAACCGTCTTATTGCCATTGTAATGAACTATCCGAATACACGCAAAAGCCCTATTTATTTTCATTTGCCGCCAAACCATAAAATCATATCGATACAGACGTTTGGGGCAGTTTGACGGTTTCAGGTAAAATAACGCCAAATTCATCAACCGTTCAGAAAGCCGCCACCATGTATTCACTCGTCCGCCCCATCCTGTTCCGTTTCGATGCTGAAAAGGCCCATCATTTCACGCTCAACAGTTTGCGTACCGCCGAAAAACTCGGCCTGCTGCCCAAGGTGGACAGCCACACCCGGCCAACCGAGCTGATGGGTTTGCAGCTGCCCAATCCGGTGGGCTTGGCAGCGGGTTTGGACAAAAACGGCGAGTGCATCGATGCGTTTGCCGCTTTGGGTTTCGGCTTTGTCGAAATCGGCACGGTAACGCCCAAGCCGCAGCCGGGCAATCCGCAGCCGCGCCTTTTCCGCGTTCCCGAACACCAAGGTATCATCAACCGCATGGGTTTCAATAACCACGGCATCGATGCGATGATCCGTAACATTGAAAACAGCCGCTTTAAAGGCATTTTGGGCATCAACATCGGAAAAAATGCCGTTACGCCGATTGAAAACGCGGCCGACGATTATCTGATTTGCCTGGAAAAAGCCTACGCCCACGCGAGCTACATCACGGTCAATATTTCCTCTCCCAATACGAAAAACCTGCGCGCCTTGCAGGGCGGCGACGAGTTGAGCGCATTGTTGGAAGCCTTGAAAAACAAACAGGCGCAACTGGCGGCCGCGCATGGCAAATATGTACCGCTGGCGGTTAAAATCGCGCCGGATTTGGACGAGGCGCAAATCGACGACATCGCCCATGTGGTCAAATCCGTGGAAATGGACGGCATCATCGCCACCAACACGACCATCGACAAATCAAGCTTGGGCAGCCATCCGCTCGCAGGCGAACAGGGCGGCTTGAGCGGCTTGCCTGTACGCGAGAAAAGCAATCAGGTGTTGAAACTTTTGGCAGAACGCATTGACGGCAAGCTGCCGATTATCGGCGTCGGCGGCATTATGAACGGCGCGGACGCGGCAGAAAAAATCCGCTTGGGCGCCAGTGCGGTGCAGGTGTACAGCGGTTTGATTTATCGCGGCCCTGAGTTGATTAAAGAGTGTTTGGCTGCGTTGAAATAATACTTTTCCAAAAATAAGGCCGTCTGAAATCTTTCAGACGGCCTTTTGCTATGCTTTCATTCTTCAAACAGATTGCCTTGTGCCAATAAGGTTTTGACCGGTGCGAAATCGCGGCGGTGTTCCGGCAATACGCCGTATTGTTTCAACGCGGCCAAATGTTGCGCCGTGCCGTAGCCTTTGTGGCGGTCAAACCCGTATTGCGGATAGCGTTTCGCCAATTCATACATTTCCGCATCACGCGCGGTTTTGGCCAAAACCGAAGCGGCGGAGATTTCAATAATTTTGCTGTCGCCTTTGACCACGGTTTCGGCAGGGACATTCAAATCTTTCGGCACGCGGTTGCCGTCTATCCACACTTTGTCGGGAGCGACCGACAACCCCTCGACCGCTCGCTTCATTGCGGCCATGGTTGCGTGCAGGATGTTCAGTTGCAGGATTTCGTCTGGATCGGCAAAGGCAATGCTCCACGCAACCGCCTGTTCCTTAATCAGCTGCGCCAATATATCGCGCTTTTTTTCGCTCAGCTTTTTTGAGTCGGTCAAACCCGGCAAATCAAAATGTTCCGGCAAAATCACTGCCGCCGCAAATACGCTGCCGACCAAAGGGCCGCGTCCCGCCTCGTCCACGCCTGCGCTTAAAACCGTCGCCATTTCTTCACCGCCTGTCTGATTCAAAGCCGCCATTATATCCGCTTGCGGCAGATAAAATCTGCAATAGGACAAACCGTTGGGGAGCAGTTCAAATTTCATCTGCTTTACCAATCAGTTATAATTTACATCCCCACATACCCATACGTCTTACAACATGCCTGCCCAATCCGAACGCCTCCATTTTTCCGAACGCTGGCTCAACGCCTACGAACGCTACCGCTATCGCCGCCATATCCACGCCTTCCGCCTCGGCTTGGCGATCGTGTTCTCCACCCTGTTGGCCAAAATCTTTCACCTGCAACACGGCGAGTGGATCGGCATGACCGTCTTTGTCGTCCTCGGCATGCTGCAATTCCAAGGCGCGATTTACTCCAAAGCGGTCGAACGCATGCTCGGCACGGCCATCGGTTTGGGCGTCGGTTTGGCCGTTTTATGGTTGAACCAGCATTATTTGCAAGACGGCATTTTCTTCTATCTGATTATCGGTGCCGCCAGCGCAGTGGCCGGTTGGTCTGCGGTCGGCAAAAACGGCTATGTCGCCATGCTTGCCGGCTTGACCATGTGCATGCTCATCGGCGACAGCAGCCACCACTGGCTCGACAGCGGCCTGATGCGTGCCATGAACGTTTTGATTGGTGCCGTCATCGCCATTGCCGCCGCCAAACTCCTGCCCCTGCGCTCCACGCTCATGTGGCGCTTCATGCTTGCCGACAACCTCACCGACTGCGCCAAAATGATTGCCGAAATCAGCAACGGCAAGCGCATGACGCGCGAGCGTTTGGAACAAAACATGATTAAAATGCGCCAAATCAACGCCCGCATGGTCAAAAGCCGCAGCCATCTGGCCGCCACATCCGGCGAAAGCCACATCAGCAACAATATGATGGAAGCCATGCAGCATGCCCACCGCAAAATCGTTACCACCACCGAGCTGCTCCTGACCACAGCCGCCAAACTGCGCGCACCCACGCTCAACGAAAGCGAAATCCGCCTGCTCGACCGCCACTTCAACCAACTCCAACGCGAACTGCGCCTGACCGTCCGCCTCATCAAAGGCCACTACGCCCGCCGCATCCGCATCGATACTTCGCTCAATGCCGAACTAAGCAAACCGGCCGCCCGCCTGCATTACGACTGGCAAGGCTTCCTCTGGCTCAGCACCAATATGCGTAACGAAATCGCCGCATTGGTGATTCTGTTGCAACGTTCGCGCAATAAATGGTTGGACAAAAAAGAGTTACAACGCCTGAAAGAACACCTGCGCAACGACAATAAGCCCAAATCGGAAGAGGCCGTCTGAAAAAAGGCCTGTCGTATTTTTACCCAAACCCCGCCGCAAAACAGTAAGTAAAAGGCCGTCTGAAACCCAATGGTTCAGACGGCCTTTCCATCAATTCATCCGCAATTCGCAACACATGCCGCATAAAGCAAAATCCCCTGCGATTGCAGGGGATTTTTATATTTGGTTGCGGGAGCAGGATTCGAACCTACGACCTTCGGGTTATGAGCCCGACGAGCTACCATGCTGCTCCATCCCGCGTCAGAAGTTGTAACTATACAGAAAGGCGGAATTGCTGTCAAGCGTTTTTGACAGAAAATATCCAAACGTTGCTTTACAAAAAACCGGCCGCGTGGTTTAATTTTCGTTAATAAAGAAACAGGGGTGCTGCTTTCAAACCGAGCGGCTGAGAAATACCCTTTACACCCGAACAGGATAATACCTGCGTGGGGAGTTTCGGCAAATGTGATTTTAGACGGTCGATTGAAGATATCCGCAAGGCCGTCTGAAAAAAAGCAATGCTCCTGTTTCCATTTCATAACCGAGAAACAGGAGCAATTTTTATGACTACCGCTAAAAAAACCGGCGATGAGGCGCGCCGTCTTTCCGACTTGAGCAAAGACATCGGCATCCGCTTCCAATATCCCAACTCCGACCGCGTCTATATCCCGGGCAGCCGCGCCGACATCCGCGTGCCTTTGCGCGAAATCCGTCAGGACGACACCTACACGGCGCAAGGTACGGAAGCCAATCCGCCGATTCCGGTGTACGACACCAGCGGCGCATACGGCGATCCGGCGGCACACATCGACTTGAAACAGGGTTTGCCGCACGTCCGCACTGCATGGCTGGACGAACGCGGCGACACCGAAATCCTGCCCAAGCTCTCCAGCGAATACGGCACCGAACGCGCACACGATCCGAAGACCGCCCATCTGCGCTTCAACCAAATCACCCGCCCGCGCCGCGCCAAAGCAGGCCGAAACGTAACCCAGCTTCACTACGCCCGACAAGGCATCATCACACCCGAAATGGAGTTTGTCGCCATACGCGAACGCATGAAGTTGGACGAGCTTTTCAGACGGCCTGAATACGCCAAACTCTTGAAACAACACGCAGGGCAAAGTTTCGGCGCGAATATCCCGACCCACCCCGACCAAATCACGCCCGAATTTGTGCGCCAAGAAATCGCCGCCGGACGCGCGATTATCCCTGCCAACATCAACCACCCCGAACTCGAACCGATGATTATCGGCCGCAACTTCCGTGTCAAAATCAACGGCAACTTGGGCAACTCCGCCGTAACCTCAAGCCTGACCGAAGAAGTCGAAAAAATGGTATGGTCGCTGCGTTGGGGCGCGGATACGATTATGGACTTATCCACAGGCGCGCACATCCACGAAACGCGCGAATGGATTATCCGCAACGCGCCCGTCCCCATCGGGACGGTGCCTATTTACCAGGCTTTGGAAAAAACCGGCGGCATCGCCGAAGATTTGACTTGGGATTTGGTGCGCGACACCTTAATCGAGCAGGCAGAACAAGGCGTGGACTATTTCACCCTACACGCAGGCGTGTTGCTGCGTTATGTACCGATGACGGCCGACCGCCTCACCGGCATCGTATCGCGCGGCGGCTCCATCATGGCGAAATGGTGTCTCGCCCACCATCGGGAAAACTTCCTCTACACGCATTTCGACGAAATCTGCGAAATCATGAAAGCCTACGACGTATCGTTCAGCCTCGGCGACGGCCTGCGCCCCGGCTGCATTGCCGATGCCAACGACGAATCCCAATTCGCCGAATTGCACACCTTGGGCGAATTGACCGCCAAAGCGTGGGAACACGACGTCCAAGTCATGATCGAAGGCCCCGGCCATGTGCCGTTGCAACGCGTCAAAGAAAACATGACCGAAGAGTTGCAACACTGCTTTGAAGCGCCTTTCTACACCCTCGGCCCGCTCGTTACCGACATCGCCCCCGGCTACGACCACATCACCTCGGGCATAGGCGCGACCAATATCGGCTGGTACGGCACAGCCATGCTCTGCTACGTTACTCCGAAAGAGCATCTCGGCCTACCCGACAAAGAAGATGTGCGCACCGGCATCATCACCTACAAACTCGCCGCCCACGCCGCCGACCTCGCCAAAGGCTGGCCGGGCGCGCAGTTGCGCGACAACGCCCTGAGCAAGGCGCGTTTCGAGTTCCGCTGGCGCGACCAATTCCGCCTCAGCCTAGACCCCGAACGCGCCGAAAGCTTCCACGACGAAACCCTGCCCGCCGAAGGCGCGAAAATCGCCCACTTCTGCTCAATGTGCGGCCCCAAATTCTGCTCGATGAAAATCACGCAGGAAGTACGCGACTACGCCGACAAGCAAAAAGCCCAGCAGCAAGGCATGGAAGAAAAAGCGATTGAGTTCGTCAAAAAAGGAGCGAAGCTTTACAGTTAAAACATAAAACAAGAAAAGGCCGTCTGAAAATGTTTCAGACGGCCTTTTTTGGGGAGTTGTTTTCTTATTGCACTACGCTCATTTCATCTGTAGGCCTTATTTCATCAGGACTGGATACGTTAGTCTCAGGTAATTGTACAGGATTCATCTCATCGAAGGACTGTTGTTGCCATTCTGACCTATGGTAAGCCGCCTCCTGATTCTCAATTTCTTCCTTAGCACGTTTTTCTTCTAAATTCTGGTTGATAATTATGTTTTTTGACAAAGCATAATTCAACATTGAACTAATACCAGCAACAGCATTGGTACTATCTTCTATTTCAGAATAAATCTGTTTCCCATCATCGGTCGGCTGAAGATTATAAACAAGATCAATTTGATATTTATTGGCAGCGGTTGCTGATTTCTTATAATTAAAGCTCGTCAGAAATTTTTCTATGTTATCGTTCTGTCCACTTTCCTCTAATGCAACCTGTATATCGCTAAGAAGGTCAGTAGGTATGCTAAGCGTGAGCTTACTTTCACAAAAAACTTTATTGCTGTTAGGATCATTTTTAGATGTGCGGATATCTTCAAAAGACATTCCGATTTTTGCAATTGTTGCACGGATTGAAGACAAAGTTAAGTTACTATTCTCTGAACGTAACTGCTTTTCTGTAGCTTCGGTAACTACATTTTTCAAGACAAGTAGTCCATTCTCATCACTACAAGCAATTTTATTTTTAGAGCCACAGCCTGATAGCAAGAACAGACCTACTGTACTGATATATAACAAACCTTTAATCATCAACGGGTGCTCACACTGACACGATTACGGTAAATATCAACGTAAATTACGGGATTGCCATCAACAATGCGACGGATAGTAGCCTGTCCAATACTACCCGAAGCTAACCAACGTTCTAAGCGCGAACGATTTTCGGCTGACGCAAATACGCAATCGCCTTCATCTTCGTTATCTCGCACACCAAATTTGTGGAAATTGGCACGTTCTTGGCGGATGATAGCAGCAACAACATCTTTACTGTATTGCGTGGCGATATAATTACCGCTGCTGTTAAATTTATCGTTCTGAGATATCCGCGCACGATAAGAACATAGATAATCTGATGAGAAAGCTTGTGTTGATAATAAAATACTTCCTAAAATTAACCATTTTTTCATAAGTTTTCCTTTAAAGTGAACGACATTGTTTGATTAATAATTCCGGCCTATATTCAAAATGCACGGAATCATAGTGATACCATTTCCCTCCCCAAATGAAGCCATGCTTTTCAAAGACTGCAACCATTCTCTTTAAGATAGCATCTTGGCGCAGAGCTTGTGGATAGGTACAGGCTTTACCCTCTTTACAGCCTGACCACTGCCAATATGTACCTAGGCCTTTAGGCAATGAGAAGTCAATGGCAATACCGAAAGCATGGGCACTACGCCGCTTAGTTCCACTAATGAAGCGATAGTTAAATGTCCCTGCGGTTTTGGCAGCATAACTTTTTAAGTTAAAATCAGCCGCCAACTCTCTACCAACTGTCTCCAGTTTTTCAGCTGCTCCGTTTACTTTGTTAAACATAACTGTTCTTCCTGACGGAGCCCAATAGATAGGGACCAAATTTTTTCTTACCTCTGCCTCATTTTCGCCATACATTTCAGCAAAGAAAGCATCATCACGCAAACGCCCTGCATCTTCATTAGCTTTAGGAGTTGAAAAATCCAAAGGATAAATCTGTTCCAGTTGATCTAATAAACCTGCGCTATTCAATTTTTTAAAATAATCTGAATATTTCGATTTTGCCAATACAAATGTTTGTCCGTTAACCGAAACTGTTGCGCCGGTAGCTTTGACAGTTTGCGGATAGGCAGCCTGAAAACATTGAGCAGCGGCTTGTTGCACAATTTCCCGAGCATGGCTTTGCATGGTAATAGTTAAGAAAAACACAGAGGAAATAAAAGTTCTCCAACCCATCATTATGCATAAGGTATCTATTTATAATGGCATAATTTTATGTAACCAACTGCTGGTAAGCCAGCAACCAAAAGTGATAAAATCCTACTGAAGTTTGGGTTGAAATTAATCAAAAGTGGTAACTATGAAGACATATGAAAAAATCCGGTTAATGCGAGAAATGAACCAATGGTCACAGGAAGAGGTTGCGGATAAATTAAATCTTTCCACCAACGGTTATGCAAAAATTGAACGCGGTGAAACTAGATTGAACTTACCACGCCTGGAGCAAATTGCTGAAATTTTTCATATTGACTTACTCGATTTGCTTCAATCCGAAAATAAAGGTTTTGTATGCCAAATTAATGAAGGCGACAACAACAGTGATATTTCTTTCTATGCAACACCTTCACAAGAGTTAACTGCAGAAATTGAAAAATTAAAGCTGACTATTAAATATCAACAAGAATTAATGTTGCACAAAGATCAACTGCTACAGCAAAAAATGGATGAAAATCTATTACTGAAAGAATTGATTGAAAATCTGCGTT
Source organism: Neisseria sp. P0024.S006 (assembly GCF_051956595.1). Lineage (NCBI taxonomy): Bacteria > Pseudomonadati > Pseudomonadota > Betaproteobacteria > Neisseriales > Neisseriaceae > Neisseria > Neisseria sp. P0024.S006. Next base: position 321,407 of record NZ_JBQCXH010000002.1, read on the forward strand.
CGAAATAAAACAAAAGGCCGTCTGAAAATGTTTCAGACGGCCTTTTTAGCGAATAGCCTTTAAGCCAAAGCAATACGCCCTCTGGCTGCTTATTTTTCTACCCTGCGGAAATGGTGCGGACGGAAGCCGAGCGCGGCGAGGGAAACGAAGTAGAGGCCGCCGCCCAAGGCAATCAGGACGCAGAGTTGTCCTGCTTTTTTAAAGCCGCCGACGTGCACCCATTCAAACGGCAGATAAGATTGTGCCAGCCACAAACCGCCGCCCATGACGACCAAAGAGATGGCCATTTTGACCAAAAACGCAGCCCAACCTTTGCCGGGGCGGTAGATGCCGTGTTTGCGCAAAAGGAAAAACAGCAAACCTGCATTCAGACACGCGCCCAAACCGATAGCGAGGGACAGGCCGACGTGTTTGAGCGGCGAAATAAAGGCGAGGTTCATCAACTGCGTGCAAATCAGCGTAAAAATAGCGACTTTAACGGGGGTTTTGATGTTTTGGCGGGCGTAGAAACCGGGAGCCAACACTTTAATCATAATCAGACCGATCAAGCCGAAGGAATAGGCAATCAGCGCATATTGGGTCATTTGCGCATCGTGCAACGTAAATTCACGGTACATGAACAAGGTCGTAACCAGAGGGAAAGACAACACGGCAAGGCCGACGGCGGCAGGCAGGGTCAGCAGCATGCACAGGCGCAAACCCCAGTCAAGTAGGCCGGAAAACTGCTCAGTATCCTGACTGGCTGCGTGTTTGGACAAGGTAGGCAGCAAAATCGTACCGAGTGCCACGCCCAAAACGCCGGTCGGCAATTCCATCAGTCGGTCGGCATAATACATCCACGACACGCTGCCGGACTGCAAAAACGAGGCAAAAATGGTGTTGATGACCAAGGAAATCTGCGCCACGCTCACGCCCAAAATAGCCGGCCCCATCTGTTTCATTACGCGGTTGACCGCTGCGTCTTTAAAGCTGAGTTTGGGCATTTTCAAGAAGCCCAGTTTCGCCAACCAAGGCAGTTGGAACACCAGCTGCAACACGCCGCCGACAAACACCGCCCACGCCAACGCCATAACAGGCGGATCAAAATACGGTATGAAAAACAGGGAAAAGACGATAAAGGAGATGTTTAAAAATGTCGGCGTAAAGGCGGGAATGCCGAATTTATGATAGGAATTGAGTATCGAACCGACAAAAGAGGATAGTGAAATCAATAAAATATAAGGAAACGTTACCCGCAGCAGGTCGATGGAGAGCTGGAACTTATCGGCGTCTTTGGCAAAACCGGGCGCGGAAACATAAATCACCCACGGCGCAGCGAGGATGCCCAGCGCGGTAACGATGACCAACACAAACGACAACATACCGGCTACATGACGCACAAACGCCTGCGTGGCTTCAGGAGAGCGGGTTTCTTTGTATTCCGCCAAAATCGGCACGAAGGCTTGGGCAAATGCGCCCTCTGCAAACACGCGCCGCAACAGGTTGGGCAGTTTGAACGCGACAAAAAACGCATCCGTCGCCATGCCTGCACCAAACGCACGGGCGATAATCGTATCGCGCACAAAACCTAAAATGCGCGACACCATTGTCAGGCTACCAACCTTGGCCAAAGCTCCCAATAAATTCATGTATTTTCCTTACTTGTCTTTCAGGCCGTCTGAAAATCCGGCTTCTTCCAATACTGCCGCCGCCGCCAATGCCACCGTATCTTTTTTCAACAGCAGATGCAAGGCGTGGAAATCCTGTTCCAACGCAGCCACGGCTTCAGGGTGGTCATACCAGTCTGCCACGGCCTGCGCCAGTTTTTCAGGGACGGCATCGTGTTGCAGCAGCTCGGGAACAGCGGCTTTACCCAACAAAATATTAGGCAAACCGACATGCGGCACTTTGATTTTGTTTTTCACATACGCATAAGTCAGCGGCGAAATCTTGTAGCTGATGACCATAGGCCGTTTACACAAGGCCACTTCCAAAGTCGCCGTACCGCTGGTGACCAATACCACATCAGCAGCGGTGCAAACCGTATCCGACTGCTTGTCGGTCAACGTGATGGGAAGGGTGGCGAACTCAGGCTGCGCCAAAATTTCGGTAATGCGTTTGCGCGTTGCGACCGTCGCCACAGGCAGCAAAAACTGTGCCTGCGGATAACGTTTCAGCAGCAATAAGGCCGTCTGAAAAAACACTGCCGCCATGTAATCGATTTCGCTCACGCGGCTGCCGGGCAAGATGGCAAACACGGGCACGTCCGCAGGCACGCCCAGCTTCTGCCGTGCCGCCGCCCTATCCGCTTCCACGGGCATGGTTTGCGCCATCGGATGGCCGACAAACTCAGCCTTGCCGCCAGCATCGATATAAAGCTGTGGCTCCATCGGAAACAGGCACAACACGCGGTTGACCTGATGCACGATTTTATTGACCCGTTCGCGCCGCCACGCCCAAACCGACGGGCTGACGTAATGAATGGTATGAATGCCTGCCTGCTTGAGTTTTTCCGCCACGCCGAGATTAAAGTCCGGCGCATCGATGCCGATAAACACATCCGGCTTGAGGCGGATTAAATCGTTTACCAGCCCTTTGCGGATTTTTAAAATCTGCGGCAGGCGTTTGATGACCTCAACAAAACCGCGTACCGCCAGCTTTTCCTGATCGTACAAACTCTCGAAACCCTCCGCCTTCATGCGCTCGCCGCCGATGCCGGTAAACCGCGCATTCGGACAGCGCGCCTTAATGGCACGGATTAAGTGTGCGCCGAGCAAGTCGCCGGAAGCTTCGCCGACGCTGATGGCGATAAGGGGGGAAGGATTGGAATTCATGTATTGAGGTTTAAACGCTAAAAGATTTTGTGGCGGTCATTTGCCCGCCCGTTTTCAGACGGCATCAGCGGCAAACGGACAGGAAACCTGCCCTACTACGCGGATTTTTGCAATCCAAAGGCCGTCTGAAAAGGTTTCAGACGGCCTTCAATCCATCCATCAACGGATAATGCCGCGTGTGGATTGTGCAAAAAAGTCTTTAAATACCGCCAATTCGCTTTGGGTTTCGGCGCGTTTCAGAATCTCTGCCTTGGCTTCTTCAAACGGAATGCCGCGATGGTAAATGGTTTTATACGCATCTTTGACAGAGGCAATCTGTTCGGCGGTGAAACCGTTGCGGCGCATACCTTCGCTGTTAAGGCCGGCCGGTTCGGCGCGGTATCCTGCAGCCATGAAGTACGGCGGTACGTCTTTGTGTACGCCGGCGGCAAACGCGGTCATGGCGTAATCGCCGATTTGGCAGAATTGGAACACCAGCGTGTAGCCGCCCAAAACGACGTAGTCGCCGATGGTAACGTGGCCTGCGAGTGAGGCGTTGTTGGCGAAGATGGTATGGTTGCCGACCACGCAGTCATGGGCGAGGTGGCAGTAGGCCATAATCCAGTTGTTGTCGCCGATACGGGTTTCGCCGATGCCGGTAACCGTACCAAGGTTGAACGTCGTAAATTCGCGGATGGTGTTGCCGTTGCCGATAATCAGCTTGGTCGGCTCGTCGCGGTATTTTTTGTCCTGCGGAATTTCGCCGAGGCTGGCAAATTGGAAAATGCGGTTGTTTTCACCGATGGTCGTATGGCCATTGATGACGACGTGCGGGCCGATTTCGGTATTCGCACCGATTTGCACATTGGGACCGATGATGCTGTACGGGCCGACTTTGACACTGGAGTCGAGTTCGGCTTTGGGGTCGATGACGGCGGTCGGATGGATAAGGGTCATGCTGTTTCCTTGCTGTCTGATACAGGTACTACTTGCAAGATGCCGTCTGAACGTTCAGACGGCCTGTCCCATTCTTACACCACGCGTTTGGCGCACATAATCACGGCTTCAACGGCAACTTGGCCGTCGACTTTGGCAACGGCGTTGAATTTGCCGATACCGCGTTTGTTGGTCAACAGCTCGACTTCAAAAACCAGTTGGTCGCCGGGGATGACTTGGCGTTTGAAACGGGCATCGTCGATACCGGCGAAGAAGAAGAATTCGTTTTCTTTGCGGCCGCCTTCGCTGAGGATGGCCAGTGTGCCGCACGCTTGCGCCATTGCTTCGATAATCAGCACGCCGGGCATCACGGGCAGGTCGGGAAAGTGGCCTTGGAACTGCGGCTCGTTCATAGTCACGTTTTTAATCGCAGTCAGGGTTTTCATCGGTTCGAACGCGGTAATGCGGTCGAGTTGCAAAAACGGATAACGGTGTGGGATAAGTTTTTGAATGTCTTTGGCTTCGATCGGGAGTTGTACGTCCATGATGTTCGTCTTTCCTTGTTTGTATTGGGTTTAAACGTATTCAGATGCGGGAGTGCGGACTGTTTGCGCCGCCTTTAGGCTTCGTCGCTGTCGTCAAGCTGTTTTTCCAGCGTTTTGAGGCGTTTGTTCATTTCGCTCAAACGGTGGATATAAACGGCATTGCGCGCCCAGTCTTTGTAACCCGACATCGGGAAAATACCGGCCAGATGCTGGCCGCTTTCGGTAATGCTGTGGGTAACGGATGTGCCGCCGCCGATGGTGGTTTTATCGGCGATTTCGATGTGTCCGACCGTGCCGACGCCGCCGCCGATAATACAATAATTGCCAATGGTGACGCTGCCGGAAATGCCGGTTTTGGCGGCGATAACGGTGTGCGAACCGATTTTGCAGTTGTGGCCGATTTGGACTTGGTTGTCGATTTTAGTACCGTTGCCGACGGTTGTGTCACTCATCGCGCCGCGGTCGATGTTAGTGTTCGAACCGATTTCCACATCATCGCCCAGCGTGACTGCGCCGGTTTGCGGAATTTTAAACCATGAATCGCCGGCAAAGGCCAAGCCGAAACCGTCTGCGCCGATGACGGCGCCGCTGTGGATTTCGACACGATTGCCCAACGTGCAGCCGTAATAGATGACAGCGTTGGGATGCAGCACGACTTCATCGCCCAACGTGCAATCGTGTTGGACAACGGCATTGGCCAAAATACGGCAGCCTTCGCCCAATACGGCATTCGCGCCGATATAGGCATTTGCGCCGATTTCGCAGCTTGCCGGCACTTTGGCGCTTGCCTCGACAACGGCGGTCGGATGTACGCCGCCCTGAGCTTTGACAATCGGCGAGAATAATCGTGCCACTTTGGCAAAATAAAGATAAGGGTCGGCAGCCACAATCAGGTTGCGGCCTGCAAATTCGTCTGCGGCTTTCGGCGACACAATCACTGCGCCTGCCTTGCTGTCGTGTACTTCGGCTTTGTATTTCGGGTTGGCCAAAAAGCTGATGTGTTCCGCCTGCGCCTGATCCAACGGACGGACGGCGGTAATGGCGATGTCTTCGCCTTTCCATTCGCCGCCGAGTTGGGAAACGATTTGGGACAGGGTGTATGCTTGTGAAGTCATGATAATCTGCCGTCAAGATGTCAGGCCGTCTGAAAGTTGCCGGTTTGGGTTTCAGACGGCCTTAGGTTTGTCTGTATGGTTACATTCGCTGCCGAGCAGGGTCAGTGTGCGTTTAAGGCTTTGATAACGCTGTCGGTAATGTCGTAGCGGCCGTTGACGTAAATCACGTCCTGCAAGATGAAGTCGTAACCTTCGCGTTTGGCCAAATCGACGATGACGCGGTTGGCATTTTGCTGGAGCGCGGCGAATTCTTCATTGCGGCGCAGATTGTAGTCTTCAGCCAACTCGGCCTGCTCCTTGCGGAATTTTTGTACCAGATTGCGCCACTTTTGGGTTTCCGCTTCCCTTTGGCTGTCGCTGAGCTTGTCGCCGCTCAGTTTTCGCTCCAGAGCCTCGCCTTCCTGCTGCAGCTTTTGCAAGGCGGTTTGACGGCTTTTGAACTCTTTTTCCAAAGTCGTCTGAATGCTTTGTGCCTGCTTGGATTCCTGATAAACGCGCTCGGTATTGATAAAACCGATTTTCTGTACGCCATCCGCCGCCGCTTGCGGCAACAGCACGAAACCCGGCAGGGCTACGGCGAGGACACGGAGGGTGTCGGCTATTTTACTCATGATAAAAATCCTTGCTTGAAAACAGACGGGCGGTTGGCAATAAGCTTGCCGCCAATCTGCCATGAGGCCGTCTGAAACGGACAAACCCGGTTTCAGACGGCCTAAACATCATCAGAATGTCGTACCGAGTTGGAATTGGAAGCGTTGGATTTCGTCGCCTTCTTTTTTCTTAATCGGATAAGCATAACTGAACTTCATCGGACCCAGCGGAGAGAGCCAGGTCACGGCTGCACCGGCAGAGTAACGCAATTCGTTTTTGAATGTCGATTTGTGCGTTTTGCCTACGCCGTACACGTTTTGGAGCGCGCCATTGGTGTAATAAGTATTGCTGCTGCTGTCGTTGTAAGTTTTGTCGTCCCACACGCTGCCTGCATCGGCAAACAAGCTCAGACGGACGGTACGCGAGTCTTTAATGCCCGGCATCGGGAAGAGCAACTCTGCGGAAACGTTAGCTTTTTTGTTACCGCCGTAGCTGATTTTCTCGCCGTATTCGTCATAGACTTTCGGGCCCAGCGTACCGCTTTCAAAGCCGCGGACGGAGCCTAAGCCGCCGCCGTAGAAGTTTTCAAAGAACGGCATGGTTTTGGTTTTGCCGTAGCCGTTGCCATAACCGACTTCGCCACCCAGCATCAATGTGAAATCTTTGCTCAACGGGAAGAACCAAGTTTGGTTATGGGTCAGGGTATAGTATTGCAGGTCGCTGCCCGGCAGTGCGATTTCACCGTTTACGCCGGTCAGGTAACCGCGGGTCGGCCACAAGGCATTGTCGGTTTTGTTACGGCCCCAGCCGATGGTGCCTTTGTACAACCAACCTTTGAAGTTACCCACGCCGTTGCCGTTGCCTTTACCGTATTGGTTGATAAAGTCGGCATAGCGTTTAGGCGCGCCTTTATAGGTGTTCACGGTCAGACGCTCTGCGGCTAGGCCGAAGTTCACACGGTCATATTCGGTAACCGGAATACCGATACGCAAACCACCGCCGAAAGTCGTGGTTTTATATTGTTTCGCGCTGGAAGAAGCTTTACGCGGGTCGTAAGTCTTGCCGTAAATATCGTAACCCAAGCTTACGCCGTCCGGTGTGAAGTATGGGTCGGTAAACGACAACGAGCCGTTTACTGTGGTTTTACTGCGGGACGCGCGCAGGGCAACGGATTTACCCGTACCAAACAGGTTGTCCTGAGCCACGCCGGCAGACATTACCAAACCGGTATCCTGAACCCAACCTGCGCTCAAGTCGAGCGAGCCGGTCGAACGTTCGGTCAGGCTCATGTTCAGGTCAACTTGGTCGGGGGTATTGGCCACAGGAACGGCATCAAATTGAACGTTGTCGAAGTAGCCCAACAACTCAACGCGCTCTTTGGAACGTTGCAGTTTGGCAGAATCGTAAGGCGCCGATTCCATTTGGCGCAACTCGCGGCGGATAACTTCGTCGCGGGTTTTGTTGTTGCCGGTAATGTTGATTTCGTTTACATAGATTTTGCGGCCCGGTTGAACGGTCAGCACAAAATCAACGGTATGCGTTTCTGCATTTGGAATCGGTTGGACATTGATTTCGCTGAATGCGTAACCTGCCTGACCCATGCGGTTTTGAATGGCTTCGAGCGAATTGGACATTTGCGCGCGCTCGTACCATTTACCCGGCTTCATGGTCAGCAGTTTTTCCAAATCTTCTTTCGGCACTTCCAGCGTATCGCCTTCGATGCGTACATTGCCCCAGCGGAAGCGGTCGCCTTCGCTGACGGTTACTTTAATGGTCTGCTTGGTTTTGTCTTCGTTGGTTTGGATGTCGGTATCCAAAATACGGAAGTTGAAGTAGCCGTTGTTTTGGTAGTAATTGGTGATTTTTTCCATGTCCTGAGCAAATTTTTGCTCATTGAACTGGTTGCTCTTGGTCACCCAAGTCCACATGCCGCCTTCGCTCAGGGACATTTGTTTCAGCAGGCGGCGGTCGGAATAAACTTCGTTGCCTTCAAAGGAAATATCGGTAATCTTGGTAGATTTGCCCTCTTCGATGGCAATGTCGATAGACACGCGGTTGCGGGCGAGTTTGGTGACGGTCGGCGTGATTTTGACCGACTGTTTGCCACGGCTCAAATACTCTTCTTTCAAACCGGCGACGGCTTGGTTCAGTGTTGCTTGGTTGAAGTATTGGGATTGCGCCAAACCGAAGGCTTCAAGGTTTTTCTTGATGGCATCGTTTTGCAGCATTTTCGCGCCGGTAATATTGAGCGAGCTGATGGTCGGACGCTCAATTACGGTCAGCAGGACTTGATTGTCCATGGTCTCGACGCGTACGTCGTCAAAGAAACCGGTTGCGTAGAGTTTTTTGATGATTTCTTCACTGCGCGCATCATTGAAATTATCACCGACTTTAACGGGCAGGTAGTTGAAGACGGTACTCGGCTCGGTGCGTTGCAGGCCTTCGACGCGGATGTCCTGAATGGTAAAGTCAGCCAATGCCAAGGGAGACAGGCTCAATACCATTAAAGCGGAAGCAATCTGGTTCAGTTTCATAAATTATCCAAACAAACGGTTGATGTCATTAAAGAAAGCCACAGCCATCATCAAAAGCATGGCTGCCAGTCCGAAGCGCAGGCCGACTGCCTGTATGCGCTCGCTCAAAGGCTTTCCGCGTATCCATTCGGCGGTATAGAAAACCAAATGTCCGCCGTCTAAAACGGGTACGGGCAAAAGGTTCAACACGCCTAAGCTGATGCTGACCAAGGCCAGAAATTCGAGGTAGCTCTGCAATCCGAGTTTGGCGGACTGTCCGGCGACATCGGCAATGGTCAGGGGGCCGGAAATATGGTTCAAAGAGGCATTGCCCGTAACCAGTTTTCCGAAAAATTTGAGGGTCGTCCACGAATAGTTGACGGTTTTGTTCCAAGCCAATTCAAAGGCTTGGGCAACGGAAGGCGTATAACGGTAGCGGATGGTTTTATCCCACTCTTTATCCGCCTGGGCGGCAAGCCCTGCCCTACCCACCAGCACGCCTGCCGACTGCTCGACGCTGTCCGGCCGGATAGCGGTCGCCAGTATTTTACCGTCGCGCTCGTAAGTCAGTTCGATTCGTTGGCCGGGGCTGGCGCGGAAGAGTTCCATCCATGCCTGCCAGCTCTCGATGGGCTTCCCATCGGCGGTCAGCAGTTTGTCGTTTTCCTTCAAACCTGCTTTTTCGGCCGGACTGTCAGCCAAGACTTTACCGATGCGGTTAGTAATTCTAAAAGGCAAAAGGCCGATGTTGCCTTGGTTTTTCGCAACTTTACCTGCTTCAGGCGTACCGGCGGCATCAATTATACGGACGGCTTGGGCATTTGAGGCCGTCTGAACAGCGACTTTTACAGGACCGGCTTCAAGGTTCAACACCATCTCGGTTTGCGCATCGCTCCAGTCTTTTACGGCAATTCCGTTGACCGATACAATTTTATCGCCTGCCTGAAAACCTGCTTTAGCGGCAATACTGGCAGGCTCGACCATGCCGACATAGGGGCGCAACTCGGTTACGCCGAAGGAAAAGCTCAAACCGTAAAGCAAAACGGCCAAAATCAAATTGGTCAAAGGGCCGGCGGCGACAATGGCGATGCGCTTGGCCGGATGCTGCTTGTCAAAGGCATACGGCAAATCTGCCTCCGCCACCTCGCCTTCGCGCGTATCGACCATTTTAACGTAACCGCCCAGCGGAATCGGGGCGAGACACCACTCGGTATCGCCGCGTTTTCGGGTGAAAAAGGGCTTACCGAAGCCGACGGAAAAGCGCACAACTTTAACGCCGCACCAGCGGGCAACAATATAGTGTCCGAACTCATGCAGGCTGACCAAAATCAGAATGGCGACAATAAAGGCTAAAAAGGTTTGCAAAAAAATCCCCTGGGTGGAATGTGACAATCAACGGATAAGGCCGTCTGAAAACCGATTATAAAGGCAGTTGTTCTATTTTGTCTGCCTAAATGCCAAGCGGTTGGCGTTTCAGACGGCCTGTCATTGAAGCTTTATTGTTTGCCGATAAAGGCTTCTGCCTGTCTGCGTGTTTGCGCGTCTTGCGCCAGCAGGCTTTCGATATCATGACGGCCGTCTGAAAAATCTTGGGCAAGGCAGTGGGCAACGACTTGGGCAATATCGGTAAACTTGATGCGTTTATCTAAAAAAGCGGCCACGGCCACTTCGTTGGCGGCGTTCAACACGCAAGGCGCGACACCGCCTGCATTCATGGCCTGATAGGCAAGTTTCAAACATGGGAAACGGTCAAAGTCAGGCTTTTGAAAGGTCAACGCGGACAATGCGCCGAAATCCAACTCGCCCACGCCGGAATCGATGCGTTCGGGCAGACCCAAACAATAAGCAATCGGCGTACGCATATCGGGATTGCCCAACTGCGCCAATACCGAACCATCGCGATAACGCACCATGCTGTGTATCACGGATTGCGGATGGATGACGACTTCCAGTTTTTCCGGCGGACAGTTAAACAGCCAATGCGCCTCAATCAATTCCAAGCCCTTATTCATCATTGACGCGGAATCGACGGAAATTTTTCGCCCCATGCTCCAATTCGGATGCTTGACCGCCTGCTCGGGCGTAATGCTGTCAAATGTACTTAAATCGGTGTTAAGGAAGGGCCCGCCCGATGCAGTCAGGATAATCGAATTGATACCGTGCTCATTCAGACGGCCTGTGTAATCCCTTGGCAATACTTGGAAGATGGCGTTGTGTTCGCTGTCAATCGGCAAGACGGTGGCGCCGTTTTGACGGGCGGTTTCCATGAACAATGCGCCGGAAACCACCAGCGTTTCTTTGTTGGCCAGATAAATGGTTTTACCCTTTTGAGCGGCGGCCAAAGCCGAGGGCAAACCGGCCGCGCCGACAATGGCACACATCACGCCGCTGACTTCATCGGCCGAAGCCACATCAATCAGGGCTTGAGCACCATATAAAACCTGCGTATCGATGCTTTCTTGTTTGAGTTTCTTTTCCAGTTCGGCGGCATGGCAGGCATCACCGACAACGGCATATTCCGGGCGGAACTGCTTGCATTGCGCCGCCAGCTTGTCCACCTGCCTATGCCCTGCCAACGCGAACACGCGGAATTTCTCGGGATGACGGGAGACAACGTCTAAGGTGCTTTCGCCTATGCTGCCGGTACTGCCTAATATGGTCAGAACTTGTTGTGTCATGGTGTGTTCTTTATGTGCTGTGCAAACGGTATTCATTGTGTTTGAAATAAATTTCTTTGCCGTTTCCAATTTTCAGACGGCCTTTTGCCTCCCAGCTGAAAAGGCCGCCTGAAAAAATTACTTAATGCCGTATTCGATGGTAACAACCAGTCGGACTTGTTTGCCGACGGTGCTTTTATCGTAAGAACCGCCGTACTCGTCGTCCTCGCTGCTACCGGTGTCGGCATAGATGTTGAACGAGCCTTGCGAAGCAGAACGCATGGCGCCCACTTTGCCGCCGCCGGTTTTGGCAAATTCAGCCGCGCGCTTCTGCGCATCCTCCGTCGCCTGCGTGATCAAATCACGTTTGATGGTTTCCAAATTGCCCAACAAATATTGCGGATTGTCGAAGCGGATAAATTCGTTTTGCGCACGGAAGTTCAAAATGGCGCGCTGAGCAGCTTGGATTTTGTCCAGTTTTTTGGTGTTGACCACAATATTGAGGTCGCCATCGTAGCCATTGGGCGTGCGGGTTACGTTGCCCAGTTCGTCTCGGGTTTCATTGAAAACGCGCGACACTTCGGGCAGGCCCACTTTCATTTCAGCCGCCGTAAAGCCTTGCTCACCCAAAAACTTAGACAGCTTCTTGCGTCTTGCCGTCAGTAAATCCAAAACTTCCTGATAGCTCTCGCCGTGCGCGTTCACACCCGTATTCCACGTCGCGCTGTCGGATTGGAAGTTTTTCTCCGCCAGACCTTTTACAGTAATCGTCCCCGGCTGGCGCAGATTCTTAAACTGCACGCCCAAAATAAACGCCGCAGCCATCAATCCCAGTGCCAACAATACGCCCAAGATCGATAAAGATGAAATCTGTTTTTGTTCGGACATCATCAGCTCCCTCAACCACGTCAGACAGGCGGTTTAAAACAAATATACAAAGGCGGCATAAATGCTGATAACGGCAATCAGGCTGTCCACACGGTCGAACACGCCGCCGTGTCCCGGCAACAGATTGCTGCTGTCTTTGATACCGGCCGCACGTTTGAGCCAGCTTTCCAGCAAATCGCCGCACACGCTGACAACGGTCAGAATCAAGCCGATCAAAATCGTTTTGAACCACCCGGCTTCAAAAGCCAGCCAACCGGCTTTCCATACGATGGTCATGTACACGACAACGCACAATGCACCGCCGATCGCACCTTCCCAGCTTTTACCCGGGCTGATGGTCGGCGCAATTTTGCGCTTGCCAAACGATTTGCCGCAGAAATACGCGCCAATATCGGCCACCCACACCAAACCCATAATCGCCAATAAAGACAACGCGTCTTCAGGCTGAGGGCGCAGGTAAACCAGTGCGAACCAAAACGGCATCACCAACAACCAACCGACCGTGTAAGCCTGCCAGCCGCCGTTTAACTTCCATTTCGCCTTCAGCCACCAAGGCATGACAATCAGCCAAAACGCCAATACGACACACCAAACCAAATCAGGCAACTGCCAACCGCCGGCATAGGCAATCACGCCAAACACCAGCGTTGAAGCCAAATAATGGTTGATTTTCAACTTATCCAAGCCGCTCATGCGGGCATATTCCCACAAAGTCAGCATGGCAATCAGGCCGCAAAACGCCGCCCACAGCCACATAGGTGCATAAAACAGCATACCCAGCATCAGCGGCAAGAGCCACAGCGCCGTCAAAATCCGTTGTTTCAACATAGTTCTCAACCCCGTTGCTGCTCAACCGGCAGCTGTTCGGAAGTCCGCCCGAAGCGGCGTTCCCGTTTTTGGAACGAAACAATCGCTTCATTCAGCGATTTCTCATTAAAATCAGGCCACAGCGTATCCGTAAAATACAATTCTGCGTACGCCATCTGCCACAGCAGGAAATTACTGATGCGCGTCTCGCCGCCGGTTCGGATAAACAAATCCGGCTCGGGTGCATCGCCCAACATCAAATAGCGCGACAACGCCTCTTCCGTAATCTCAGTGACTCCCTCAGCAATCAACTGATTTGCCGCCTGCAAAATATCCCAGCGGCCGCCATAATCGGCGGCAATGCTCAAAGTCAAACCGGTATTATTTGCCGTCAACGCCTCGGCCGCCTCAATCCCCTTCAGGATTTCAGCATTAAACCGCTCGCGGCTGCCGATGACCCTCAAGCGCATATTGTTATCGTGCAAACGGCGCACCTGCTTTTGCAAAGCCTGCAAAAACAGCCCCATCAGAAAAGAAACTTCTTCCTCGGGGCGTCGCCAGTTTTCAGTCGAAAAAGCAAACACGGTCAAATACTGCACACCCAGTTCAGCACAATGCTTCACCATGTTCTCCAGCGCATCCAAGCCGCGCTTATGCCCCATCACACGGGGAAGAAAACGCTTCTTTGCCCAACGTCCGTTGCCGTCCATAATCACAGCAATATGTCGGGGGATGGCAGAGTGTTCCAAAATCGTCTGCGTACTGCTTTTCATGTCTGCCTTTCAAGGAGCAAACCGTCCAAAGGCCGTCTGAACGGTTTGCACACAGGATTAAATCGCCATCAAATCTTCTTCTTTGGCAGCCAAGAGCTTGTCTGCCTCAGCAATGTATTTGTCGGTCAACTTCTGAACCGCTTCCTCGCCGCGGCGGGCTTCATCTTCAGAAATCTCTTTGTCTTTCAACAATTTCTTGATGTGGTCGTTTGCATCACGGCGCACATTGCGGATAGACACACGGCCTTCTTCCGCCTCGCCGCGTACCACTTTGATCAAATCTTTACGGCGTTCCTCAGTCAGCATAGGCATAGGGACACGGATCAAATCACCGACAGAAGCAGGGTTCAGGCCCAAGTTGGAATCACGGATCGCTTTCTCGACTTTTGCAGCCATATTGCTCTCAAAAGGTTTCACACCAATCGTACGCGCATCCAAAAGCGTCACGTTCGCTACTTGGCTCACAGGCACCATGCTGCCCCAGTATTCCACTTCCACTTGGTCGAGCAGGCCGGTATGCGCACGGCCGGTACGCACTTTAGCCAAATTGTCTTTCAATACTTCCAGAGAACGCTGCATTTTGCCTTCAGCTGTCTTTTGAATATCATTAATCATCTTATACTTTCAATTTCATAGGAATAAAACAGGATTAACCGAGAATAGTACCGTTAAACCGCCCTCACGACAAGGCTTTACGCCCCAACAGCCTTGTTTTCTAACCGATATTTAACATCAAACAAAATAAAGGCCGTCTGAAAATCTTTCAGACGGCCTTTTCCTTATTCAAATCTAATTCCTACTCTCTATTTCGCTCATTCCAAAAGTAACGCCATACAAAGCATGGGAAGGCAAAAATCAGGTAGAGGCAGACAACGGTCGCGTAAAACTCCCAATCTTGGGCATGCACGGCACCGGCGCGTGATTCGAGGATATAGGCGAGGATCGCGGTAAGAAGGAAACCTGCCAGCAATTCGATCAAGTGATGGCCGATATGTTTGCGTTTCAGGGCGACGATGCCGAAGAATTTGGTGGTAATAAAGGGTGCGTTGGCAAAGATAAGTGCCAACAGCAAAAGAATGTACATGGATGCGGTCATGGTGGTCTTTCTGTTTTCAGACGGCCTGTGTGTGATTTTAACATGTTGAACGGGCATTCTTGCCCATCATTATCCGTAGGATATTCAATCTCTTGATAATACCCGCTTAATGTTTGTCCGAAAGCTTGAGGCCGTCTGAACTTTGGGTATATTTCACCCGGATGCGAATCCTAACAAAAACGGCGGCTTTGGAACAGCCGCCGTCGGTTTTGTTTAAAGCTTACAAGGTATTTTCCAATGCTTTGGCACACCAGTCGATAACGGTTTGCGGCATGATACCCCACAGGAGCAGCAGGAAGGCATTGACCGTCAGTACAAATTTGGCGGCATAATTGCTGCCGACCGGCTGGTCATGGTCAGGCGCATCGAAGTAGATGACTTTGACCACGCGCAGGTAGTAGAACGCACCAATCAGCGACATGATGACGGCAAATACAGACAACCAAACATGGCCTTGTTTCAAGAGTGCCATAATCACGCCGAATTTGGCGTAAAAACCCATCAGCGGCGGAATACCCGCCATGGAGAACATAGACAGCAACATCAGGAAAGCAAACCATGCATGGCGTTGGTTAAGGCCTGCAAGGTCTTTGATGTTTTCACACTCAATGTCTTTGGTAGACAATACCATCAAAACACCGAAGCTGACTGCCGCCATCACAGCATAGGTAATGGCGTAATACAAACCTGCGGTAAAGCCGACCGCGCCTGCCATAAACGCCAACAGGATAAAGCCCATGTGCGATACGGTGGAATAGGCAAGCATACGTTTGATATTGGTTTGCATAATGGCAGCAAGGTTACCGACCACCAAAGAAGCAACGGCAAGAATGGCCAACATCGGCGCCCAGTCTGAATGTACTGTACCCATGCCGGTAACAAGGATACGGAACGCAAAGACAACGGCGGCGATTTTCGGAGCAGTACCCACAAAGGCGGTAACAGAGGTCGGCGCACCATCGTACACATCGGGCACCCACATATGGAATGGAACCGCACCCAATTTAAATGCAATGGCGACCACAATAAACACCATACCCAATTTCAACAACCATTCATTGGCCTGCTCATTGAAAGCAGAAGCCAAGACGGAAGCAAAATCAAGGGAACCGGTGGCGCCGTAAACCATAGAAATACCATAGAGCAGCAAACCGGAGGCCAACGCGCCCAATACGAAGTATTTCAGCGCAGCCTCGGCAGAGCGGCCGGAATCGCGGCGCAGGGCAATCATGGCGTACAGCGACAAAGACAACAATTCCAAACCGATATACGCAGTCAGGAAATGTGCCGAGCTGACCATAACGCTCATACCCAGCAGGGCAAACAGCGACAGGGTGTAAAACTCGCCTTTAAAGATTTGGCGGTCTTGGTTGTACGGTTTACTGTAAATAAACAGACCAAACGTCAGCGCATACAGCACCAGTTTAGCCAAACGGGACATGCCGTCTGCAATATACATACCGTGAAAGGCATCGACACTGCCCTGTTCCCATACTGCCAATTGGGTAACGGCCACGATGATGACCGTTCCCAAACTCATCAGATGGGTCAGATAGCGGTTTTTATCGCAAATCCACAAGTCTGCCAGCAATACGACACCCAATAGCGCAAGCAGCACGATTTCGGGCATGGCAGGCATTAAATTCAAATCAGACCAGTTCATTTACACACCTCAAATCTTGCTTTGTGCCACATGGGCAATCAAATCGTTTGCCGCTTGATGCACCACTTCGATAAACGCTTGCGGATACAGACCCATGCCCAAAACAGCAACCGCCAAAATCGCCAAAATCGCAAATTCGCGGCAATTGATGTCTTTCATTTCGGCAACGTGCGGATTGTGGATTGCACCAAAAATAACGCGTTTGTACATCCACAGGGTATAAGATGCACCGTAAATCAAGGTCATGGCAGCCAACGCGCCTACCCAGAAATTCACTTTAACCGCGCCCATAATCACCATAAACTCGCCCACGAAACCGGAAGTCGCAGGCAGACCGGCATTGGCCATACCGAACAACATCATAAACGCCGCAAACTTAGGCATCACATTGACCACGCCGCCATAGTCGGCAATATTGCGGGTATGCAGGCGGTCGTACATCACGCCGATACACATAAACATCGCGGCAGACACAAAACCGTGGGAAATCATTTGAACGATTGCGCCTTTCAATGCCCAGTCATTCAGTTGGCCGTTCACGAACAGGAACATGCCCAAAGTGACAAAACCCATGTGGCTGATGGAAGAGTATGCCACCAGTTTTTTCATATCGGTTTGCACCAAAGCCACCATACCAATGTAAATCACGGCAATCAGGCTCAATACGATGATCACAGGGGCAAAATAGCGTGCCGCATCCGGCATAATCGGCAGGATAAAGCGCAAGAAACCATACGCACCCAGCTTCAGCGTAATGGCCGCCAACACCATCGAACCGCCGGTCGGCGCTTCAACGTGGGCATCCGGCAACCAAGTGTGCACAGGGAACATCGGCACTTTTACGGCAAATGACAGGAAGAATGCCGCAAACAAAAGCTGTTGTACGCCCAACGGAATCTGTTTGATGTTTTGGAAATCGACAATAGAGAAGCTGCCTGTTTGATAGTACAGGTAAACCATGGCAACCAGCATCAAGAGCGAACCCATCAGCGTATAGAGGAAGAGCTTGACCGACGCATAGACGCGGCGCGGACCGCCCCATACACCGATAATCAGGTACAGCGGAATCAGCATACCCTCGAAGAACACATAAAACAGAATCGCATCCTGCGCGGCAAACGCGCCGTTAATCAAGCCCGACATGATCAGGAAAGCGGCCATATACTGCGCCGGACGTTTCTGAATGACTTCCCAACCGGCCAATACCACCAAAAGCGTAATAAACGCATTTAAGATGATAAAGAGCACTGAAATACCGTCCACGCCCAATGCGTAGTTGATTTTCAGCAGCGGAATCCACTCGTGGAACTCGGTAAACTGATAGCCGCCGCTCAAACGGTCGAAACCGGTAAACAGGGGCAGCGTTACCAAGAAACCGGCAAGCGCACCCATGAAGGCAAGCACACGCGCCAGCGGCGCACGGCTGTCCTTACCGGTCGCCAAAACCAGCACACCTGCGGCGATGGGTATCCATATTGCCAAGCTGAGTAGGTAGTTGGAAAACATAGTGGTTAACCTGTGGTTAAAATAAAAAATATAGTTGTATGGGTTGGTTTCCAGACGACATTTCAGGAGGCCGTCTGAAAAAGATTGTGTATTTTGTGTACGGCAAAATCAAGAAAAATGTATATCTGCCGTCATTCTCTTATTCTGTATTGCTGTCTCAAACCTTCTTTTCAGACGGCCTCAAACGCTGTCCTCTTTCTCAATCACCAGAATCCGCGCCTCGCCGCACGGATGGGCGACGTGTTCCGTGCCGATTCCTGCATAGAAGATATCTCCGCTTTTTAAACGAACGATGTGTTCTTCGCCGTTTTCTCGGTAGTGCATCTCAACTTCGCCATCCATCACAGCAAACACTTCCTCGCCGTCGTTGATGTGCCATGTGTAGGGCTGGTTCGTCCAGTGCAGGCGCACGGTGATGCCGTTCATATTGGCGATGTCGAGTGCGCCCCATGCGCGGGAAGCGGTAAATTCGGCGGAACAGATGGTTCGTGTGTCCGACATAGTTTTTTCTCGCCTCTATATTTCAGACGGCCTCTTCCCTATTTTTCTTGTCAAAACCGTTATCCGAAGATTTTGACTACGCTCCGTCGGTACGGTTGGTGTCCATCTCAAGTTTAATGAACGCATCAATCATGCTGCGCCAAACTGCTTCTGCTACTTCGGGCGACAAACCGGCCTTTTCGGCATAAGCGCGGCGAGAGGCAATCACTTGAGCCACCCGTTCGGGCGCGGAAACCGCCTGCACATCGTTTTTAGGTTTCAGACGACCAGCCTGCCGTACCAATTTCTGCCGGCGGGCGAGTAATTCGATTAATCCCTTATCCAAACCATCGATGGCTTCACGGACTTCGTCCAGGGTTTGCGGTAATTTGTCTTCAATCATTGTTGCTCAAATTTTCTTTTTCAGACGGCCCTATACACAAACTATAGACAGGCCGTCTGAAATCCCGCTTTTATCGGAACAATCCCCAGAAGGTCATGCCGAGCAGTACCAATACGCCGAATACCATAGCGGCGGCATAGGTATAGATGAAGCCGGTTTGGACTTTGCGTACCTGTGCGGCAATCGCGCCGACCAGTTTGGCAGAGCCGTTGACGATGCCGTTGTCGATAATGGCGGTATCGCCGACTTTCCAGAAGAAAGTACCCAATGCACGCGTGCCTTTGGCAAAGACGTTGAAATACAGGGCGTCGAGGTAGTATTTGTTTTCAAACAAAACGTAAATCGGACGGAACGCCTGTGCAATTTTGGCTGGCAGGTGCGGCAGTTTGACGTACAAGAGCCATGCACTCAATACGCCTGCGATAGCAAGGTAAAGTACGGGCGAATGCAGGCTGTGCGACACCATTGCCAATGCGCCGTGGAACTCTTCCTTCATGATGTGCATGGTCGGATGCGCGTCGGCATTAACGAAAATCACGTCTTTGAAGAAATCGCCGTAAAGCATAGGCTCGATGGCAACATAGCCGATGATGACGGACGGAATGGCAAGCAAAATCAAAGGCAGGGTAACGACCAGCGGGCTTTCGTGCGGATTGTCGTTTTTGCCCAAGCCGTGATGCTCTTCACCATGATGATCGTCATGATGTTCAGGCAGACTGCGCCATTTTTCTTCGCCGTGGAACACCATAAAGTATTGGCGGAACGCGTAAAATGCGGTAACGAACACGCTGGCGAGGACGGCAAAATAGGCAAAACCGCTGCCCGGCAGGGTGCTGTATTTCGCTGCTTCGATAATCGAATCTTTGGAATAGAAGCCGGAGAAGAACGGCGTACCGATCAGCGACAAGTTACCGATCAGCATGGTCAGCCAAGTAATCGGCATGTATTTTTTCAGGTTGCCCATATGGCGCATATCTTGGTCATGGTGCATACCGATAATCGCGCTACCTGCGGCCAAGAACAACAAGGCTTTAAAGAAAGCGTGGGTCATGACGTGGAACATCGCCACGGAATAGGCAGACGCACCCAGAGCCACGGTCATATAGCCCAGTTGAGACAAGGTGGAATACGCAACCACACGTTTGATGTCGTTTTGAATCACGCCCAAGAAGCCCATAAACAGGGCAGTAATCGCACCGATTACCATGATGACAGACAGCGCAGTGCTGCTCATCTCATAAATCGGCGACATACGCGATACCATGAACAGACCGGCGGTAACCATGGTTGCGGCGTGAATCAACGCGGAAATCGGGGTCGGGCCTTCCATCGAATCAGGCAGCCAAACGTGCAGCGGGAACTGCGCCGATTTACCCATCGCACCCACGAACAGGAGCAAACAGGTTACGGTAATCAAAGACCATTCCACACCGGGGAACAATTGGATAGTGGCCGTCTGAACATTAGGCAGATAAGCGAATACATCTTGATAGCGCAGGCTGCCACCGAAATAGGCAAGCACTAAGCCGATACCGAGCAAAAAGCCGAAGTCGCCGACACGGTTGATCAAAAAGGCTTTCAGGTTGGCAAATGTTGCGCTCGGACGTTTGAAATAGAAACCGATCAAAAGGTACGACACCAAGCCCACAGCCTCCCAGCCGAAGAAGAGCTGGATGAAGTTGTTGCTCATAATCAGCATCAACATGCTGAAAGTAAACAAAGAAATATAGCTGAAGAAGCGTTGGTAGCCGACTTTTTCATCGTGCATATAACCGATGGTATAGATATGCACCATCAACGACACGCCCGTTACAACAACCATCATCATCGCCGTCATCGTATCGACCAAGAAGCCGACGGAGAAATCCAAGCCGCCCATTGTCAGCCAGGTATAAACGTTCTCGTCAAACTTGGTACGGCTGCCATTGAGGAATCCCCACAGCACATAAGCCGACAGCAAGGCGGACACCGCCACACCGAGTATTGTTACGGTATGCGCACCGGCACGTCCGATTTTGTTGCCGAACAAACCCGCAATCAGCGAGCCTGCCAAAGGCACAAGGGCAATTACCAAATATAAAGTCATGTCGTTCATGATTACCCTTTCAACTCATCCAAATCGGCAACGTTGATTGTTTTTCTGTTACGGTACACCAATACCATAATCGCCAAACCGATGGCGGATTCGGCAGCGGCAACGGTCAGTACGAAGAATACGAAAATCTGTCCGGCAGTATCGCCCAAATATTGGGAGAAAGCGATAAAGTTGAAGTTCACCGCCAAGAGCATCAGCTCGATGGACATCAGCAATACCAGCACGTTTTTGCGGTTCATAAAGATACCCATTGCGCTGATACCGAACAGGAGCGCACCCAATACCAGATAATGCGTCAAGGTAATCATGCTTTGCCCTCCCCTTCCGGCTTGAGGCCGTCTGAAACTTCGCTTTCTTCGGCAGATTCGACTTGCGGTTTGACCGCTTCCATTTTTACCAAGCGCATACGGCCTTGATCAGCGCGTACTTTAACTTGGTCTGCAGGGTCCATACGTTTCGGATTGAAAGTTTTGCGGTGAACCAACGCAATCGCGGCCACCATACCCAACAGCAGCAATACCGCCGCCAACTCAAACGGCAACAGGTAGTCAGTATAAATACGGCTGCCCAAATCGCGGATATTGTTGTAATCGGCCGGAATGTCTTTCATCAGACCAAATGCGGCCAGGTCGGTTTTCGGGTTGACCAAAATCAGGATCAGGGCAACCGCCAACAATGTGCCGACCACACCGGCAACCGGCGCATGACGCCAGAAACCGGCGCGCATGGCTTCGATGTCGATATTCAGCATCATCACGACGAACAGGAACAACACCATCACGGCGCCGACGTAAACCACCACCAGCGTCACACCCAAGAATTCGGCCTGCATCAGCATCCAAATCATCGCGCTCACGCAGAAGGTCAGCACCAAATGCAAAGCGGCGTGCACAGGGTTTTTAGCGGTAACGGTACGAACCGCACCGTACAAAACGATGGCGGCAAGGATATAGAACAGAATCGCGGAAAAAGTCATTCGTCTGCTCCTTAACGATACGGCGCGTCAGCGGCTTTGCGTTTGGCGATTTCGGGTTCGTATTTGTCGCCAATGGCCAAAAGAATCGGCTTGGTCATGTGCAAGTCACCTTTTTTCTCGCCGTGGTATTCAAAAATATGGGTTTCTACAATCGCATCGGTCGGACAGGCCTCTTCGCAGAAACCGCAGAAGATGCACTTGGTCAGGTCGATGTCGTAACGCTTGGTGCGGCGGGTGCCGTCTTCGCGTTCTTCCGATTCGATGTTAATCGCCATTGCCGGACAAACTGCCTCACACAATTTACACGCAATACAGCGCTCTTCGCCGTTCGGATAACGGCGTTGCGCGTGCAGGCCGCGGAAACGCACGGATTGCGGCGTTTTCTCTTCGGGGAAATAAATTGTGTCTTTGCGGGCAAAAAAGTTTTTGAGCGTTACGCCCAAGCCTTTTACCAATTCGCCAAGCAGAAAGGTTTTTACTAAGTTAGCCATTTTCGGATGCTCTTTTCGGATTGTTCTGTTTACAGGCCGTCTGAAAGCGGTTTTTTTAACCTGCCGCGCCCACCATTTCTAAAAACTCGGCTTCGGTCAGCTTCGGGGTATCGTTGGCCAAGTCATAATACGGAGCTTTGCAATCAATAAAGATTTGTGAGGTAGTTTCAAAGTCCGCGTTGTCGGCAAACAGCCCGGCGTTGATGTAATAATCGTTGCCAACCTGCACAAACAGGTGTGTGCCGCAGTGTTTGCAAAAACAGCGTTGCGCCCATTCGGACGACTGATAATGCGCGATGTGCTCGCTGCCTGTGATTTCGGGCGACCGAGCGGCCAAAGTAAAAGACGCGCCGCTGCCCCATGTGCGGCATTTCCCGCAATGGCAGGCGTGGAGTTCGCGGTTTTCGGCGGTTTCCAGTGATACTGCGCCGCACAGGCATTGAGCTTTCATCGGTTTCTCTCGGTTTGAAACGGTTAAAAATTTGGGGTTCAGGCTACCTGAAAACTTTCAGACGGCCTCCCTGCCCTATTTCCACAGATTCAGCGGTGAAATCATCCACACGCCCAAAATCACGATGTAGGCGAAGCCGATCGGAATCAGCACTTTCCAGCCCAAACGCATGATTTGGTCGTAACGGTAGCGCGGGAAGGTTGCGCGTATCCACAGATACCAGTACAGAACCGCTGCCATTTTCACGAACATCCAGAATGCGGAAGGCGTGCCGACAATGCCCCAGCTTTGCGGGAACGGAGACAACCAGCCGCCGAGGAACATCAGCGATGTCAGCGCGGCAATCAGAATCATGAAAATGTATTCGGCAAGGAAGAACAGCGCGAACGCAAAGCCGGAGTATTCAACGTGGTGACCGGCAACGATTTCAGATTCACCCTCTGCCACGTCAAACGGCGCGCGGTTGGTTTCGGCAACGGCGGAAATCAGATAAACGATGAAGATGGGGAAGAGCGGCAGCCAGTTCCACGAGAACACAGACCCGCCAGCAATACCTTTGGCTTGTGCGGCAACGATGTCGGAGAAGTTCATACTGCCCGATACCATCACGACACACACCAGCGCGGCACTCATGGCAATCTCGTAGGAAATGCTTTGCGCGGAAGCACGCATTGCGCCCAGGAACGAATATTTGGAGTTGGAAGCCCAGCCCGCGATGATCACGCCGTAAACCGACAACGAGGTAATCATCAGGATGTACAAAAGGCCGATATTGATATTGGTCAGCACCCATTCTTCGTTGAACGGAATCACTGCCCACGCCGCAAAAGACGGGGCGAGCGACATAATCGGGCCGATGTAGAACAAGGCTTTGTTTGACAACTTCGGACGGGTTACCTCTTTAAACAAGAGTTTGAACACGTCGGCAAACGGCTGAATCAGACCCCACGGGCCGGTTACGTTCGGGCCGACACGAAGTTGCATAAAGCCGATGACTTTACGTTCGAAATACGTCAGGTAGGCAACGGTCAGAATCAGCGGAATCAGGATAATCACGATTTTGACGATGACGGATACCACCAAGCCTACGGTGATACCCAAATCGCCCAGACCGAGCGTTGCGGCAAAGAGGTTTTGGAACCATTCTTGCATGATCAAGCTCCCGCCAGTTCAATAGTGTCCATCAACGCACCCAGCGCGGCATTTTCGGTATGCAGCGGCAGATGCACCACGTTTTCAGGCAAACCGGCATCGGCTTTGACAGCAACCGATACGCTTGCGCCGTTTTGTTTGGCGACAGCGGTTTGTCCGTCTTGCAGGCCCAAGCGTGCCAATGTGTTCGGATTTACACGCGCGGCAGGCACGGCGGCATGGCTGGTTTCCTGCAACGGTGCGGAACGGCGCACGATAGGATCAGTGTGATAAATACCGACGCCGCCGACACGGACGAGGCGGTCTGAGGCCGTCTGAACGCCTTCCCCTGCCCATGTGCTGCAGTTATCCAGTTTGGACGGCAGACTTTCTGCATCCAGCGCATCTTTCAGAATCGCAGCGGTATCGTGGTATTCAAAACCTTTCAAGTCAAACAGGTTGCCCAATACGCGCAATACTTTCCACATCGGACGCGAATCGCCGAAGCCCTGAACGACACCGTGGAAGGATTGCAGACGGCCTTCCATATTGATGAAGCTGCCCGAGGTTTCGGTAAACGGCGCAATCGGCAGCAATACGTCGCACACGTCCAGTAGCGTTTCGCTGACAAACGGCGTAAACGCCATCACGCTTTTCGCCTGTTTCAACGCGGCTACGGCTTTTGCGCCGTCTGCCGTATCGATTTCCGGCTCGACGTTGAGCAGCAAAACTGCCTGTTTCGGCGCGTTTGCCATTTCAACAACGCTCTCGCCGGAGTTTACGCCCAAGACATCCGCACCGACGCTGTTGGCAGCTTGCGGCAAAATGCCCAGCACTGCGCCGGTCGCATCTGCCAGCTCTTGCGCGGCGGCATAAATAGCGGCGGAATCAGGATGGTTTTGCACTTCCGCGCCTAAAATCACCGCTGCTTTTTCAGCGTTTTTCAGGCTGGCGGTAACGGCGTGTTCCGCATTGGCAGACAGGTTTTTCAGACGGCCTGCCCACTCGTCGGGATGCACCGCTTCTTGAGACAGAAGCGGCATAAACAATTCTTCTTTACTGCTGGCCAATACGCTCAAGGCCATACGGTCTTTGGCGGCGCGGCGCAGACGGGCGGTCAGGAGCGGCTGTTCTTTGCGCAAGTTCGCACCAACTACCAATACGGCATCGTTGTCAGCCAAAGATTCGATGCTTTGTCCCAACCATTGCGCACCTTTAAGGCCGTCTGAAAGACGTTTGTCTTGTTGGCGCAAACGGGTGGCAAAGTTTTTAACGCCCAAACCGTCGGCAAGTTTTTTGGCCAGATACAGCTCTTCAACCGTATTCATCGGATTGGCCCAAACGCCGACTTGGTTTTGGTTGCCGTCTTTGGCGATACATTCAATCGCGCTGCGGACATATTCCAACGCAGTTTTCCAATCCACGTCCATCCACTCGCCACCCTGCTTGATTTTCGGGTTTTTCAGACGGCTTTCGTGATACAGACCTTCATAGGCAAAACGGTCGCGGTCGGACAGCCAGCATTCGTTGATGGCTTCGTTTTCCAACGGCAACACGCGGCGGACTGTATGGTCTTTGGTCTGCACAATCAGGTTGCTGCCCAAAGCGTCATGGGCGGAAACGGATTTGCGGCGGTTCAGCTCCCAAGTACGCGCGTTAAAGCGGAACGGTTTGCTGGTCAATGCACCGACAGGACACAAATCGATGACGTTGCCTGATAATTCGGTTTCCACTGCTTTGCCGATAAAAGGCATGATTTCGGAATGTTCGCCGCGGTTGGCCATGGCGATTTCTTGCACGCCGGCGATTTCTTCAGTGAAACGAACGCAACGGGTACAGTGGATACAACGGCTCATTTCCTCGGCGGAAATCAAAGGACCCATGTCTTTGCCGACGACGGAACGTTTTTCTTCGGTATAACGGCTGGTATTTTTGCCGTAGCCCATCGCCAAATCCTGCAACTGGCATTCGCCGCCTTGGTCGCAGGTCGGACAATCAAGCGGATGATTGATGAGCAGGAACTCCATCACGCCTTCTTGCGCCTCTCGGGCTTTTGCCGAATGCGTACGCACGATCATGCCGTCTGTAACCGGCGTGGCACAGGCGGGCAGAGGTTTGGGGGCCTTTTCCACGTCCACCAAACACATACGGCAGTTGGCAGCGATGGAAAGTTTTTTGTGGTAACAGAAATGCGGGATATAAGTACCGAGCTTGTGCGCGGCTTCAATCACCGTCGCGCCCTGCTCCACAGATACCTGTTTGCCGTCGATTTCGATTTGTAACATGGTTCGTTCCTAGTTACGGGTATTTAATAAATAATTCTTTTAGAGGCCGTCTGAAAACTTAGCACCACTTATTCGGTTTCATCGGTCCGCCGTGTTCGATGTAATGCACAAACTCATCACGGAAATGCTTGGTAAAGCTGCGGACGGGGAAGACGGCGGCATCGGCGAGGGCGCAGATGGTGCGACCTGCCATTTGGTTGCCGACAGAATCCAGCAGATCCAAGTCTTCCATGCGGCCTTTGCCTTCTACGATGCGGTGGACGATGCGATAGAGCCAGCCTGTACCTTCTCGGCAAGGCGTACATTGGCCGCAAGACTCGTCGTAGTAGAAGTAGCTCAGGCGCTCAAGGGCTTTGACCATGCACACGTCTTCGTCCATGACGATAATCGCGCCGGAACCCAGCATCGAGCCTGCTTTGGAAATCGAGTCATAGTCCATATTGGTCTGCATCATGATATCGGCAGGCAACACGGGCGCGGACGAACCGCCGGGAATGACAGCTTTGAGTTTTTTACCGCCGCGCATACCGCCTGCCATTTTCAGGATTTCGGCAAACGGCGTACCCAATGGCACTTCATAGTTGCCCGGACGTTCAACGTGGCCGGAAATACAGAACAATTTGGTACCGCCTGCATTCGGAATACCTTTGTCGGCAAACGCCTGTCCGCCGTCACGGATAATGAATGGAACGGAGGAGAACGTTTCGGTATTGTTGATGGTGGTCGGTTTGCCGTACAGGCCGAACGAGGCGGGGAATGGCGGTTTGAAGCGCGGCTGGCCTTTTTTGCCTTCCAGCGATTCGAGCAATGCGGTTTCTTCACCGCAAATATATGCGCCGTAGCCGTGGTGGGCGAAGAGTTCAAATTCAAAATCCGAACCCAAAATATTTTTACCCAAAAAACCTGCAGCACGCGCTTGGGCAAGTGCGGCCTCAAAGCGTTGGTAGCCTTCGAAAATTTCGCCGTGAATGTAGTTGTAGCCCGCTTTCGCACCCATCGCGTAACCGGCGATAATCATGCCTTCAATCAGGGCATGGGGATTGAACATGATGATGTCGCGGTCTTTAAATGTACCCGGCTCGCCTTCGTCGGTATTGCAGACGACGTATTTTTCGCCCGGGAAGGAACGGGGCATAAAGCTCCATTTCAAACCGGTCGGGAAGCCCGCACCGCCACGACCGCGCAAGCCGGAGGCTTTGACCTCGTCAATCACATCGCTTTGCGAGATGTTTTCGGACAGGATTTTACGCAGGGCGGTATAACCGCCACGTTTGACGTATTCGTCCAATGTCCAGCAATCGGGATTGGCGGTATCCACTTGGTCAAAAATCACGCCTGATTGGTAAATAGCCATTTTTGGTGTGCCTGTTCGTTTTCGTATAAGTTGCAGCCGTTGTTTCAGACGGCCTAATATACCTTTGTATATCGATTACATGCCGACTAAATAAAAATATTGGTTTATAAAATTGATATTTCAGACGACCTTGTGTTTCGTTTTCATGGTTGTAGACCTAGCCTACTTTGCTGAAGTTATTACCATCCACCGCATTTATCTTCACATGGAATACCATCACCATCACCATCCATTTTGGTATCAGAACAATTCTGTAAAAACCATTTAGCCTCTTCACATGACACCATCTGGGAACAATATTGCCTACCATCACAACGATATTTATTACTATTGTTTTTTTAGCTTGTATCGCAGCTGGATCATTAAGCTCTACTGGTGCATTAGTTTGTTTAGGGACTAATTTTGCTGCGGCGAATTGATATATCTGATAACCAATTAACCCGAAAAGTGCCAACCCTACCAATTTCGTCAATATGGAAGACGACGTATCTAAGGCAAAAAATGATTTTTTCTTTGCACTCGAACGATGGTTATGATTCCGCTTAAAATCTCTTGCCTCACGATTCAAGTAACGAATCTGTTTAGCAACATTTTTTCCTTTTCCGTTAGAAGATACTTCAAAGCCAACCGCCTCATTAAGTTCAGGACGAGGGCTTCTTTGGGAAAAGTCAGAAATATGGCAGAAAATTTCTTGTTTACTACCATCTATCCGTATAAAACCATAACCTTTTTCATCATCCCACTTAACAATTATCCCTTTCATTAACCGCTTCCCTTTTTATTGTTACTTTTAAATCACAATTTAAAATTTTGGAATAACTAGTAAGTTTGATTACAAACCGAATATGTTCAGACGATCTATTCTAATTCTGCTAATTTTTTCTCAATTGCTTCTTCGGTCATAAAGCTGCACATGCTGTGGTTGTTGACCAGCATGACCGGTGCATCGCCACATGCGCCCATGCATTCGCCTTCGACAAGGGTAAATTTACCGTCGGGCGTGGTTTCACCGTAGCCGATACCGAGTTTTTTCTTCAGGTATTCGCCGGTATCCATACCGCCGCGCAGGGCGCAAGGCAGGTTGGTACAAACGGTTAATTTGTATTTGCCGACAGGCTCAAGGTTGTACATATTGTAGAAAGTAGCGACTTCGTAGGCTTGTGCAGGCGAGATGCCGATATAGTCTGCGACAAAGGCGATGGTCTCGGGAGCGAGCCAGCCTTTTTCGGTTTGGGCGATACGCAATGCACCCATAATCGCGGAGCGACGTTGGTCAGCAGGATATTTTGCCAACTCGATGTCAATTTGTTTTAAAGATTCTGCGGATAACATTATCGGTCAACCTCCCCGAATACGATGTCCTGCGTACCGATGATAGCAACAACGTCGGCCAGCATGTGGCCTTTTGCCATTTCGTCCATGCCTTGCAGGTGGGCGAAGCCGGGTGCGCGGATTTTCAGGCGGTAGGGTTTGTTCGCGCCGTCTGAAATGATGTAAACGCCGAACTCGCCTTTCGGATGTTCGACAGCGGTGTAGGTCTCGCCCTCAGGAACGTGCATACCTTCGGTAAAGAGTTTGAAATGGTGAATCAGGTCTTCCATACCTGTTTTCATTTCGGTACGTTTGGGCGGAGCGAATTTGTGGTTTGTGGTAATGACCGGACCCGGATTGACACGCAACCACTCGGAACATTGTTTAATGATGCGTACGGATTGACGCATTTCTTCCATACGGCAGAGGTAACGGTCGTAGCAGTCGCCGTTCACACCGACGGGAATATCGAAATCCATTTTGTCGTACACTTCGTAAGGCTGTGTCTTACGCACGTCCCATTCCACGCCCGAACCGCGCAACATGACGCCGGTAAAGCCTTTTTGCATGGCGCGCTCAGGAGAGACAACGCCGATGCCGACGGTACGCTGTTTCCAAATGCGGTTGTCGGTCAGGAGGGTTTCGAGTGTATCGATGTTTTTTGGGAAACGTTCGCAGAAGGCGTCAATAAAGTCGAGCATGGTGCCTTCGCGGGATTCGTTAAGCTGCTTCAATACTTTGGCGTTGCGGAATTTGCTGCTCTCGTATTTGGGCATGAAGTCGGGCAGGTCGCGGTAAACGCCACCGGGACGGAAGTAGGCGGCGTGCATACGCGCGCCGGACACGGCTTCGTACAAGTCCATCAACTCTTCGCGGTCGCGGAAGGCGTAAAGGATGGCGGTCATCGCGCCGATGTCGAAGGCGTGCGAACCGATGCCCATCAGGTGATTAAGGATGCGCGTTACTTCGGCGAACATGACGCGGATGTATTGGGCGCGGACAGGTACATCGATACCGGCGAGTTTTTCTACTGCCAAACAATACGCCTGCTCGTTAACCATCATGGAAACGTAGTCCAAGCGGTCCATATAGGGCAGGGCTTGCAGATAGGTTTTGGTTTCAGCCAGTTTTTCAGTACCGCGGTGCAGGAGACCGATATGCGGGTCGGCACGGACGATTTGTTCGCCGTCCAACTCCAAAATCATACGCAATACGCCGTGCGCCGCAGGGTGTTGCGGACCGAAGTTGATGGTGTAGTTTCTTAATTTATTGGCCACCGTAGTTCTCCTCACGGACGATACGCGGCGTGATCTCGCGCGGCTCAATGGTAACAGGTTGATAAATCACGCGTTTTTGCTCTTCGTCGTAACGCATTTCGACATAGCCGGAAATCGGGAAGTCTTTGCGGAACGGATGTCCGACAAAGCCGTAATCGGTCAGGATGCGGCGCAGGTCGGGATGGTTGTTGAACATGATGCCGTACATATCGAAGGCTTCGCGTTCGTACCAATCCGCGCTGTTGTAAATATCGACTATGGATTCGACTACGGGGAAGTCGTCGTCTGAAACCCAGACGCGTACGCGGATGCGTTGATTGTTTTTAACGGAAAGCAGCTGGCTGACGACGGCAAAGCGTTTGCCCTGCCATGCTTCGTTTTTGTAAGTGCTGTAATCGACGCCGCACAAGTCAACCAGAAGCTCGAAATGCAAATCTTCATGGTCGCGCAATGCGGTCATGACTGAAATATAATGTTCGGGCAGACACTCGACAGTAATCTCGCCCAAAGCGGAAATGACTTTGCTTGCCTGCTCGCCGAGCACGCCGACGACGGTCTCGTATAAGTTTTGAATGCTTGCCATATCGTCCTCTCCTTACTCGTCACGCGCGATGGTGGAAGTGCGCTTGATTTTTTGCTGGAGCTGAATCAGGCCGTAAATCAGGGCTTCCGCAGTCGGCGGACAACCCGGCACATAAACGTCTACCGGCACGACACGGTCGGCACCGCGCACGACGGAATAAGAATAGTGGTAATAGCCGCCGCCGTTGGCACACGAGCCCATAGACAATACCCAGCGCGGTTCGGCGAGCTGGTCGTACACGCGGCGCAGTGCGGGCGCCATTTTGTTGGTGAGCGTACCCGCCACAATCATCAGGTCGGCCTGACGGGGGGACGGACGGAAAATGATACCGAAACGGTCAAGGTCATAACGCGCCATACCCGCGTGCATCATTTCCACGGCGCAACAGGCCAAACCGAAAGTAACCGGCCACAATGAACCGGTACGCATATAGTTCAGCACCGTATCCGCGCTGGTGGTGATGAAACCTTTTTTCAAAACGCCTTCTATTCCCATTCCAGCGCACCTTTTTTCCATTCGTAAACAAAGCCTACCGTCAAAACGACGATAAACACCAGCATAGACCAGAAGCCGTATGTACCCAATTCTTTAAATACCACTGCCCACGGCAGCATAAACGCGACCTCCAAATCGAATAGGATAAAGAGGATGGCGACGAGGTAATAACGTACGTCGAACTTCATCCTTGCGTTTTCAAAGGCTTCGAAACCGCATTCGTAAGGCGCATCTTTTTCGGCGTAGTGGTGTTTCGGACCCAAAATCGTGCCGAGCAGGATAAACAGCACACCGGCCGCAAGGCCGACGAGGATGAATACGAGGACGGGAAAATAACTGGCCAACATGGTCGTACCTAACTGGTTGACAGACAAATCTTAAAAATAGATTACCATTTTATCGAATTTCAAAAGCCATTTAAAGGTAAATATCAGCAAATCAGCAAAAAAACCTCAATAAATTCAATAAAGTTATGAGAACAATTCTTATTTGTATTTAATATTTCCAAATTTTAATTTCGGTTTAATCATGTATCATTTCATTCGGATTCTCCGCCTATCCGATTTATGCCCCGAATCCGCCCTCTTTCCAATTCCCAATAAAACATGAGGCCGTCTGAAATAGATTATTTTCAGACGGCCTGCGTACATCACATCCATTTAAATGGAAAAATCAATCGACACCTTTGAGCATGCGGTTCAATACCGGGGCGAGTACCAACAGGATACCGCAGGTTACCGCGCCGATGGTGGCCAGCATCCAGTAGAAATCCAATGGCGACTGAGCATTGTAGTAGTCTTTAAACAACACTCCGCCCAAGGTAAAGCCGATGGACAATGCCAAGAAATTCAAAGCAACCATTTGTGTTTTAAACATGCTCGGTGCGATTTTGGTAGAAAACGACAGCGAAATCGGCGACAGCATCAGCTCGCCTATCGTAATCGCCAGCAACACCAGCATAAACACGATAATCGGCATCGGGGTTCCGGATGAAATATATGGAATAAAACTCAAATAAGAGACGCCGGTTACCAACATGGCCAGTGCAAACTTCAACGGCGTTTTAGGTTGGCGTTTGCCCATTTTCGTCCACACCGCCGCCATCACGCCGGAAAATAGGACCACCCACATGGCCTGTATTGAATCTTTCCATGAGACAGGCACGGTAAAGCCGAAGAAAGTACGGTCCACCGTTTCGTCAAAATAGACCGTCGCAACGGTGTACACCTGAAACCAAACCGCCCAGAACATACAAATGGTCAAAAACAGCGGAATATAGGCCACAATATAGCGTTTATTGGCCGCTTCAACGTGGCTGCTGCCCAACAGGCGCGCGAAATAAGCGACGACGGTAACGATAACCACGCCCAAGAGCCAGCGGGAGAAGTTTTCAAGGGTGAGCGCGCCGGAAGCAATCACGCTGCCCAACACCAAAACCAGCAACACGCCGACAGCCATGGCGGTCTGCACCTTTTCAGGGCGTAACGGATTGGGAACCGGCGTATGCGGCAGGTTTTTACGGCCGCGCGAATACCACAGCAGGCCGAATGCCATGCCGACGGCCGCCGCGCCGAAACCGTAATGGAAACCCATCCTGTCTTGCAAAATACCGGTCAACAACGGGCCTAAGAAGCCGCCGATATTGATGGAAATATAGAAAATAGAGAAACCGGCATCGCGCAATTCGCGCAGGTCTTCCCGTTCATACAAAGAACCGACCATCGAACCGGCAGACGATTTCACGCCGCCGCTGCCCAGCGCGATAAATACCAAGCCCAACAGCAATCCCATTAAACCCGGTACGATTGCCAATAAAATATGGCCGGTCATCACGACGATGCCGGCGATAAACAGGGTACGCTCCGCACCCCAAATGCGGTCGGCCAACCACGCACCGAGAATGGTGGACAGGTAAACGCTGCCGCCGTACGCGCCGACAATGCCTCCGGCCAAGGCTTTATCCATACCCAAACCGCCTTGACTCGCGGTGTAATACAGATAAATCAGCAGGATGCCCTGCATACCGTAGAAGGAAAAACGCTCCCACAGCTCAATATGGAATAGGGTGGATAATTGCAAAGGATGGCCGAAGAAAGTTTTCTCGGCAGAAGACAGCTTTTGACCGGACATTTAATAAGTTCTCCTAATTATATTGGACAGGATCAGGCTTCAGACGGCCTATTGCACCTACCAATCATTTTTATAGAAACTATATATTACCGCCAATCTTTGCATTTGCAAAACATGTTTTAATATTTGCAAAATATTGTTTCTTTCAAACTGAAAAATGCCGTCTGAAATCTTTCAGACGGCATTTTATGTTTTACGGTTTATACGCCTTGTTTCAGGCTGGCTTCGATGAAGCCGTCCAAGTCGCCGTCCAAAACGGCTTTGGTGTTGCCGACTTCGTAGCCTGTGCGCAAGTCTTTGATGCGTGAGGAGTCCAAGACGTACGAACGGATTTGGCTGCCCCAACCCACATCGGACTTGCCGTCTTCCAAGGCCTGTTTCTCTTCGTTGCGTTTGCGCATTTCCAATTCGTACAGTTTGGATTTCAACATTTCCATCGCGGCGGCTTTGTTGGCATGTTGCGAGCGGTCGTTTTGACACTGCACCACAATTCCCGTCGGCTCGTGGGTAATGCGCACGGCGGAGTCGGTTTTGTTAATGTGCTGACCACCGGCACCGGATGCGCGGTAAGTGTCGATACGCAAATCGGCCGGGTTGATTTCGATTTCGATGGAATCGTCGATTTCGGGGTACACAAACACGGATGAAAAAGACGTATGGCGTTTGTTGTTCGAGTCAAACGGCGAATAGCGCACCAAGCGGTGAACGCCAGTTTCGGTACGCAGCAAGCCGTAGGCGTATTCGCCTTCCACGCGGATGGTGGCGCGGTTGATGCCCGCGATTTCGCCGTCGTCTTCTTCAAGGATTTCGATTTTGAAGCCTTTGCGCTCGGCGTAGCG
Source organism: Neisseria sp. P0024.S006 (assembly GCF_051956595.1). Taxonomy (NCBI): domain Bacteria; kingdom Pseudomonadati; phylum Pseudomonadota; class Betaproteobacteria; order Neisseriales; family Neisseriaceae; genus Neisseria; species Neisseria sp. P0024.S006. Next base: position 355,590 of record NZ_JBQCXH010000002.1, read on the forward strand.
GCTGTACATGCGGAACAGCATGCCCGCCCAGTCTTCGGCTTCGGTACCACCCGCGCCTGCTGTGATGTCGATAAAGCAGTTGTTCGGGTCGGCAGGCTGGTTGAACATTCGTTTGAATTCGAGGTCGGCCATTTGTGTTTCCAAACCGGCCACATCTTCCTGCACGGCGGCGAAACCTTCTTCGTCGTTTTCTTCGACGGCCATTTCAATCAGCATGCGGTTGTCTTCAATGCCTGAGGCGATGTTGTCGAGCGTCAACACGATGCCTTCGAGGATTTTGCGCTCTTTGCCGATTTCTTGGGCGCGTTTGGGGTCGTTCCAGAGTTCCGGGTCTTCGGAAAGGCCGATGACTTCTTCCAATCGGTCTTTCTTGCCTTGATAGTCCATGTAGACGCGGATGTCTTCGCTGCGCTTCTCCAAGTCGTTTAGGGTGTTGTTAAGCTGGTTGATTACTTCGGCTTCCATGATTCTTGTGTTCTTTCAAAATTTTAGGGGCGTATTGTAAGGGATTTGCCTGTTTTTTTCCATGACCGGGCCGTCTGAAAATGTGCGGTTTGGATTTTCAGACGGCCTCGGTTTTGAATTTTTTCAACCAAAGCCGCCAGTCGTTGTCTATCGGCGCTTGTACGGTTATCCGGCTGCCGTCTTCTATGCTTTGAAAACTGAGGCTTTGCGCGTGCAACATCAGGCGTTGCGTGCCGACATGTTCGGCAACGGCATGGTTTTGGCGCAAATCGCCGTAGTTGGTGTCGCCGACGATGGGGTGGAAAATGTGTTTCATATGGCGGCGGAGTTGGTGTTTGCGGCCGGTGTGCGGCGTGAGTTCGGCCCACGAATAACGCGAGGTCGGATAACGCAGGGCGGATTGGAACGGCAACTCGGTTTGCGCCAGACAGCGGTAGGCGGTTTGCGCTTCCTGCAATGTGGCTTCGGTCTGCGCTTCGGCGATTTTGTCGGGCATATATTTGAGGGCATAATCAATCAGGCCGTCTGAAGGCAGATGGCCGCGGACAATCGCCCAATAGGTTTTTTCGATGGTTTTGTTTTCAAACTGCTGCGTTAATAATCGTGCGGCTTCCGTATCGAGGGCAAACAGCAAGACGCCGGAAGTCGGGCGGTCGAGGCGGTGGACGGGATAGACGTGCTGCCCGATTTGGTCGCGCAGGGTCTGCACGGCAAAACGGGTTTCATGTTTGTCTAACCAGCTTCGGTGCACCAGCATTCCGGCAGGTTTGTTGACGGCGATGGTGCGGCTGTCGCGGTGGATAATATCGAGCATGGCGGAGCAGTCGGAATAAAAGCAGATATTGTAACGGGCTTTTGAAAATGTGGCAGGTACACTTGCCTCCGAAACCCGACTTTCAGACGGCCCGCCCCTTTCGGGTTACAATACGGCACACAAAACACGAAGGAAAAGCCGTGAGCCTGCTCAAAAAACTGCCCAAACCCATGCTGCCCGACGAAACCCGCCGCGATATTCAGGCGCGCGAGTCGTATCATGTATTGAAGATTATTTCCGAATTTGTCGAAGCCGGCGAAGAATTGCGCGCCATTCAGCCGGCCGTCAGCATTTACGGCAGCGCGCGCACGCCCGAAAACCATCCCGACTACGCGTTCACATTGCGCTTGGCGCGCAAGCTGTCGGATGCCGGATTTTCCGTCATTTCCGGCGGCGGGCCGGGCATTATGGAAGCGGCCAACAAAGGCGCGTTTGCAGGCGCAAGTCCGGCGGTGGGGCTGAATATCGTGTTGCCGCACGAGCAAAAAGCCAATCCGTATCAGGATTTGTCGATTAAATTCCAACACTTCTTCCCGCGCAAAGTCATGTTCGTCAAACACGCCGTGGCGTATGTCGTCATGCCCGGCGGTTTCGGCACGTTGGACGAATTGTTTGAAAGCCTGACTTTGGTGCAAACCGGCAAAACGCCCGACCGCCCGATTATCTTAGTGGGCAAAGCATTTTGGGCGGGACTGTTGGACTGGATACGCGAGCAGTTGCTGGGCAGAAACCTGATTTTGGAAGAGGATTTGAACCTGATCCGCGTCATCGACGACGAAGACGAAATCATCGAAGAAATCTTCGCCCATTACGAAAACCGCTTGGAAGACTTGTCCGAACACCAAAATGCTTGGTCGCTGGGGCTGTAAAAAACTAAGGTTTCAACTGAAAAAGCAGTTATCCCGCCTGCCCTTTGCTTCATGAATAAAGGCCGTCTGAAAATGTTTTCAGACGGCCTTTTATCTTCTTTCAAAGCGTTTAATTGTTTTCCCACTCGACATGCTCACTCAAGAAGCCGCCGCTTTGATGCGCCCAAAGTTTGGCGTACAGGCCTTGTTTCGCGAGTAACTCAGTGTGGCTGCCTTCTTCGATGATGCGGCCTTTGTCCAAGACGATGAGGCGGTCCATCGCGGCGATGGTGGAGAGGCGGTGGGCGATGGCAATCACGGTTTTGCCTTCCATCATTTTGTCGAGGCTTTCTTGGATGGCGGCTTCGACTTCGGAGTCGAGCGCGCTGGTGGCTTCGTCAAGCAACAGAATCGGCGCGTCTTTGAGCATAACGCGGGCGATGGCGATGCGTTGACGCTGGCCGCCGGAAAGTTTCACGCCGCGTTCGCCGACGTGTGCGTCATAACCGCGCCGGCCTTTGGCGTCGGAAAGGTTAGGGATGAAATCGGCGGCTTCGGCGCGTTCGGCGGCGGAAATCATTTCGGCGTCTGTGGCGTCGGGGCGGCCGTAGATAATGTTGTCGCGCACGGAGCGGTGCAGCAGGGAAGTGTCTTGCGTCACCAGACCGATTTGGGCGCGCAGGCTTTCTTGGGTTACGCTGTCCACGTTTTGCCCGTCAATCGAAATCGTGCCGCTTTGCGGTTCGTAAAAGCGCAGGAGTAGGTTGACGATGGTGGATTTGCCCGCGCCGCTGCGGCCGATCAAGCCGACTTTTTCGCCGGGTTTGATGTTCAAGTTAAAGCCGTTGAGGAGCGGTTTGCCTGCTTCGTAGGAGAAATCGACGTGTTCAAACTTGATTTCGCCCCGGGTGACTTTCAGCGGCAGGGCTTGCAGCTTGTCAAGGATGGTGTGGGGTTTGGACAGAGTGGCCATGCCGTCGTTGACGGTACCGATGTTTTCAAACAATCGGGCGGATTCCCACATAATGTATTGCGACAAACCGTTCACACGCAATGCCATGGCCGTGGCGGTGGCTACCGCGCCCACGCCGACTTGGCCGTGATACCAAAGCCAAATGCCCAAGGCGGTCGTGCCGACGGTCAGCGAGCTGTTGACGATAAAGCTGCAGGTGTGAAGCAGCGTTGCCAAACGCATTTGGGCATGGACGGTTACCATAAACTCTTCCATCGACTGCTTGGCATAAGCGGCCTCGCGTGCGCCGTGTGAGAAGAGTTTGACGGTGGCGATATTGGAATAGGCGTCGGTAATGCGGCCGGTCATCAGCGAGCGCGCATCGGCCTGACGCGCAGCGGTTCTGCCGAGCTTGGGAATCAGGAAACGCATAATCATGGCAAATCCAATCATCCAGCAAATAAACGGCACGATAAGCCAAGCATCGAATGAGGACAGAATCACGCCGGAAGTGATGAAGTACACCAACACATACACAACCATATCGGCAACGGTCATCACGACATCGCGCAACGCCAGCGCGGTTTGCATGACTTTGGCGGACACGCGGCCGGCAAACTCGTCCTGATAAAAGCCCAGGCTTTGACCCAGCATCAGGCGGTGGAAATTCCAGCGCAGGCGCATGGGGAACACGCCTTGCAGAGTTTGCAGGCGCACATTGGAAGCGAAAAAGGTCCAAACGGCAAAAAATGCCACCATGGCCATCATGCCGATTAATGCATGGCCTTTTTCAACAAAAAGCGTTTGCGGCGTATAAGCGCCGAGCCAGTCGACCACCTTACCCATAAATTGGAACATCAAGGCTTCCATAATGCCGACGCCGACCGTAAACACGGCCAACACGGCAATCCATTTGCGCACGCCTTCAATATTGCTCCAAATAAACCGCCACAACCCTTTTTCAGGCGTTTTCGGGGCGGCTTCGGGATAAGGGTCGATGCGGGACTCGAACCATGAAAATATTTTTTTAATCATTGTTTTTGCAAATTTGATAAGACGGCCAGGCCGTCTGAAAAGGATAACTCAAATACATTCAAGACTGTATTTTACGGGAAAAATCCGACTGATGACAGCAGATACCGTCAGTCCGACCAAACCAATCTATCGATTTGTCCATCTAAAAATCCCTTTGCTTTGCCCAAAACAAAGGCCGTCTGAAACTTTTCAGACGGCCTTTGCTGGATTTAGGCTAATCCTAAAAATTACTCTTTACGTTGGCGGCCCAAATCGGCAGCGGCAGTGAACAAAACGTCGGTGGAAGAGTTCAACGCAGTTTCTGCAGAGTCTTGAATCACACCGATAATGAAGCCGACAGCAACCACCTGCATGGCCACATCGTTGTCGATACCGAACAGGCTGCACGCCAAAGGAATCAGCAACAACGAACCACCGGCCACACCGGACGCGCCACACGCGCTGACGGTAGCCACCAGGCTCAACAGCAGGGCGGTGGCGAAGTCAACCGTAATGCCTTGCGTGTGCGCCGCAGCCATCGCCAAAACGGTAATGGTGATTGCCGCACCGGCCATATTGATGGTTGCACCCAATGGAATGGAAATAGAGTAAGTGTCTTCGTGCAGACCCAGTTTTTTCGCCAATGCCATGTTCACAGGGATGTTGGCGGCGGAAGAACGGGTGAAGAAGGCGTACACGCCGCTTTCGCGCAGGCAGGTAAACACCAGTGGGAAAGGATTGCTGCGGATTTGCGTCCACACAATAATCGGATTGACCACCAACGCGATAAACAGCATACAGCCGAGCAATACGGCCAACAGCTGCATATAACCGGAAAGCGCTTCAAAACCGGTTTCCGCAATGGTAGAAGACACCAAGCCGAAAATACCCAGCGGCGCAAAACGGATAATCCATTTCACAACGGTCGAAACGGTATCGGCCAAATCGGCCGCCACTTGGCGGGTCGTATCCGAACCGTGATGGCGCAAAGCCGCACCCAATATCAGGGCCCAAGCCAAAATGCCGATATAGTTGGCATTGGCCAGCGCGTTAATCGGGTTGGCCACCAAATTCATCAGCAGCGTTTTCAACACTTCGATAATACCGGAAGGCGGTGCAACGGATACATCGCCGGCCGCATGCAGAATCAGCGTGGTCGGGAATACCATGCTGGCGACAACCGCCACCACAGCCGCTGCAAACGTACCAAAAATATACAAAATCAAAATCGGTTTGATGTAGGCCTGATTGCCTTTTTGGTGTTGCGCGATGGCGGCAGTCACCAAAACAAATACCAAAATCGGCGCGATAGCCTTAAGCGCACCGACAAACAGACTGCCCAGCAGTCCTGCGCTGATACCGACTTGCGGCGAAACTGCGCCCACAAGAATACCTAAAACCAAGCCGATGGCGATTTGTGCCACCAGGCTGACGCGATTGAGCGCGTTCAAAAGCGGATTGCCACTTGCCATATCCGTTCCTTCAATTTAAAGATATGTTAAAAAAGTCTTACATTCTAAAATAAAAAATCATTTGTCGGCGAGGTTTTCATGCACACCTCACAAAAACGGCATTAAAGTTTAGCATTTATGACACAGTTAGCACTTTATGCCAAAAATATAGCAAAACCCACTCAAACCCTAATTTAAAGCATACCCATACCATTGCCTTATCCCTCTGTAGCTTGATTTCAGACGGCCTGAAATCTGCGCCATAAGGCCGAATACAAAGGCAACTTCATCAGTCAAAATACAAAAACATAAGTATTACAATCGTATAGAAACAAACCAAAATCTTCCCTTAAGTCGCATTTGGCAACATTATCGCGCTAAATTTCCGTTTATAACCATAGCCTGAAACCTTGCAGAAATAATGTTAAAATCCACAGACTGAAGAATTGTCGCTGTCGAACACACATCATGACCAAACTGACCTACCCTGTTTTATTCGCATCTTTGGCGCTCGCCTACGGACACGCGTTGGCAGTAGATACTTCCGTTCCCAAAGCGGAAGACTACGAGGCCGTCCCCGAATCCGAAATGCCCAAGCAGCCCAAAGACGACCAAACAGGCAAACTCAAGCCCAAATTCCCCGTCAAAATCGACACCCAAGACAGCGAAGTCAAAGAAATGCTTGAAGAATACCTGCCGCTGATTACCCAGCAGCAGGACGAAGAGCTGGACAAAGAGCAGGTCGGCTTCCTCGCCGAAGAGGCGCCCGACAACGTCAAAACCATGCTCCGGACCAAAGGCTACTTCAACAGCAACGTTAATATTCAAGACCATGGCGAGAGCTACACCGTCAACGTTACCCCCGGCCCGCGCACCAAAATCGACAACGTCAGCGTGGCCATCCTCGGCGACGTATTAAATGATGAAAATCTGGCCGAGTACTACCAAAATGCGATGGAAAACTGGCAGCAGCCCATTGGCGAAAACTTCGACCAAGACGGCTGGAATGCGAGTAAAACCTCCGTCCTCAGCGCGGTAACGCGCAAAAAATACCCCTTGGCGAAACTCACCACCACCCAGGCCACCATCAATCCCAATACCCAAAAAGCCGACTTGAACGTCATCGTGGAGAGCAACCGCCCCATTTACTTTGGCGATTTCCAAATCACCGGCACACACCGCTACCCTGAGAGCGTGGTTTCCGGCATGGCGCGTTTCCACCCCGGTTCGCCTTACGACTTGGACAAAATCCTCGACCTGCAACAGGCGCTAGAACAAAACGGCCACTATTCCGGCGCGTCCGTACAAGCCGATTTCGACCAACTGCAAGGCGACCGCGTTCCCATCAAAATCAACGTGACCGAAGTCAAACGCCACAAACTGGAAACCGGTATCCGCTACGACTCCGAATACGGAATCGGCGGCCGCATCGCCTATGACTATTACAACCTCTTTAACAAAGGTTACATCGGTTCCATCGTTTGGGACATGGACAAATACGAAACCACGCTGGCCGCCGGTATCAGCCAACCGCGCAACAACCGCGGCAACTACTGGACAAGCAACGTTTCCTACAACCGCTCAACCACGCAAAACCTTGAAAAACGCGCCCTGACCAGCGGTATTTGGTATGTCCGCGACCGCAACAATATCGATGCCCGCTTCGGCCTAGAATTCATTACCGAAGACCGCAAAGTCCCCGACACCAGCTACGATTTGGGCCGCAGCCATGCCACCATGCTGACCGCCTCATGGAAACGGCAAAGCATCGAAACCGAGCTGCACCCTCAAAACGGCTACTACCTCGACGGCAAAATCGGCTCGACCTTGGGCAAACTCCTCTCCTCCACCCAAATGGCGCGCGCTACAGCACGCGCAGGCTATTTCTTCACACCTGAAAACAAAAAAATCGGTACGTTCATCGTACGCGGACAGGCAGGCTACGTTTATGCCCGCGAAGGCGAAGAAGTGCCGTCCAGCTTGATGTTCCGCACCGGCGGCGCAACTTCCGTACGCGGTTACGAACTCGACAGCATCGGCTTGGCAGGCCCCAACGGCTCCGTCCTGCCGCAACGCGCCTTGGTGGTCGGCAGCCTCGAATATCAATTCCCGGTTACCAAAAGCTTCTCCGGCGCCATCTTCCACGATGTCGGCGATGCGGCAAGCAACTTCAAACACATGACCTTAAAACACGGTACCGGCTTGGGCGTGCGCTGGTTCAGCCCGGTTGCGCCGTTCTCCTTCGACATTGCCTACGGCCACCACGACAAAAAAATCCGCTGGCACATCAGCTTAGGCACAAGGTTTTAACAAACATACACCATCCATTTTTTCAGACGGCCTCAGCCATTCCAGGCCGTCTGAACAACAGACAAACAGAAAAATATCATGACCGATACTGCAAACACTTCCACGCCGTCTGAACAACAGCCCGCCCCGCCAAAGCGCAAAAAACGCCTGTTGCGCGGCTTTGTCCTGTCCGCCTTGGGCGTATTGACCGTTTCCGCCGGCGCGATCGGCTGGCTGGTCGGTACGGAATCGGGTTTGCGTTTCGGTTTGTACAAAATCCCGTCATGGTTCGGCGTCAAAATCTCTTCGGACACACTGAAAGGCACGCTGATTGAAGGTTTTGAAGGCGACAAATGGTTGATTGAAACAGACGGTGCGGACATCAAAATCAGCAGCTTCCGCTTTGATTGGAAACCGTCCGAGCTGACCCGTCCGTCCTTGCACATCACCGAAGTCGTGGCCGGCGACATCGCCATTGTGACCAAACGCACGCCGCCCAAAGAAGAAGAGCCGTCAAAAGGCCTGCCCGACAGCATAGACTTGCCCGTTACCGCCTATCTCGACCGTTTGGAAACCGGCAAAATCAGCGTGGGCAAGCGTTTTGACAAGCAGACCGTCTATCTCGACCATCTGCACGCGGCCTATCATTACGACAAAAAAGAACACCGCCTCCACATCAAAACCGCCGACACGCCCTGGAGCAGCTCGACAGGCGCGGTGGTGCTCGGTTTGAACAAACCTTACGTCCTCAATACCGCCATCTACACCAAAGGCCAGCTTGAGGGCGAAACCATACACGGCACGGTGCGCCTGTGGGGCAGCCTGCAAGACGTGTACACCGACCTGCTGCTCGACGGCGACAACGTTCATTTGTCTGCCAAATCCACCATCCACCCATTCGCCGACAGCCTCAACGAAACCGTCGGCGAAATCCTGGTTAAAGGTTCCAACATCAATCCGCAGGCCTTCCTGCCCACTCTGCCCAAAGCACGTCTGAATTTCGACGCCACCACCATTCCGTCCTTTACAGACGGCGTTGCACTGGAAGGCTCGATTGACTTGGAAAACGACCAAGCCGGTTTTGCCGATGAAAATCATATCCCCGTCAAACGCATCCTCGGCGAATTCATCGTCGACGACAAAGGCACGGTCAAAATCGAAGACATCGGCGTCGGCCTGCTCAAAGACGGCAGCATTGATGTATCCGGCTCTATCGACACCGCCCAAGATCAGCTCAAACTCGCACTGGGCATCAACAATACCGGCGCAGACGACTTTGTCCGTCAAAACATTGCAGGCCGTCTGAACGGCAGTATCGACGTCAAAGGCGAAACCTCCTCCCCCGTCGTCAACTGGAATCTCGACAGCGGATTTGCGCGCACAGACGGCATGCTGTTTTTCCAAACCGACAAACAGCTCGGCCAGCGCACGCTCAAGCTCGACAAAGTCCGCCTGGTTCCGCAAAACGGCGGCGAACTCAACGCCAAAGGCTCGCTCGAACTCTTCAAAGACCGCAAACTGCAACTGGACATCGTCAGCAAAGCCTTCAACCCTGCGCGCATCGATCCGCAGCTTCCTCAAGGCAGCGTCAACGGCAACATCAACTTGACCGGCATACTGGCGCAAGAAAAATTCGCCGGCAAAATGCAGTTTGCACCGAGTACGCTCAACGGCGTTCCACTCAGCGGCAAAGCCGACGTCGCCTATGAAAACAAACACCTCTCTCGCGCCCTGACCGACCTGACCCTCGGCAACAACATCGTCAAAACCAACGGCAGCTTCGGCAAAAAAGGTGACCGCCTCAATCTCAATATTACCGCCCCCGATTTGTCGCGTTTCGGCTTCGGCTTGGGCGGGCTGCTCAACGCGCGCGGCTACATCTCCGGCAGTTTTTCAGACGGCCTCAAAACCCTTGAAGCCGATTTGAACGGCGAAGCGCGCAACTTCAAAGTTGCCGATACCGTCAACATCCGCACCCTCGACTTCAAGCTTAAAGGTTCACCCGATACCAACCGCCCGTTGAGTGCCGATATTAAAGGCGAACACATCGCCGTCTCCGGCGGTGCGGCCATGATCGACAACGTCAACCTGCTCATCAGCGGCACAGGCTCGCACCACCACATCCGCGGCAACAGCAGCATGGCGGTGGACAACAAACGCTACAAGCTCGACCTCGATGCCACCGGCGGCCTCAACAAAGACCAAACCCAATGGAAAGGCACGGTTGACACGCTCGACATCAACGGCGCGTTCAACCTCAAACTGCAAAACCGCCTCAACCTCGAAGCCGGCAGCGAACGCGTTTCCCTCAGCAGCGCACGCTGGGCGGCCATGGGCGGCAGCCTCAACCTGCAAAATTTCGTTTGGGACAAGAAAGCCGGCATTACCAGTAAAGGCAGCGCGCAGAATCTGCACATTACCGAATTGCACAACTTCTACACTCCGCCTATCGAACACAACCTCGTCTTGGGCGGCGACTGGGATTTGGCGTACAGTCAAAACGCGCGCGGCTTCCTCAACATCAGCCGACAAAGCGGCGACATCATCCTTCCGGGCAAAGACCCGAAAAACAAACAGCCTTTGGGACTTTCCGCGCTCGCCCTGCGCACCCGTTTCCAAAACGGCCGCATCGACAGCACGCTGGAAGGCAACACCCGCTTCGGCAAAGTTGACGGTACGCTCGGCATCGCCCAACAGTTCGGCAACAACATCAACAACGCCCCCGTCAGCGGCAAGGTCAATATTAGCGTTCCCGATTTGGGCTCGCTCAAATCCTTTATGCCGGCCACAGCCCAAGGCATTGCAGGCCGTCTGAACGCGACCGCCACCATCGGCGGCCGACTCGGTTCGCCTACCGTCAACAGCAACCTCGACCTCCAAACCAATTACGGCCGGGCCGACGGTACCGTCAACATCGGTCAGGGCAGCAGCTTCGACACCGCCCCTCTGAGCGGCAAACTCAACCTGAACGTTGCCAACCTCGAAGTCTTCCGCAATTTCCTGCCCGTCGGCCAGACCCTCAAAGGCCGTCTGAACGCCGCCGTCAACTTGGCAGGCCGTCTGAACGATCCGCAACTGAGCGGCCAGATTAACGGCGACAACCTCTATTACCGCCATCAAACCCAAGGCCTGATTCTCGACAACGGCGTCTTGCGTTCACGCCTGCAAGGTCAAAAATGGGTCATCGACAGCCTCAAATTCCACCGTGGCGGCACGATTGAGCTTAAAGGCGCGGTCAACCTTGCCAACGCCAACCCCGATGTCGACGTGGACATCGTCTTCGACAAATACCGCACCCTCTCGCGTCCAAACCGCCAACTGCAGCTCTCCGGCGCGGCCAAAGTCCTCTACAATCCGGAAAAAGGCGTATCGCTCAACGGCACGCTCAACACCGACTACGGCAGGTTTGGTTCGCAAAAATCCTCCATGCCGACCCTCGATGACGACGTGGTTGTACTGGGCGAAACCAAAAAAGAAGCAACGGCCACCACGCCGATTAATCTGAACCTTGTCTTGAACATCAACGACAATGTCCGTTTTGTCGGCTACGGCGCAGACGTTACCATCGGCGGCAAACTGACCATCACGTCCCGTCCGGGCGAAGCCGTCCAAGGCGTCGGTACCGTGCGCGTTGTCAAAGGCCGCTACAAAGCCTACGGCCAAGACCTCGACATCACCAAAGGCTCGGTTTCCTTTGTCGGCCCGCTGACCGATCCAAACCTCAACATCCGTGCCGAACGCCGTCTCTCCCCGGTCGGCGCAGGTGTCGAAGTCCTCGGCAGCCTCAGCAATCCGCGCGTAACCCTGGTTGCCAAAGAAGCCATGAGCGAAAAAGACAAACTCTCCTGGCTCATCCTCAACCGTGCCAGCAGCGGCAGCGACGGCGACAACGCCACACTCTCCGCCGCTGCCAGCGCATTGCTTGCCGGCCAAGTCAACGACCGCATCGGCCTTGTCGATGATTTGGGCTTTACCAGCAAACGCAGCCGCAACGCCCAAACCGGCGAGCTCAACCCTGCCGAACAAGTCCTGACCGTCGGCAAACAGCTCACCAACAACCTCTACGTAGGTTACGAATATGGCATCTCCAGCGCCGAACAATCCGTCAAACTCGTGTACCAACTGACCCGCGCCATCCAAGCCATTGCCCGCATCGGCACACGCTCATCCGGCGGCGAGTTGAAATACACCATCCGCTTTGACAACTGGTTCGGCAAAGACGAACCCGAGCCGGAAGAACAACACTAAAAGCCGTGAAAAAGGCCGTCTGAAATTCATCTTTCAGACGGCCTTTTTCTTGTTCTACCGTATTAGAATCTTTCTCCCATGCCTCAAAAGACAAAGGCCAACGGCGCAAGTTTGAAAATAAAGGCAACTAAAAAAGTGAGCGGCCAGCCACGGCTTATTCAAGATTAGCGATAAATCAAGCGGACACAAAAAGGCCGTCTGAAACGGACAGGGGTAGGTTTCAGACGGCCTTTTTTGAATCATCGAAACATCTTGTGCATGGCGTTGCTAATTAATGCGAGCTGTTTCTTATATTCGCGGCAACGGGGACAGAGCGACAGGTGCACGGCAAGGGCAATGCGGTTAAAAAGACTGAGACGCACTTGGTCTTGCTGTTTGGAAATCAGATCGGTTATTTTGCGGCATTTTTTCATGGCGTTTTCCTGTCAGGCATGGGAGAACCATTTGATTTGCAGGCACTGGCGCAAGGTTTCGCGCGCACGGTGCATGATGGTGTGGTAGTTGGCATGGCTGATGCCGCATTGCTCGCGGATTTCATCGCTTGAAAAGCCAAGAATCTCTTTCATGGTAAACACGCGGGCGGTGTTTTCCGGCAGCTGGTAGAGGCAGGTCTGCAAAACTTGGTAGAACTCTTTATTGTTCAAACTGGCTTCGGGCGAGTCCCAACCCTGAGGCTGTCCTTCGTCCGTCCAATGCCCGTCGGCGGCAAAATGTCCTTCAAAGGCTTCATCCAAAGCTTCTTCGTCGCGCGTGACGAAAACTTGGCGTTGCCGCCCGATTTGGCGCAGGCAGTCGGTAATTTTGTTTTTTAAGATTGCAAACAGCCAGCTGCTCACTTGGGCGCCGCCTTTAAAACCCTCGGCCGCGCGGTAGGCGGAAAGCATGGTTTCCTGTACGAGGTCTTCCGCCAAATCGGGGCGGTCGGGCAGCTGGATATGGGCAAAGCGCAGCAACAGTTTGCGAGATTCGGCAAGCTCGGCATCGGTCAGTTCGGGTAGGGCCATAATGTATCAGTATGAAATGAATGATCAATATGCTTCTGATTTTACGCTGATACGGCAAGAGCATGTGATTGAATCTATAAACGATTTCAGTAGTATTTTTGTTTCGCCGAAACCGACTGCGTCCGTTTCAGACGGCCTTGATTTATGCCGCAACCAAAATGCCCTGTTCCAGCCAATCCGTCCATTTCTGCCTTAATGCGTCCTGCCAAGCGTTTTCAGACGGCATGAACTCTGCCAGCATGGTTTGCAGGCCGTTTAGGGAAGTAGGCGTCTCTGCCAGCGTTTCCAGCAATAAGGCGTCGAAATCGTTGAGCGTTTGATACATCACATCGTCTTCCTTATCGCGCCACACCAAAACGGCAGTTTCCGCCTCCTGTAATTCGTCCGTCACATCATACTGATAACGGCGCACAAAGGCGGCGGGAGAAAGGGTGTAAGCCAAATCGTCTGAATCGGCGGACGAGGCTTGGCTGTTGGTTTGCGCGGTTTCAGCGAGCAGCTGGGTGTGTTCAAAGTCCATCAGTGCCAAGAGGTCGTCTGAAAACGGCAGGCTTTGGCAATATCGGAGGAACTCGCCGGGAATTTCTTGAAAATAGGGCGTTTGGGCGCGCGCGTCGCGGACGAAACCCTCTTTCAGACGGCCCCATTCTTCGCTGTCAAAGTATTGCAGCGTTTCGGTATAGCAGCGGTCGATGAAGCTGTGGATATTGTTGCGTATCAGGCGGATATAGACGTTCAGGCGCTCTTGCGGCAGTCCGTCGGCGGCTTTACCTTCGCGTATGGCTTGGGCAAAGCGGTGTTGATATTGAGCGGAGGTTTCAGGCTGCACGGCGGTATTCCTTTCCGGCACGCGTTTGATAGTCGGCGATTTTGGCGACTTCGGCTTCGAGTTCGGCAAAAGGCGGAAAATTGAAATCGCGTTCCAACAGGGTGGGCGGAATCGTCGGCAGTTTGGCATAGGCCAGTTCGAGCAAATCCCAAACGGTCGGCAATACCGCCGCGCCGTGGGTATCAATTAAAAGCTCAGGGGTTTCCACGTCGTGTCCGGCAATGTGGATATAGCACACGCGCCCTGCATCCACATTTTCTAAAAAGGCTTCGGGCGACAACAGGCCGTGATTGACGGCGTTGACGTAAATATTGTTCACGTCCAAATGAATGCCGCAGTCGGCTTCACGGGCAACCGCGTTGAGGAACTCAACTTCGTTCATCTCGGCAAGCGGGGAATGCAGGTAGTAGGAGGTGTTTTCTACGGCGATACGGCAGCCCAATCGGTCTTGCACTTCGCGGATACGCCGCGCGGTATGCCGCACCATTTCTTCGGTGAAGGGCAGCGGCAACAAATCGTAAAGATGACCGCCGTCGTGGCAGTAGCTCAAATGGTCGGAGAAAAACGTGCAATCGTAACGGCGCATCATTTCTTTGATTCCGTCTATCAAGGCGGTATCCAGCGGGGCTTGTCCGCCCAGCGACATGGATAATCCGTGCAACGCCAGCGGCAGCCGTTCCGCCACGCGGTCAAACTGTTTGCGCGCCCTGCCGCCCATTTTCAGCCAATTTTCGGGGGCGGCTTCGATAAAGCGTATCGGGCTGTCGTCTGAAAGCGAGAGGAAGTCTTCCGCCAAGTCGCGGCGGTAGCCCAAGCCTGCGTGTTGAATCATGGTGATGTCCTATTATGGTGCCGTATGAACGACAAAGTCGCATTTTCGTTCATAAAATGCGACTTTGTTAAAGGTATGTTGCAGGATTATTTAGAACCGCATTTACCTTCGCCGCATTTGCCTTCTACTACTTTGGCAGCTTTGGCTTTAGATGCTTTGCCTTTTTTGGCGTGTGCTTTTTTCATGGCTGCGCCGCAAGAACCTTCACCGGCTTTGGCAGCCGCGCCGCAAGTACCTTCGGCAGCTTTAACAGTTTTCTCAACAGCCGCGTCGCTGGCGGCTTTATCAGCGGCAACAACACCGGCAGCCAAAGACAGGGACAGTGCACCGGCCAGAGCAGCAGCTACATTTTTTTTCATTTCAACTTCCTTTTTAAAATATGGGTTTTAAAACAAATCAAGGGATAATATCGGGCATTTAAAGTCGGCCCGCGACCATTAATCCTTAAAGATAATCCTTAAAGAAAATGCTTGATGCGACAACAGCGTTTCTTCAGCAGGGCATCCAAAGACAGACGGCCAGCGCCCTGTAACAGGACAGGAAATAAAACCACCAAATAAATCAGTGCCATTTTATAACCGTTGTCGCACACATTGTAACCCAAGCCGGCATGTACCGCAGACCATGCGACAGCCGTTACAACCATCAATCCCAACGCAGACAGCCGCGTTGCCAAGCCGACGATGAGCAGCGCAGGCAAAACCAGTTCCGCCCACATGGCCAAATTCCAGTTGACCGTATCCGGAAACAAATTGAACGGAAAGGGAAATTGACTGTTTATTTCTGCAAACCAGTTTTCCCCGTTCCATTTTTCCAAGCCGGATTCAAGAAATTCATACGCGGCAAAAAGCCTGAGTGCTAACAAACCGAAAGCAGCCTGCCAAGAGGGGTTGGATGAGGGGTTCATTTATTTTCCTAATCGATGTGTGTCGAATGGGCTGGGACGAAAAATCCATCGGCACCATCCCATTTTTCATGCCTGTTTAGACGCGACAACTTTAAAAAACTGACAAAACAAATGAAGATATTTTCTTATTCATTGTTTTATAAAGATTAAAAATTCAAAAAGGCCGTCTGAAACACCATGTTCGATTGGGTCTCAGACGGCCTTTGATGATAATTGCAATCCATTAATCCGCTTGTTTGCACAATTCGACAATTTCCGCGCCGTATTTGTCGGTTTTCTCCGCACTCATGCCGTGGATTTCCGCCAGCTCCGCCAAATCTTGTGGCCGTCGGGCGGCAATGGCGCGCAGGGTAACTTTGCTGCATATCTGATATGCTTCGAGGCCTTCATGGCGGGCAGTATCGATGTTCCACTGAAGCAGGCGGCGCATCAAGCGGCGTTTGCGTTTATCCTCTTCGCTCAGGCCGTCTGAAAACGGGCGGCAGATGTTTAAAATGCCCTCGCCGTATTGTTCGATACGTTTTTCTCCGAGTTTATACACGCCCAAAAGGTCGATGGGTTCGGCAGGCGTATTGGTCAGCAAATCGTCCATGCTCTCGTTGGAGAACACCGTTCCCAGCGTCACTTGATCGGCACTTGCCTGCTGCTCGCGCCAAGTTTCCAAAGCCTGTTTTAAGGCCTGTTCGCGCTCGCCCAAACTGTGGATAACTTGTGTGTTATCTGTGGAAACCGTACCGGCTTCAGCCGTTTCGCAAACGTTGAGTATCTCCAAACCGAATTTATTGATTTTCGCCTCGCCCAAGCCGTAGATTTGATGTAAATCTTCCAAACTTCGGGGCATTTTTTCGACAATATCGCGCAGGGTTTTGTCGCCGCAAACCACATAGGCCGGCACTTCCTCTGCCCGGGCGCGTTGTTGCCGCCACTGGCGCAATGCCTGCCACAAACGCTCTTCGCGCTCGGTACGCAACCAATCGTCTTTCGGCTTTTGGGTGGCCGTTTTTTCGCGGCGCAGGGGGCGCAGCATGACTTCGGTTTCGCCCTTGAGGACTTTTTTTGCCGCTTCGGTCAGCTGCAGGGCTTGATGTTGCTCGACGTTAACAGTGAGATAGCCCAGGCTGATGCACTGGCGGATGACGCTGCGCCATTCCTTGTCGGTCTGTTCGCTGCCGATGCCGAATGTGGATAACTTGTCATGGCCGTTGCGCTGTATCCAATCGTCGCTTTTACCGCGCAAAAGGTTGGTGATGTAACCGGCGGCAAAACGTTGTCCGGCGCGGTACACGCAGCTGAGTAATTTTTGCACCAACACCGTGCCGTCAAACCGCACGGGCGGATGCAGGCAGTTGTCGCAATGGCCGCAGGGTTCGGATTCTTCGCCGAAATGTTTGAGCAGCAACACGCGGCGGCAGGCGGCGGTTTCACAGACGGAAAGCATGGCATCGAGTTTTTGCATTTCGATTTGCTTTTGCACTTCGTCGCTGTTGCCTTCTGCAATCCGTTCTCGCAGCAACACCCAATCGTTCAAGCCGTAACACAGCCAGCTCACGGCAGGCAGCCCGTCCCGGCCGGCACGCCCCGATTCCTGATAGAAATGTTCGACACTTTGGGGCATATCGAGATGGGCAACAAAGCGCACATCGGGTTTGTCTATGCCCATGCCGAACGCCACGGTCGCCACCACAATAATATTGTCTTCATGCGTAAAGCGGCGTTGGTTTTCCTCGCGCACGTCCATGCTCAAACCGGCATGATACGGAATCGCCTCCAATCCGTTTTCACACAAAAACTGCGCCACATCCTCGACTTTTTTGCGGCTTAAACAATACACAATGCCGCTTTGCCCATGCATCTGCTTGCGGATGAAATCCAGCAATTGTTTTTTACCATTATTTTTTTCGATAACCTGATAATAAATATTTGGACGGTCAAAGCTGGAGACAAATTCGGGCGCATTGTCCAAATGCAGATAATGCTTGATGTCGGCGCGCGTGGCCGCATCGGCGGTAGCGGTCAGGGCGATGCGCGGGACGTTCGGATAGCGTTCGGCAAGCATGCCGAGCTGTTGATATTCGGGGCGGAAATCGTGTCCCCATTGGCTGACGCAATGCGCCTCATCAATGGCAAACAGGCTGACGGTTTGTTGGTCGAGAAAACGCAAAAAGCGGTCGGTAACCAAGCGTTCCGGCGCGACATAAAGCAGTTTCAGACGGCCTTGGGCAAGCTTGTCGGCAATCTCGCGCGCCTCATCTGCCGATGTGCTGCTGTTGACTGCCGCCGCTTCAATCCCGGCCACATGCAGGCTGGCCACTTGGTCGTTCATCAGCGCAATCAGCGGCGATACGACAACCGCCACGCCTTCGCGCATCAGCGCCGGAATCTGGTAACACAAAGACTTACCCCCGCCTGTCGGCATCAGCACCATCAAACTCTCGCCGCCGGCCAAAGCATTGACGATAGCCTCCTGCTTGCCACGAAATTCGGGATAACCGAATACTTCGTGCAAAATCTGTTTGGCGGTCGGCTGAGGCATAATGGTTCCGTAGAATAGGGGAAAGCGTTATTTTAACGGTTTTGCACCCGCGTATGTGCGGAACATTTTGCCGCCGCTTTTTCAGACGGCCTGAAATTCAACTCTATTAAACTTGTTTAATTTTAAATAAAGATTTGTTTTGCTTTGAATGAAATGTATGAAGGCCGTCTGAAACCTGATATTAGGATTTCAGACGGCCTTTCAAAGATAAAATCTTTAGGCTTTCTTGACGAACTCAGATTTCAAGTTCATCGCGCTGCCATCGATTTTGCAACCGATATTGTGGTCGCCCTCTTGCAGGCGGATGCCTTTGACTTTGGTGCCTTGCTTGATGACCATAGAGCTGCCTTTGACTTTCAGATCTTTAATCAAGACAACCGTATCGCCATCTTGCAAGACCGCGCCGTTGGCATCTTTGACTTCCAATACATCATCGCTTGCAGCCGCAGCATCGGCCTCGTTCCACTCATGGGCGCACTCAGGGCAAACGTATTGGGCACCGTCTTCGTAAGTGTATTCGGAGTGGCATTTCGGGCAGGGAGGTAGGGACATGAGGTTTCCTTATAAATATGATAAAAGAAGCGTAAAACGCAAATAATACAATGTCTAAATTATTGATTCGCCTTGCTGCCGCCTACGCCGTAAACGGCATTCCACGCCGCATCCAACATCTGGCCGGCTTGTTGCAGCTTAGCATTTTGCTGCTCTTTCTGAGCCAAGGCCGTCTGAATTTCGCCTTTCAAACGGTCAATATCGGATTGCGCAGCCTGCAAACGGCGCTGCGCGCTTTCCAAATCGCTTTGCAGGGAAATGATTTTGCTGTCGTTGCTGTTTTGCTCATTCAAAGCGGCACGGTAAACCGATTGGACGGACAGCAAACGGTCTTCCGCCTCACCGGCATACGCGGCGGCGGCGGATAACATCATCAGGGCAAGTAAGGTTTTTTTCATGGGTTTTCCTTTAAAGTTGTTTGATTTGTAAAGTAAAGCGCAGAGCCGATTTTTCAGCAGCCAAGTTTACATAACATGCTTGTTGGTCTTTGTTCTTGATGGCTTATTTTATCCAATCCGGACATTCAGCTGCTGATAAAAGTTAATCCAATCATCTGTTTCGAGAGGCAGGCGGCTATTATTTTCTCATATTCTCTGCCTTATTCCATTATTTTCTGGTTTTATTAGAAAAGGCCGTCTGAAAACTTGGCATTCCCAGTTTTCAGACGGCCTTTTATCATTCATGCCTTACGAACGAATCCGTTTCAACACTTCTTCTTTGCCGATTAATGCCAATACGGCATCGACGCTTGGGGTTTTTGCCGTACCGCAGACAGCGAGGCGCAGGGGCATGCCGAGTTTGCCCATTTTGATGCCTTCTTCGTCGCAGAAAGGTTTGAAGAGGTCGTGGATGGCTTCGGCGTTCCAGTCTTCCAGCCCTTCGAGGCGTTCGGCGAAGCGCAACATACGGGCGGCGGCCTCGTCGTCCCAATGTTTCTGCACATCCGCTTCGGCAGGGGTTTGTTTGACGTAGAAGTAGAGGCACTCGTCGGCGAGGGTGTTCAGGTCTTGGGCGCGGTCTTTGACCAATGCCAACACGTCTTCCAAAGCGGGCTTGCTGGTTTCGTGGATATCGCGTAGGGCGAGGCGGGGTTTTACCATTTCAGCCAGTTTGTCGTTAGGCGTGATTTTGATGTGTTCGCCGTTAATCCAGTAGAGTTTCTTCAAGTCCATGCGGCTTGGAGATGGGGAAACGTCTTTCAAATCAAACCATTCGATGAATTGTTCCATCGTGAAGAACTCATCGTCGCCGTGCGCCCAGCCCAAACGTGCCAGATAGTTGAGCATGGCTTCGGGCAGGATGCCCATCGCGCCGAAATCGGTGATGGCGACGGTATCGCCGCTGCGTTTGGAGATTTTTTTGCCTTGTTCGTTGAGAATCATGGGCAAGTGGCCGTATTCGGGCAGGGTAGCGCCGATGGCTTTTAAGATGTTGATTTGTTTCGGGGTGTTGTTCACATGGTCGTCGCCGCGGATAACGTGGGTAACGCCCATGTCGTAGTCGTCCACGACGACGCAGAAGTTGTAGGTCGGCGTGCCGTCGGCGCGGGCGATGATCAGGTCGTCGAGCGCTTCGTTGGGAATGGAGATTTCGCCTTTGACCAAGTCCGTCCATTGGGTAACGCCTTCCAAAGGTGTTTTGAAGCGGACGACGGGTTGCACGTCGGCAGGGATTTCGGGCAGGGTTTTGCCTGCTTCGGGACGCCAGCGGCGGTCGTAAGTCGCCGTGCCTTCTTTTTCGGCTTTCTCGCGCATGGCTTCCAGCTCTTCTTTGCTGCAATAGCAATAGTAGGCGGCGCCTTTTTCCAAGAGTTCGGCGATGACTTCTTTATAGCGGTCGAAACGGCGGGTTTGGTACACGACGTTGTCGGCGTTGTCGTAATCAAGGCCGACCCATTTCATGCCGTCGAGTATGATGTTGACGGATTCGGCGGTGGAACGCGCCAAGTCGGTGTCTTCGATACGCAATAAGAACTCGCCTTTGTGATGGCGGGCAAACGCCCATGAAAACAGGGCGGTGCGTACGCCGCCGATGTGCAGGTAGCCGGTGGGGCTGGGGGCGAAACGGGTTTTGACGGTCATGATGGCTCCAAAATCTTTTAAAACAGTTATTTTACTTTTTCGGCGTGGTTTAAACAATGTAAGGCCGTCTGAAAATAATGTCGGCGCAGAAGGACTATCTGGGAACTTTTCTCCTGAAAACAAAACAAATGATAATTATTTCTTTGAAAGTATCCGCTCATGAACAAACGCGCTTTATTTACCGCCCTTGCCCTCCTGCCCCTTTTTGCCCAAGCCGAAATCAAAACTATCAAAGACGTATTGGGACGCGAAGTCAAAGTCGATGTCCCTGTCAAACGCGCGGTTTTGGCGTTTTACTATCCCGACTATATCGCGGTAACGGGCGCGGACAAATTTAAAAACGTCATCGGCATTTCGCGTGAGTTTTGGGAGAAATTCAATCCCGGCAGCTGGGCGATGTTCAAACAGAAGCTGCCTACGCTGCAAAACATTGCGGACATCGGCAACATCAACACCGGCACGTTTTCACTGGAGAAAACGCTCGCGCTCAAGCCGGACGTATTGATTCTGGCCGACTGGCAGTATAAGGCCATCGCCACCCACCTGCCGCGCATTAAAGCGGCAGGCATACCCGTCGTCGTGGTCGATTTCAACGCCGAAACCGTCGCGCGGCACACGCGCAGTGCGGAAATTTTCGGTGAACTCAACGGTACGCAGGCGCGCGCCCAAAAAATTGCCGCCGAATACGCCCGAGGCATTGCCGACATCCAAAAACGCGTCGCGCGTGCCAAACAGTCCAAACCGAAAATCTATATCGAGTTCGGCGACAAAGGCCCGTCCGAATACAGCTACACCTTCGGCAAAGATATGTGGGGCGCGATTGCCGACACAGTAGGCGGCAACAATATCGCCGCGCCTTACGTTAAAAACTGGGGACCGATAAACCCTGAAAAATTCCTGACGGCCAAACCCGACGTCATCGTCATTTCGGGGACGGAAAACGGCCATAAAGACAAGCCTGGCATTATGGCAATGGGCATAGGCATCAGCCAGGCCGATGCGCAACGCCGCCTGGCCGGATTTGTCAAACGCAAAGGCTGGGCAGACATTCCCGCCGTCAAAAACAAACGCGTTTACGGCATCTACCACACCGCCTCCCGCTCGCTCACCGATTTGGCCAGCGCGCAATTTATCGCCAAAACCCTGTATCCGCAGCAGTTTGCCGACATAGACCCAAACAAGACCTATCTGGACTTCTACCGCAAATACCTGCCCGTCGTGCCGGACGGTACGTTTTACATCCGATTGAAATAGCGGCTGCAAAAATCATAGGCTCAGGCCGTCTGAATATGTATGCTATACTAATAAGGCTTCATTATGTATAATTATTATTCTTTTTATTTAATATATTGGACAAGATATGATTGAACAAAACCAAATCGGCCATCAACAGGCTCCGATTGTAAGCGTCAAAGAATGGTTGATAACAAACTTGATTTTGATGATTCCGATGGTCAATCTAGTTATGATTTTTGTATGGGCATTCAGCTCAAACACCAATCCGAATAAAGCCAATTATTTCAAGGCTGCCTTGATTCTGTTTGTCATCTATCTGGTACTGGCTGTAGCTGTAGTCATTTTTGGCAGTGCAGCTGCAAATCAATATCAATAAGTAAGCATACATTTAGGCCGTCTGAAACCTAAAAGGATTCAGATGGCCTTTTACATGGATTACCGAAGGCTCAACCATCTATCCAATTCCAAACTGCATCGCTCCATTTGCCGATACGGTAGAGAAACAATGAATAGCTCTCCTGCATCAGAAACTTGGCTTTCTTGCTGCGCTCGTCAAAGCGCGTGGTCGGAGTGGCGGAGAACTGCGCGTCTGACAAGCCCAAATCGGCGGCCATTTCTTCGGCACGCGCCAAATGATACGGGTCGCTAACAACGATAATGCTGCCGACTCCGTTGGCGTGCATGATGGGGACGATATTGCGCAGGTTTTCGTAAGTGTTGCGCGAAGTGTTTTCAAACAGGATATTGTGCGCCGGTATGCCCTGCTTGAGCGCGTATCGGCGCCCCACTTCGGCTTCGGTCATGAATCCTTTTTTGGGCGTACCGCCGGTGAAAATGATTTTGCCGACCCGGTGGCTTTGGTAGAGCGTGATGGCATGGTTGATGCGCTCACGGAATACCGGCGACGGGCGTTTGTCCCACGCCGCCGCACCTAACACCACCGCCGCATCGGCATGAGCATCCTTCGGCAAGGTTTGCGAACCTGTCCGGTAAATCTGCCATGTGCCGCTCAAAAAAATACCGCACACCAGCAAGACGCTCAAAGCAAGGCCGCGAAACAGGTAGTATCGCAGTCCATTGCGGCTTTTAAGCAGGGAAATCATCTTCAGACGGCCTTATCCAACCCTATCAGCCGAGTAGGGCGGCAATGTTTTCCAACGGACGGCCGATGGCTGCGCGCGTAGGCGTTACCAAAACGGGACGCTCAAGCAGGGCGGGGTGTTCGGCGATTGCCTGAAGCAGGGCGGCATTGTCCAAATCGGGGTTGTCCAAACCCAATTCCTTGTACAAATCGTCTTTCGTGCGCATCATGCCGCGCACCGATTCGATACCGAGTTTGGCAAACATATCCTGCAAAGTCGCCAAATCAGGCGCGGTATCTAGATATTTGACCACGTCGGCGGCAACGCCTTTTTCTTCGAGCAAAGCCAGCGCGGCACGCGATTTGCTGCAACGCGGGTTGTGATAAAGTGTGAATTCAGACGGCATGAAATTCTCCGTATTATTGCAAAATCATTCAATGATGGCGGTTATTATCGTCTGCAACTGATTTTTACTCAAACTTTTTACCTGATCTCTTGATATGAATCGGTAGGCATGCCCACCAAACCGTTTTACAATAAACCCAATTTCGATTGGCAACCTCAAGGATACAACCATGAAAGCCTTAACCGCCCTTCTCTTGTCCGCCGCCGTTTTTACCACTGCACCGGTCTTTGCCGCCGATGAAACGGCAGGTTGGCAGGACAACAAACCGCAAAGCCTGGAATCGCTCAAAGCCCCCGTGCGCGTGGTCAATCTTTGGGCAACCTGGTGCGGCCCCTGCCGTAAAGAAATGCCCGCCATGTCCGCATGGTACAAAGCGCAGAAAAAAGGCAGCGTCGATATGGTCGGCATCGCACTGGATACGACCGACAACATCGGCAAGTTCCTGAAACAAACGCCGGTCAGCTACCCAATTTGGCGTTACACCGGCGCCAACAGCCGCAACTTCATGAAAGCCCACGGCAACAACGTCGGCGTATTGCCTTTCACTGTCGTCGAAGCGCCGAAATGCGGTTACAAACAAACCATCACCGGCGAAGTCAACGAAAAAAGCCTGACCGCCGCCGTGAATTTGGCCAAAACCAAATGTAAATAAAACAGCGGATAGGTGGCTTAACCTACGCTGATACCGAGGCCGTCTGAAACCCAATCGTTCAGACGGCCTTTTTTCAAACCATGTTGTTTTGTGTTGCAAACCGGCAGTGTATCCGCCGGCAGAACCGGGGTTTCACTATCAAAAAGCAGCCGAAATATTTATAATCTGTGAATATCCCCATTTTTTCAGACGGCATGTTGCCCTATCGATGATGCCGGCCGTCTGAATCCCTATTTTCAGGAAAACCCATGATCCGTTTCGAACAAGTTTCCAAAACCTATCCCGGCGGTTTCGAAGCCCTGAAAAATGTCAGTTTCCAGATTAACAAAGGTGAGATGATTTTTATCGCCGGCCATTCGGGCTCGGGCAAATCCACCATTTTGAAGCTGATTTCAGGCATTACCAAGCCTACCAAAGGCAAGGTTTGGTTCAACAATCAAGACCTCGGCACCTTGAGCGACAATCAGATCGGCTTTATGCGCCAACATATCGGCATTGTCTTCCAAGACCACAAAATCCTCTACGACCGCAATGTTTTGCAAAACGTTATCCTGCCTTTGCGGATTGGCGGCTACCAGCCTCGCAAAGCGGAAGAGCGCGCGCGTATTGCGATTGAGAAAGTCGGCTTGAAAGGCCGCGAAAACGATATGCCCATCACTTTGTCCGGCGGCGAACAACAGCGTTTGTGCATCGCACGCGCAGTGGTTCACCAACCCAGCCTGCTGATTGCCGACGAGCCGTCCGCCAGCCTCGACCGCGCCTACGCGCTGGATATTATGGAATTGTTTAAAACCTTCCATGAAGCAGGCACGACCGTGATCGTTGCGGCGCACGATGAAACGCTGATGGCGGATTACGGCCACCGCGTCTTGCGCCTGCAGAAAGGACGCCTCGCATGAGCATGATTCACTACATCTCGTTACACGTCGAATCGGCGCGCGCCGCGCTCAAAGAGCTTCTGCGCCAACCCATCGGCACGCTGCTGACCCTGCTCATGCTTGCCGTTGCCATGACCTTGCCGCTGTTTATGTATTTGGGTATCCAAAGCGGACAAAGCGTGTTGGGCAAACTCAACGAGTCGCCACAGATTACGGTTTATATGGACACCGATGCGGCAAGTTCTGATGCCGATACGGTAAAAAACCTGCTCCAACGCGACAGCCGTATCGATAAAGTCCGCTTTATCGGCAAGCAGGAAGGTTTGGAAGAATTACAGACCAATCTCGACCAAAACCTCGTTTCCATGCTCGATGGCAACCCGTTGCCCGATGTCTTTATCGTTACGCCCGACCCTGCCACTTCGCCGGATCAGATGCAGGCTATCTATAAAGACATTACCAAACTGCCGCGCGTCGAATCTGCAACCATGGATACGGAATGGGTACAAACCCTTTATCGTATTAACGAATTTATCCGCAAGATTTTGTGGTTCCTCTCGCTGACTTTGGGCATGGCCTTTGTCTTGGTGGCACACAACACCATCCGCCTGCAAATCCTCAGCCGCAAGGAAGAGCTGGAAATCACCAAGCTATTGGGTGCGCCCGCTTCCTTCATCCGCCGCCCTTTCCTTTATCAGGCAATGTGGCAGAGCATTTTCTCCGCCGCCGTCAGCTTGGGCTTGTCGGCCTGGCTTTTGGCCGAAGTACGGCCGCTGGTGGACGCGATTTTCAAACCCTACGGCCTGAACATCAGCTGGCGTTTCTTCACATTTAGCGAAGTGTCGCTGGTATTCGGCTTCGTCATCGCGCTGGGCGTATTCGGCGCATGGCTGGCCACCACGCAACACCTCTTAGGCTTCAAAGCCAAAAAATAAGCCTTGGCAAACAGGCCGTCTGAACCATTCAGACGGCCTGAAATCTTATCCTTTCGCAACTTAAACAAACCTTGTGAAAATTTAATACTGCCAAATCTAACAGCAAGGGCATAATCCCTTATAATTGATGGTTTATTACCCATCTCATTTCATTTGTGCGGCATAAGCCGTGCAGACAAATAACGAAAGACATCCTGTGGACAAACTCAAAATCTCTGCCAACGGCCCCCTCAACGGCGAAATCACCGTATCCGGCGCGAAAAACGCCGCCCTGCCGCTGATGTGTGCCGGCCTGCTGACTTCCGGCACTTTACGCCTGAAAAACGTACCCATGCTCGCCGACGTCAAAACCACCCAAAAACTGCTGCAAGGCATGGGCGCACGCGTTTTGACCGACAACATTTCCGAATTTGAAATCAACGGCGGCACCGTCAACAACACCTGTGCACCTTACGAGCTGGTGAAAACCATGCGCGCATCCATCTTGGTTTTAGGTCCGACCCTCGCCCGCTTCGGCGAAGCCCAAGTCAGCCTGCCCGGCGGCTGCGCCATCGGTTCGCGCCCGGTTGACCAACACCTTAAAGGCCTCGAAACCATGGGTGCGGAAATCACCATCGAACACGGTTACGTCAAAGCCAAAGGCCGTCTGAAAGGCACGCGCGTCACCATGGACGTCGTAACCGTAGGCGGCACCGAAAACCTGCTGATGGCGGCCACGCTTGCCGAAGGCACCACCATCCTTGAAAACTGCGCCATCGAGCCCGAAGTCGTCGATTTGGCCGAATGCCTCGTCAAAATGGGCGCAAAAATCAGCGGCATCGGTACAGCAACCATGACCATCGAAGGCGTAAAAGAGCTGCACGGCTGCGAACACAGCGTCGTTCCCGACCGTATCGAAGCCGGTACCTTCCTCTGCGCCGTCGCCATGACCGGCGGCAAAGTCGTCCTGCGCAATGCCGCTCCCAAAACCATGGAAGTCGTGTTAAACAAACTGACCGAAGCCGGCGCCATCATCGAAGCAGGCGACAACTGGATTTACATCGACATGCAACAACGCCCCAAAGCCGTGGACATCCGCACCGTCGTCCACCCAGGCTTCCCAACCGACATGCAGGCACAGTTTATGGCCATGAACGCCATTGCCGAAGGCAGCAGCCGCGTGGTGGAAACCATTTTTGAAAACCGCTTCATGCACGTTCCCGAACTCAACCGCATGGGCGCAGACATCACCACCGAAGGCAACACCGCCTACATCAAAGGCGTGGAAAAACTCTCCGGCGCCGTCGTGATGGCAACCGACCTGCGCGCCTCCGCCAGCCTCGTCATGGCCGGTTTGGTCGCAGAAGGCGAAACTATCGTCGAACGCATCTACCACCTCGACCGCGGCTATGAATACATCGAGAAAAAACTCGGCGGCGTAGGCGCAAAAATCGAACGCGTACGCGGTTAATCCCATACGCAGCCGATAAATAAAAGGCCGTCTGAAAACAAAATCTAGCAAACTCGCTATGCTTGTTTTCAGACGGCCTATCTACTTGTGAAATAAAAAGCAGGTAACAAGATAAGAAATAGGATTTTTCGATTAGTAACCACTCAGAAAACCTACCGTCCCATCTTCTCAAAATTAATCTGATTGATACAAAAATAATCATTAAAGCAGTAGTAAACCTAATGATTATTCACTGCTAATCTTCCATATAATCAATATTCATTATGAACAGTTCATCACACACGACAAAGAAACGGATAACCCATTATGGCCATAAACTATGTTTCTTTATTGCCATTTTCATTTGGATTTGTTCCTTATTTCAAAATGTATTTACTTTCGGAAAAGAAGGACAATATGAGGGATTTTTTGTTCTCATTATTGGAACAATATTTGGACCTGGTTTAGGCCACATTGGATATTTTGCTGTTTATGCAAATTATATTTGGTTCATTTTAATATTCATATCTCTTATCCGACCTCAAGCAAAAAAACTTATCTTTACTTTGCATGGTTTATTATGGGTTGTGGCACTACTTACATTTACCTTAAACGAAGTAATTGTGAATGAAGCGGGAGGGCATGAAAAACCAACTTACGGATTAGGATTGTATTTATGGTTTACAGCATTTTTATTGACAACCATTGCAGAGTTTCTAAAACAGCGTATTTATCAAAATTTGAAAGAAAATACAAAAGAATAAAGTAACAACAAATATTCCTGTATACTTTGAATCAAGATTCAAAGTCTTATTGTAGAAGGAACTCTTATGAAACCTTTTATCTTACTATTCGGTCTCTGTGCCGCTTTATCATTAACTGCCTGCAACAAGGAGAAAAACATGTACGAGGAATACGGATTTAAAGAATCGGAATTCCCTACCTATAAACTGCCAAAAGGAGATGCTCCTCCAAAGGATGTCAAAATTAACCCAAACCGTAAAGAACATTATCAAGCAGTGGTTAAAATTAAAGATGCGCCTCTAGCTTTCCAGATTGTGACGGGAGATGAACTTTACCAATCGGAAAACTGCAAATATGTAACCAATCGCTGGGTAGGTGCGACAACGTGGCCTCAATACCGAAAAAAACTGGAGATGACTAAAATTGATAATAATACATATGCTACAGACTTTTATTCGGATACTCCTTTAGATGAAGATTACTATGGGGAAGGCGTATGTAAATGGCAGTTTTTAAGTGCTGCCATAGTAATGGAACCGACAGGAAAAGATAAGCGAGAAACAGCTTTGATTGTCCGTATTGATTCGGAAGATTTAAAAAAACTGACTGAGGAAAATCCTGAATTAAAAGTAACCAATCATTATGAAAAAAACCTTTATCCCATAGCAACCGAATTTCAAGGTAATGGTTCAATTGATAGCGGATATTCTGATAGAGGTATTGAAAGTTGGCATAAAAATGTGGCGGATTATAAACCGGATTCTCTTTTTACAGTTGAATTAACATTAAGAAAGGTTGAAAAATGAGAGCATTGAATAGTCAGGATTTTGCCCTGCTGTCTGATCACATTTATGGGAAGAAAGATGAAAACGGCGAAAAAAAACTGGTTTTTGATAACGAAAAAAATAAAGAAATAACTTTAAACGGTATTAAATATGCTGTTGAAAGAATCAGCGACAATCCCAAAAATGGTTATTTTGGTGCCATTTACCGTCGCTTAGACACCAACGAGTTAGTAGTCGTCCACAGAGGTACGGAGTTTGAAACACGCCAAGACCGAGAAGCCGATATGCGTATGGTTAAAAGCCATACCAATCCTCAGTACAACGATGCTAGAGCGTTAACTGAAGTAGCAAATGCAATGGCAAAACATAACGGAGCAACAATCTACCAAACCGGCCATTCACTAGGAGGAGCACTTGCCCAGCTATGTGGTAATCGTTATAGCCACCGTACCGAAACTTTCAATGCCTTTGGAGCAGCAGGCTTGAAAGAAGCTCTCCCAATTAACCCTTTAGCAGACAGATTAATCATCAATCACCGCATGGGTGGAGACTATGTCTCATCTGCAAGCAATCATTTAGGCAGAAGTATTTTGTATACTACAAAAAACGAAGTAGATAATCTGCGTAAAGGTGGTTTTGCCACACAAGATACTTCGGATGACAACTTTTTGGCTAACAAGTGGAATCTTTACTCATCTCATGCTATAAACAATTTTACCCCTGAAAAGGGATTATCTGTTTTATCTCCACATTCTCCAGCTCATCAACTGGCTGAAAAAAATATGGCTATGCTAAGCAGATTTAATAATCTAGTAAAAGAAAAAATTCGTCAATCACCACAAGCATTTGAAAAATATATTAACTGGGCTGATAAATTTATTGCAGAAAACCAACCCCAGTATTCAAATCCATATGAACAACAGGATCGTCCTCAATACGCCTTTTTAGATCCGCAAATAAATGCTACAAAACTACAAAACATTTCGCCCGAAACCCAAAAACTCTTCAATACTGCAATGGCACACCTAACGACTTATCATAAGACAAACAACCTGTCTATTGATGAGGGAAAACTACAAAATTCCGCTATGGCACTTACCGCCTTGGCTCAGTCAAAAAATATAACTGATCTTACTTTATTTAGTGTAAAAAACGACCAGTATCTAATCGGGAACCGAAATCCTACATTAAATCTTGCTTCTATGGATATAGGACTATCTGCATCTATTCCCGTGGAAAAGAGTTTTAATCAAATCCAGCAAACGGCACAACTCTCTGAATATGAAGAGCAACAGAAACAATTAATGCAATCTCAATCGCGTGGAATGAGTATCGGGTAACAAAACCTTTCTATAACGTCTCAAAAGGCCGTCTGAAACACCGGCAATCGGGTTTCAGACGGCCTTTGCGTATTGTTTTGCGGTATAATTCCTGACATCTTTATCCATTGTTTTTAAAAGCACAAACCATGACACGCAAAATCCTTGTCACTTCCGCGCTGCCGTATGCCAACGGCAGCATCCACCTCGGCCACATGGTCGAACACATCCAAACCGACGTTTGGGTACGCTTCCAAAAACTGCGCGGCCACGAATGCTACTACTGCTGCGCCGACGACACCCACGGCACGCCTGTAATGCTTGCCGCGCAAAAACAAGGCATTGCGCCTGAAGACATGATTGCCAAAGTGCGCGAAGAGCACCTCGCCGACTTTACCGGTTTCAATATCGGCTACGACAATTATTACAGCACCCATTCCCCTGAAAACAAACAGTTTTCCCAAGACATTTACCGCGCGCTGAAAGCCAACGGCAAAATCGAAAGCCGCGTCATCGAGCAGCTTTTCGACCCTGAAAAACAAATGTTCCTGCCCGACCGCTTCGTCAAAGGCGAATGCCCCAAATGCCACGCCCAAGACCAATACGGCGACAACTGCGAAGTCTGCGGCACGACCTATTCCCCGACCGAACTGATCAACCCGTATTCCGCCGTTTCCGGTGCCAAACCCGAATTGCGCGAATCCGAACACTTCTTCTTCAAACTGGGCGAATGCGCCGACTTCCTCAAAGCCTGGACTTCCGGCAACAATCCGCACGACGGCAAGCCCCATCTGCAACCCGAAGCCCTCAACAAAATGAAAGAATGGCTGGGCGAAGGCGAAGAAACCACCCTGTCCGACTGGGACATCTCCCGCGACGCGCCGTATTTCGGTTTCGAAATCCCCGACGCGCCGGGCAAATACTTCTACGTCTGGCTGGATGCGCCCGTCGGCTACATGGCGTCGTTTAAAAACCTGTGCGACCGCATCGGCATCGATTTTGACGAATACTTCAAAGCCGACAGCCAAACCGAGATGTACCACTTCATCGGCAAAGACATCCTCTATTTCCACGCCCTGTTCTGGCCCGCCATGCTGCATTTCTCCGGCCACCGCGCCCCGACCGGCGTGTACGCACACGGCTTCCTGACCGTGGACGGGCAAAAAATGTCCAAATCGCGCGGCACCTTCATTACCGCCAAATCCTATCTGGAACAAGGCCTGAACCCCGAGTGGATGCGCTACTACATCGCCGCCAAACTCAACAGCAAAATCGAAGACATCGATTTGAACCTGCAAGACTTTATCAGCCGCGTAAACAGCGACCTCGTCGGCAAATACGTCAACATCGCCGCCCGCGCGTCAGGTTTCATCGCCAAACGCTTTGAAGGCCGTCTGAAAGACGTTGCCGACAGCGAATTGCTGGCAAAACTGACTGCGCAAAGTGAGGCCATTGCCGAATGCTACGAAAGCCGCGAATACGCCAAAGCCCTGCGCGACATCATGGCCTTGGCAGACATTGTCAACGAATACGTTGATGCCAACAAACCTTGGGAACTCGCCAAACAAGAAGGCCAAGACGCACACCTGCACGAAGTATGCAGCGAACTCATCAACGCCTTTACCATGTTGACCGCCTACCTCGCCCCCGTATTGCCGAAAGTAGCCGAAAATGCAGCCAAATTCCTGAATTTGGAAGCCATCACTTGGGCAAATACACGCGAAACCTTGGGCGAACACGCCATCAACAAATACGAACACCTCATGCAACGAGTGGAGCAAAAACAAGTGGACGATTTGATCGAAGCCAACAAACAAAGCATCGCCGCCGCAGCCGCGCCTGCTGCCGAAGAGAGCAAATACGAAAAAGTCGCCGAACAGGCCAGCTTTGACGACTTTATGAAAATCGACATGCGCGTCGCCAAAGTATTGAACTGCGAAGCCGTCGAAGGCAGCACCAAACTTTTGAAATTCGACCTTGATTTCGGTTTTGAAAAACGCATCATCTTCTCCGGCATCGCCGCGTCTTACCCAAATCCTGCCGAATTGAACGGCCGCATGGTCATCGCCGTCGCCAACTTCGCCCCGCGCAAAATGGCAAAATTCGGCGTATCCGAAGGCATGATCCTCTCCGCCGCCACGGCAGAGGGCAAACTGAAGCTCCTCGACGTTGACGCAGGCGCACAGCCTGGGGATAAAGTGGGCTAAGTATCAAATCTTAAGGAGAAACCATGTTAAACCTTTCCGCACCGATACTTAAAGAAATTGAGTTGCTTCATGATGCAGGCTTATCGGTTGGCGCTATTGTTACAGTGTTGCGTCTGAAATTTCCGGTAGAACTCCATGATCGGGAGGACAAAAAAATTGAAGAAGCCGTTCTTCTCATGATCAATCCACCGCGAAAAGCACCTTCTCTTTCCCGCTAAGGTAGCGATACCGGTTGAAAGGTAAATTTGGTTATGCTTCAACAAAAGGCCGTCTGAAACTTTCAGACGGCCTTTTTATTTATCCAAACACTTATTTCCGTTAAAACTTTATCTCAACAATTCATCGGTAACGCGTTGCAGAAATTCGATGCGCTCGGGTTTGGCTTCGCCTGATTCGGCAGCGGCTTTGACGGCGCAGCCGGGTTCGGCGCGGTGGGTGCAGTTGTGGAAACGGCACTGGCCGATAAGGTGGCGCAGGTCGGGGAAGTATTGCAGTAAATCGGTGGCTTGGAGATGGTGCAGGCCGAATTCTTGCAGGCCGGGGGAATCGATGAGTCGTGTTTCTGCGTTTAAATCGTATAGTTGGGCGTGGGTGGTGGTGTGTTTGCCGGAATCGAGCGCGGTGGAAATGTCGCCGGTTCGGGCGGCTTGGTTGCCGAGTAGGGCGTTGGTCAGGGTGGACTTGCCCATGCCGCTTTGTCCGAGCAGGATGTTGGTTTGCCCTTCTAAAATGGGACGCAGGATGTCGGCGTTTTCTAATGCGTTGGTTTCGACCACTAAATAGCCGAGGGTTTCGTAGAATTTGAGTTTCTCGCGCCATTGGGCGGTTTCGGGGAGATCGGCTTTGTTAAGGACAATGACGGCGTCGATGCCGGCCGCTTCTGCCGCGAGGAGGGCGCGTTGCAACAGGGCTTCGCTGGGTGAGGGGCTGGCGGCGGTTACGATGAGCAGTTGGGTAACGTTGGCGGCAATCAGTTTGGTTTTCCACGCGTCTTGGCGGTAGAGCAGGCTTTCTCGCGGAAGATAGTCTTCAATCACGACTTGTTCGCCGTTGATGGGGCTGATGCGGACTTGGTCGCCACAGGCGAAATCGACGCGTTTTTTGCGGGTGGTGGCGTCATATGTTTGGCCGTCGGGGGTCCGGACAATATAGCGGCGGCCATAGCTGGTAATGATTTGGGCGGTATCGGTCATGATGGGGTTTATTGTTTGGAATGGTGTGATTGTACCGAAAGTCGGCTATGGCCGTCTGAAAACTTGTTTGCACCTTTTAACTTTCTTTGGCTTGGTTTTTTGGTGTTTCTGCCCTATATTTGCAATGTATTTGTTTTCAGGAGATTTTTTATGGATTTCAGTCAGTTGCTCAATCAGGTTTTGGGTGCGGCTCAAAAAGGCGGCAAAGCGGTTGCGGACAGCCCGCTCAATTCTTTCGGCGGCGGCGCGTTGACGGGTGCTTTGGCATCGATGCTGTTGAAAAAGAAAAACACGAAGAAGCTGGTCAAGGCCGGATCGGTTGCTGCTTTGGGTTTCCTGGCTTATAAAGGCTATCAAAACTGGAAGCAAAACCGCCAGCAGGACGAATTGCCGCAAAGTGCGTTCCAACCTGCCGGTCTGATTGGTGAAAACCACAGCCGTGTGATTTTGCAAACGATGATTGCGGCAGCGGCTTCAGACGGCCTGATTGACGATGCGGAACGCGCGGCCATTGAGCGTGAAAGCGGCAGCGATGCGGAAACGGCGGCATGGCTGCAGGCTGAATATGCGCAACCGGCCTCTATCGAGCAAATTGCCGCTTCTGTCGGCAGCGACGAGGCTTTGGCAGCTGAAACTTATCTGGCGGCCAGATTGGTCTGCGCGGACTTGTCGCGCAAGGAAATTGTGTTCCTGAGCCGTTTGTCCCAAGCTTTGAATTTGGACGACCAGCTGGT
Source organism: Neisseria sp. P0024.S006 (assembly GCF_051956595.1). Lineage (NCBI taxonomy): Bacteria > Pseudomonadati > Pseudomonadota > Betaproteobacteria > Neisseriales > Neisseriaceae > Neisseria > Neisseria sp. P0024.S006. The sequence continues at coordinate 390,009 of NZ_JBQCXH010000002.1, forward strand.
CGAAAGCTTGGAAAAACAGCTTGAATTGGCTTAATCTTGATTGAAAAGGCCGTCTGAAACCTGATTTCAGACGGCCTTTCGACTTAATTTCAGAGTAAAATAACCCTTTCGACATATTAAAGGCTGTCTGAACATGAATAAACTTTTTTCCACATTCAAAACGTTTTTAGCCGCTTCGTCCGTCTTGGTATTGGCTGCCTGTCCGAGTGGCAACGCGCCGCAATCCAAACCTTCTACGCAGGGTCAAAATACGGTTTCGCATCCTGCACCCAAACCAAAAGCCACGGTTGCGCTGGCTTTGGGCGGCGGCGCATCCAAAGGCTTTGCCCATATCGGGATTATTAAGGTCTTGAAAGAAAACAATATTCCGGTCAAAATTGTTACCGGTACATCCGCAGGCTCGATTGTCGGCAGTATGTACGCTTCGGGAATGTCGCCCGACCGCCTCGAATTGGAAGCGGAAATTTTGGGTAAAACCGATTTGGTGGATTTGACCTTGTCCACCAGCGGCTTCATCAAAGGCGAAAAACTGCAAAACTACATCAACCGCAAAGTCGGCAACCGTCCGATGCAGCAGTTCCCCATCAAATTTGCTGCCGTTGCGACCGATTTTGAAAGCGGTAAACCGGTGGTGTTCAACGTCGGCAATGCCGGACAGGCCGTCCGCGCTTCTGCATCGATTCCGAACGTGTTCCAACCCGTCGTTATCGGCAACCGCAAATATGTAGACGGCGGCCTGTCTCAGCCCGTACCGGTCAGCGCGGCGAAAAAACTGGGCGCAAACTTCATCATTGCCGTCGACATTTCCGCCCGTCCGGCCAAAAATGTCAGCCAAGGCATGTTCTCCTATCTTGACCAAACCTTCAACGTAATGAGTCAAACTGCGTTGCGCCAAGAATTGGGACAAGCCAATGTGGTCATCAAACCGCAGGTTCTGGAGCTGGGTTCGGTTGGCGGTTTCGACCAAAAACAACGCGCCATCCAATTGGGCGAACAGGCCGCACGCGCCGCACTGCCTGAAATCAAACGCAAACTGGCGGCATATCAGTATTAATTATCCGCCGTTTGAACAGGCCGTCTGAAAGTATGTTTTTCAGACGGCCTTTCTTGTGCAAATCTGCTAAAATCACGCGTTTCCTACAAATCATAAAATCCTAAAAAAATGAATATCTTTTACGAAGAGTCCGGCCAATTCAAAGTTGCCTCCATCGTCCAAAAAAACGACGCCACCTACCAAGTCGATACCCAACACGGCAAACGCACCAAAGTGAAGGCGAACAATGTCTTTGCCGAGTTTGACGGCGATATGGCGGCGTTTTTGGAAAACGCGCAGGCACAGGCGGCAGACATCGACACCGATTTATTGTGGGAAGTATGCGGCGAAGAAGAATTTTCCGCCGAGGCCATCGCCGAAGAATATTACGGCCACACGCCGACCAAGACCGAGCTGGCGGCGACTTTGATTGCGCTTTACGCCGCGCCGATGTATTTCTACAAAAAAGCCAAAGGCGTGTTCAAAGCCGCGCCCGAAGAAACCTTAAAACAAGCGCTTGCCGCCATCGAACGCAAAAAACAGCAAGACGCGCAAATCGACGCTTGGGCGGAAGCCTTGAAACGCGGCGAGATGCCGTCTGAAATCGCGGCGGATTTGAAAACCATCTTACACGCACCCGACAAGCAATCGCTGACCTACAAAGCCTTTACCAAAGCCGCCGACGAGCTGAAAATCTCCGCCTACGAACTGGCGAAAAAAACAGGTGGCATTACGTCCATTCCCCAATACCTGCAAGACGGGTTTGAAATCAAATATTTCCCCAAAGGAACAGGCTTCCCCGACCTTCCGCTCCCTGAAATGCCCGACTTACCCAAGGCTGACGTTACCGCCTTTTCCATTGACGACGAATCGACCACCGAAGTGGACGACGCTTTAAGCCTGACCGACTTGGGCAACGGCACGAAGCGCGTCGGCATCCACATCGCCGCGCCGTCGCTTGCCATTAAGCAAGGCGACAAAATGGAAAAAAACATCATGGAACGCTTGAGCACGGTCTATTTCCCCGGCGGCAAAATCACCATGCTACCCGAAAACTGGATTGCCGCGTTCAGCCTCGATGCAGGCGCATACCGCCCTTCCATCAGCATTTATTTCGATGTGGACAGCGAGTTCAACGTCGGCGCACCAACCTGCAAAATCGAAGCCGTCAACATCGCCGAAAACCTGCGCATTCAAGCCATTGAGCCGCATTTCAACACCGAAACCGGCTTGGACGAAGCAGGCGAAATGATGTTTGCCCACCATCAAGACCTGATTTGGTTCTATCAATTCGCCATCGCCCTGCAAAAAGCGCGCGGCAAATACGAGCCCGACCGCGCGCCGCAATACGATTACAGCATCGAATTGGATGAAGAAGGCAACGTATCCGTCGTCCGCCGCGAACGCGGTTCGCCCATCGATACGCTGGTCAGCGAGATGATGATTCTTGCCAACAGCACTTGGGCGCAAATGCTGGACGAAAACGAGCTGCCCGGCCTTTTCCGCGTCCAACCGGCAGGCAAAGTGCGCATGAGCACCAAATCCGAACCGCACATCGGCATGGGCGTGCAACATTACGGCTGGTTTACCTCGCCGCTGCGCCGCGCCGCCGACTACATCAACCAAAAGCAGCTGATCAGCCTGATTGACGACACTGTCGAGCCGCTGTATCAAAACAGCGATGCCGAGCTTTTTGCCGCGCTGCGCGACTTCGATGCCGCCTATACAGCCTACGCCGACTTCCAACGCCAAATGGAAGCCTACTGGAGCCTCGTCTACCTGCAACAGCAAGGAATGAGCGAGCTGACGGCCACCATCCTCAAAGAAGACCTCATCCGCATTGAGGGGCTGCCGCTGGTAACGCGCGCGACCGGTATTCCGTTTGACGCGCTGCCCAAATCGCAGGCATTGTTCAAAATCACTGAATTGGATGCCGAGAAGCAGTTTATCGCGCTCAACTATCAAAAAGCCGTTTTACCGGGCTGATAACATTATTCCGTTTGAAAAAAGGCCGTCTGAACGCAAAAACAGAAATCTTTGATTTCGTTTTCATCCCTGTTCAGACGGCCTTCATCATCTAAAAATGCTACAATTCCCCTTTTCTGCCCATCATTTCAAACCATGAAAAAAAACGCCCCCCAATCCTTTGAAGAAGCCTTATCCCGCCTCGAAACCCTGACCCAGGCCATGCAAAGCAGCGAAATGCCGCTGGAAGACGCTCTGGCCGCCTATCAGGAAGGCAACGAATTGGTCAGATACTGCCAAACCAAATTGGCGGAAGTCGAGCAGAAACTGCAAGTCTTGGATGCCGGCGAACTGAAGGAGTTGAACCTTGAACCCGGCGAATGAACTCAAAACATGGCAGCAAAAAGCCCAAGCGCAAACCGAATTGCTGCTGGCGCATTTCTTGCCGTCTGAAAGCCAAGTGCCGCACACGCTGCACGAAGCCATGCGTTACGTTACCCTCGGCGGCGGCAAACGGCTGCGCCCGCTCTTGGTGCTTGCCGCGTCCGAATTGGGCGAAGCAAACCAAAATGCCGTCGAGCAGGCGATGGCGGCCATTGAAATGGTGCACGTCTATTCGCTGGTTCACGACGATATGCCGGCGATGGACAACGACAGCCTGCGCCGCGGCAAACCGACCTGCCATGTGCAATACGACGAAGCAACCGCCCTTTTGGTCGGCGATGCGCTGCAAACCCAAGCCTTTGATGTATTGAGCCGTCCGACAGGCCTGCCTGCCGAACGCCAGCTTGCCATGTTGTCCACGCTGGCCCAGGCATCCGGCAGCCTCGGCATGGCGGGCGGACAAGCCATCGACCTGGCCAATGTCGGCAAAGCCATGAATCAGGCTGAATTGGAACAGATGCACAGCCTCAAAACCGGCGCACTCATCCGCGCGGCCGTGGCCTTAGGCGCACTTTCCTGCCCGGACTTAATACCGGCGCAAATCCAAACCTTAGACCGCTACGCTGCCAAATTGGGCTTGGCTTTCCAAGTGATCGACGATGTATTGGACTGCGAAGCCGATACCGCCACATTGGGCAAAACCGCCGGCAAAGACTCGGACAACGACAAACCGACCTACGTCAAACTGATGGGGCTGCAGGCCGCGCGTACTTACGCAGAAACGCTGATTGCAGAAGCCGTTGCCCTGATTGAGCCATTCGGCGACAAAGCCCTGCGCCTGCGCCAACTGGCCGAGTTTGTTACCGCACGGAAAAACTAAACCTGCAAATAAATAAAGGCCGTCTGAAACCTGTTTTTAGGTTTCAGACGGCCTTTTTAACAGCCTATTTGGCTGGTTCAACCGAATGCTGAGTCTTTCTAAATACGGCTCAAAAATCCCCCGCAAACTGCGTTGACAAGCCTCAGCCTGCCTGTTTAATCCAATAGGGCATCTACAAACGCTTTGGCATTAAACGGACGCAAATCGTCGATGCCTTCGCCTACGCCGATGTAGCGGACAGGAACAGGGCGGTCAGAGGCAAGGGCGGCAAGGATACCGCCTTTGGCCGTACCGTCGAGTTTGGTGACGATCAGACCGGTCAAACCCAATGCTTCGTCAAAGGCTTTCACTTGGTTGACGGCGTTTTGACCGATATTGGCATCAAGCACAACGATGATTTCATGTGGCGCATCAGGCATGGCTTTTTGTAACACGCGTTTCACTTTTTTGATTTCTTCCATCAAATGAAGCTGCGTCGGCAGGCGGCCGGCTGTATCAGCCAGCACGATATCGATACCGCGCGCTTTCGCGGCTTGGACGGCATCAAAACAAACGGCTGCGGAATCGCCTGTGGTTTGCGAAATCACGGTCACATTGTTGCGCTCACCCCAAGCTTGAAGCTGCTCACGCGCGGCGGCACGGAAAGTATCGCCTGCCGCCAGCAATACAGATTTGCCCTGCGCTTGGAAATATTTGGCCAATTTGCCGATAGACGTGGTTTTGCCTGCGCCGTTGATACCGGCAAGCATAATCACGAAAGGCTCCTTGGTTTCCGGCAAGACCAAAGGCTTCTCCAGAGGCTTAATCAAATCGTACAGCGCATCTTTCAGTGCGCCGCGCAATTCGTTGCCGTCTTTGAGGCCTTTGAGGCTGACACGGTCGCGCACGTCTTTCATCAAGTATTCGGTGGCTTCCATGCCCATATCGCTGGTAATCAGCACGGTTTCCAGCTCTTCGTACAAATCCTCGTCGATTTGTCCGCCGCCGAACACGCCGGCCAACGATTTTGCCATTTTATCGCGTGATTTGGTCAAGCCTTGTTTCAAACGCGCGGCCCAACTGAGCTTGTGTTCTTCTACCGGAGCAGGGGCTTCAACCGGTGTTTCCGTAACGGCTTCTTGAACTTGCTCGACAGCTTCGCTAACTGCCTCAACAGCTTCTTCTTTGCCCGCTTCGGCCTGTTCCGCTGCTTCTTCAGCAACCTCAGCTACTTCAGACGGCATCTCGGCAACGGCTTCTTGAACTTGCTCGACAGTCTCGCTAACTGCTTCAACAGCTTCTTCTTTTACTGCTTCGGCCTGTTCTGCTGCTTCTTCAGCAGCCTCGACCGCTTCAGACGGCATCTCGGCAACGGTTTCTTGAACCTGTTCAACAGCTTCGCTGACGGTTTCAACAGCCAATTCTTTTGCCGCTTCAACGTGTTCTTCTACTTTTTCAACTGTTTCAGACGGCGTTTCGGTCAAAGCTTCCCGCACCTGCTCGACGGTTTCGCTGACAGTTTCAACAGCCGATTCGACATGCCCTTTGACGCTTTCTGCTAAAGATTCGGCATCTTCTTTAATATTTTCAACTACTTGAGCAACTTCAGATTCTACTTTTGCTGCGGTTTCCTGAACTTGAGCCTCCTCAGGAGCCGGAGTTTCCTGTTTTTTCTTGCGACGGAAGAAGCTGAACATTAAATTTTCCTTTTAATTTTAGAAACTTGAAATAGGGAGTATTGTAGCGTATTTTACGTGGCAAGGTCGTCTGAAAATCAAGGTTGTCAGGTTTTGGCATTTCCAACGTCTAACAAGGCAAACCATCCATACAGGAAACATAGAGATGAAACCCCGTACCTTCTTTTCCCTTTGCACCAAGTTCGGCTGCCTGCTTGCGCTTGGCGCCTGCTCATCCAAAATAATGGATACCGAAGCCGCAACCGTACCGCAGGCATTGTCCTCATTGAAAACTCCTGATAACCGCCCTGCCAGTGTTTTCCTGAAAAAAGACAAACCCACCCTGATTAAATTTTGGGCAAGTTGGTGTCCTTTGTGTTTGTCCGAATTGGGACAAACCGAAAAATGGGCGCAAGATACAAAATTCGGTTCTGCCAACCTGATTACCGTTGCCTCGCCCGGTTTTCTGCACGAGAAAAAAGACGGCGACTTCCAAAAATGGTATGCCGGTTTGAACTATCCCAAGCTGCCCGTTGTGACCGATAACGGCGGCACCATCGCCCAAAGCCTGAATATCAGTGTTTACCCTTCTTGGGCGTTAATCGGTAAAGACGGCGACGTGCAGCGCATCGTCAAAGGCAGCATCAACGAAGCGCAGGCATTGGCGTTAATCCGCGACCCGAATGCCGATTTAGGCCGTCTGAAAAATTCGTTCTACAAACCCGACACACAGAAAAAGGATTCAGCAATCATGAATACGCGCACCATCTACCTCGCCGGCGGCTGCTTCTGGGGCTTGGAAGCCTATTTCCAACGCATAGACGGTGTGGTTGACGCCGTATCCGGCTACGCCAACGGCAAAACAAAAAATCCGAGCTACGAAGATGTGTCCTACCGCGACACGGGCCATGCCGAGACCGTCAAAGTGACCTACGATGCCGACAAACTCAGCCTCGACGACATCCTGCAATACTATTTCCGCGTCGTTGACCCGACCAGCCTCAACAAACAAGGCAACGATATCGGTACGCAATACCGCAGCGGCGTGTACTACACCGACCCCGCCGAAAAAGCCGTCATCGCCGCCGCCCTCAAACGCGAGCAGCAAAAATACCAACAGCCCCTCGTTGTCGAAAACGAGCCGCTGAAAAACTTCTACGATGCCGAGGAATACCATCAGGACTATCTGATTAAAAACCCCAACGGCTACTGCCACATCGACATCCGCAAAGCCGACGAACCTCTACCGGGCAAAACCAAAGCCTCCCCGCAAGGCAAAGGCTTCGACGCGGCAACGTATAAAAAACCCGGCGATGCCGAACTCAAACGCATTCTGACCGAAGAGCAATACCAAGTGACCCAAAAAAGCGCAACCGAATACGCCTTCAGTCATGAATACGACCATCTGTTCAAGCCCGGCATTTATGTAGACATCGTCAGCGGCGAACCCCTGTTCAGCTCCGCCGACAAATTCGATTCCGGCTGCGGCTGGCCGAGCTTCACCCGCCCGATTAACGCTGCCGCCGTTACCGAACACGACGATTTCAGCTACAACATGCGCCGCACCGAAGTGCGCAGCCACGCTGCCGATTCGCACTTGGGACACGTCTTTCCCGACGGCCCCAAAGACAAAGGCGGCCTGCGCTATTGCATCAACGGCGCAAGTTTGAAATTCATTCCTTTGGAAGAAATGGACGCTGCCGGCTACGGCGCATTGAAAGACAAAGTGAAATAACGGATTGAATCGAAAAAGGCCGTCTGAAAGAGATTTCAGACGGCCTTTTTAATTTGTCGGATGTAGAGGGTTGGTTTCTTATCTATCAAAAAATCTCAATAACTAAGAAAGTATGCCCTACAAAAACCTTTTAAATTCGTTTTGCCAACTCTTCGGCTTTACCCACATACAACGCAGGGGTCAGCTCAAGCAATTTGGCTTTGGCTTCTGCCGGAATTTCCAACGACTCGATAAAGAGTTTCAACACTTCAGGCGTAATGCCGTCTTTACCGCGTGTCAGGTCTTTCAGCTTCTCGTAAGGATTGGCTACGCCGTAACGACGCATTACGGTTTGAATCGGCTCGGCCAACAGCTCCCAAGTAGCGTCCAAATCGGCAGCAAGGGCGGCAGGATTCGGTTCAAGCTTGTTCAGACCGCGCAGATGGGCGGCAAAGCCCAATACGGTATAGCCCACGCCTACGCCCATATTACGCAATACGGTGCTGTCGGTCAGGTCGCGCTGCCAACGGGAAATCGGCAGTTTTTCAGACAAAAAGCCCAATACGGCATTGGCCATACCGAGGTTGCCTTCGGAGTTTTCAAAGTCGATCGGGTTGACTTTGTGCGGCATGGTGGAAGAACCGACTTCGCCTGCTTTGACTTTTTGTTTGAAGTAACCCAATGAAATATAGCCCCAAACGTCGCGGTTGAAGTCGATCAGAATCGTGTTGACACGGCTGATGGCTTGGAAGAATTCAGCCATATAGTCGTGCGGCTCGATTTGAATGGTGTAGGGATTGAAGGTCAGGCCGAGGCTGATTTCGACAAAGTTGCGGCAATGGGTTTCCCAATCCACATCGGGATAAGCGACCATATGGGCATTGTAGTTGCCGACTGCGCCATTAATTTTGCCGAGGAACTCTTGCGCTTGCAGGTTTTTGAACTGACGTTGCAGGCGGTACACGACATTGGCGATTTCTTTACCCAATGTGCTTGGTGTAGCAGGCTGGCCATGCGTGCGGCTCATCATAGGGACGGCAGCCAACTCATGCGCCATGCCGGTCAGTTTTTCGATGATTTCGGCCAGTTTCGGCAGCAAAACAGTCTCACGCGCTTCTTGCAGCATCAAAGCGTGGGACAGGTTGTTGATGTCTTCACTGGTGCAGGCAAAGTGGATGAACTCGCTGGCAGCAGCCACTTCAGGCACGCCGGAGAAGCGTTCTTTAAGCCAATATTCGATGGCTTTGACGTCGTGATTGGTGGTCGCCTCAATGGCTTTGACGGCGGCGGCATCTTCAAGTGAGAAGTTTTCGATCACTTTGTCGATTTCGGCAAGCGTAAAATCGCTGAAAGCAGGAACTTCTGCAATCTTAGGCTCGGCGGCAAGGGCTTTGAGCCAGTTTAATTCAACTTTGACACGCGCACGCATCAGGCCGTATTCGGAGAAAATCGGGCGCAATGCTTCAACGGATTTGGCATAGCGGCCATCTAATGGGGAAAGTGCAGCGATAGGGTTAATCATGTCGGATCTTCCTATGGGATGAAAACCAAATTGTTTGCAATTATACATGGTTTTACACTTCCAGGCCGTCTGAAAGACAGGTTTCAGACGGCCTTTTAGGCGTATTTTTCATAAAATTCTTTTTCGGAGGTTCAACTTTGCAAATTCGATTTACGATATATGCCATCTTCACGGATAATATCGGCTGACTTTCTGTAAATAATGAGGTTTTATGAATATCAAACGTTTTTCCCTAGCTGCAACCGTATTTGCGGCTTTGATGTTGAGTGCCTGTGAAACAACCACTACATCGAGCAGTGGCGGCAGCTGGACCAATATCGGCACCATCTCTGAAGGCAATATCAAAGTGGCCATTGATAGAAGCAGCATTAAAAGAAATGGCGCACTGGTTACTTTCCGCGATAAAAAAACCGTTTCCAAACTGAAAGAGGAACGTTTCGTCAACACACCGGCCTATAAAACGGCCATCGGCAGCTGGGAAATTCATTGCTCAAACAAAACCTATCGCCTGGCAGCGCTGCAACTGATGGACGAACACGGCCGGGTGATTTCCAACCAAAGCTATACACCGACCAGCATCCGCCCAATGAGCGTCATGAGCGGCACGATTACTGAAAAACAATACGAAACAGTGTGCGGACATAAGCTTTAATCCACACTTATTCACAAAGTTATCCACAGTTTAAATATTTAAAAGGCCGTCTGAATGCTTTGAATATCAAGTGTCAGACGGCCTTTTTATGTTTTTATGGAAATTTATCTTCAAATTTATCCACAAATTTTGTTTATTCAAAAATAATTTATTACAGCGATTCTTTTACGCTCAAAATTTGCTTCTCCAAATAAATACCTTTCCTTTGAAAATACAGCCCTTCTTTAACGCAGCCTTGTTCCTGTTTCTCCATCAATAATCTGGCTGGGCATTTTCTGCTTACCTATCAATCCGCCTACAACCCATACTTTCCTGCCGAACTGTCTTCTGACTTCCCTTTCCGTTTTGCACGCCCGTTTGCCTGCACGATTGCATGAAGTAGAGACTAAAGGCATTTCCAAAACCTGACACAAACGCCTTGCACCTGCATGCGCAGGAACCCTGACAGCCAATTTACTGCGTCCTTTCCCACGCAATAAGGGCAATACTTTTTTACCGGTCGGCAATAAAAAAGTTTTCGGAGCCGGCCATGCTTCATGCAGCATGGTTTGGATATCTTCAGACGGCCTTTGCAGCAAAGGTTGCAACTGTTCCAAGCTATGCCCAATGACAATCATGCCTTTGTGTTGCGGTCGTTTTTTCAGATGGATTAGTTGATTGAGTGCTTTGGGCAAAGTAGGGATACAGCCCAAGCCATAGCAAGACTCAGTGGGATAGGCGACCAAACCGCCTTTTTTAAGATGCGCCTGCAACCTGCGTTGGACTGCAGCCGATAAAATTCTAGGGAACATCATCATATACCAAGGCCGTCTGAAACCGCGATTGTCGGACAATCTGTGTTCAGACGGCCTATTTCTATTCATTATTAACGGTTGATGGCTTTATCGGCAATGTCTTTACGGTATTGCATACCGTCAAAACGGATAGTTTCCAATGCCTCATAAGCCTTGCTTTTAGCTTGTGCAACATCATCGCCCAAACCGACGACACACAACACACGGCCGCCGTTGGTTACCACTTCGCCTTTTTCATTCGTTGCAGTACCGGCATGGAAAACTTTACCGATTTGATTGGCCTTATCCAAGCCGAAGATCACATCGCCTTTTTTCGGAGAGTCAGGATAGTTTTGTGCGGCCAACACCACGCCTACGGCAGTCTGCGGATTCCATTCGGCGGTAACACTATCCAGTTTGCCGTCGATTGCCGCTTCAACCAAATCCACCAAATCGCTATCCAAACGGCTCATAATCGGCTGGGTTTCAGGGTCGCCGAAACGGCAGTTAAATTCGATGGTATAAGGCGCACCGGTTTTATCAATCATCAAGCCCGCATATAAAAAGCCGGTAAACTCATGACCTTCTGCTTTCATACCGGCCACAGTCGGCAAAATAATTTCATTCATCGCACGCTCGTACACATCAGGCGTTACCACCGGAGCAGGGCTGTATGCACCCATACCGCCGGTATTAGGGCCTTTGTCATCATCCAACAGGCGTTTATGGTCTTGACTGGTTGCCATCGGCAAAACATGATTACCGTCCACCATAACGATAAAGCTCGCTTCCTCGCCTTGCAGGAAATCTTCAATCACGACGCGCGCACCTGCATTACCCATTTTGTTGCCCAACAACATATCGTCAATAGCGGCATGGGCTTCATCCAAAGTCATAGCGACAATCACGCCCTTACCGGCAGCCAAACCATCCGCTTTAATAACAATCGGCGCACCTTTTCGGTTGACGTAATCATGTGCTGCATCGGCATTTTCAAAGGTTTGGTATTGCGCAGTTGGAATGTTATATTTTGCCATAAACGCTTTAGCAAAATCCTTTGAGCTCTCCAACTGGGCCGCGTATTGAGTCGGGCCAAAAATCTTCAATCCGGCAGCACGGAAGTCATTCACCACACCGGCAGCCAAAGGAGCTTCAGGGCCGACTACGGTAAAGGCAATATTTTCATTACGGCAAAAATCAATCAAATCTTGATGCGCCGTCAATGCCACATTCTGCAGTTTAGGCTCAATTGCCGTTCCGGCATTACCAGGTGCAACAAAGACAGTTTCTACTTTAGACGACTGCGCCAATTTCCAAGCCAGTGCGTGTTCACGTCCACCATTACCAATAACGAGCAATTTCATACCGTCTCCTTGAAGAATAGATGTTGTCAATTAAATTCAATCGATGGAATTATTGTTCCATCTTGTATAGCTGTTTCAAATTAAGAATAATATTGCACCAAGACAACCATACTCTAATTTCAAACAACGAAAGGAAAATCATGCAAAAGCGTATTGACGAAATTCAAAGCAAATACCGCGAATGGTGCGAATTACTGCCGCAACTGGAGGCAGATATCGCCCGATGGAAACATGCTGCAAGCCTCATGCAGGACATGGATGAATTCTATACCCACGAATACCAAGCGTGTTATCAAGCCATTGAAGAAGGTGCAGATGTTGATTTGCGTACACAGGGCGAATACAGCATCATGAGCGAAGATGCCCTATGGAACGCACTGGGAGAATTTCATCAACTGGCTTGGGAGCACCTGCGCTCAAGCGTAAATGCTTTAGACAGATACCAAGGCTAAAACTTCAAAGGCCGTCTGAAACTTTTGATTGATCAAATATGTTCAGACGACCTTTTATTCAAACGGCTTCTCAGTATTTACTTCAATTTGGCGTGTATTTTTCCAGGCGGCAATACAGGCTTCATAATCGGCCAACGCTATTTTCACTGTCAACTTACAATCCAGCTGCAAATCCTGTTCCACAATATCGGCCTGATATTGTTTGGCAATCCGTATCGCCTCATTCAAAACAGGATATTCACATTTCAACCAAACTGTCTTTTCGACATTCTTTTCAACAACTTCTGCTATTGCCAGTGCCTGAGCCGTTGATTCCTTATACGCATTAATCAAACCGGGAACACCCAATAGCGTACCGCCAAAATAACGCACAACCACAACCAATACATCCGTTACGCCGACAGAATCAATCTGCCCCAGAATAGGGCGGCCAGCGCTCCCGGACGGTTCTCCATCATCATTTGCGCGAAACTGCATTCCATCCACACCCAATCGGTAGGCGTAGCACCAATGTCGTGCTTTGTGATGCTCTTCCTTTAATGGGTCGAGATATTTCTTCACATCAGCCAACGTGCGGATCGGATAGGCATATGCGATGAAGTGGCTGCCTTTATCTTTAAATTCAGCCTGTGTCGGTGTGGTAATGGTTTTATAAGTCGTAATCATGCCGAAATATTTTCAGACGGCCTTTTATAACAAAGGCCGTCTGAACGTTTCACGTGAAACATTAGTTTTTCAGTGCTTCTGTCAGTTGAGGCACAACTTCAAACAAATCACCAACCAAGCCGTAGTCTGCCACATTGAAAATAGGCGCATCAGCATCTTTGTTGATGGCAACAATTACTTTACTGTCTTGCATACCGGCAACGTGTTGGATAGCACCGGAAATACCGATAGCGAAGTACAGTTGCGGCGCAACCACTTTACCGGTTTGACCCACTTGGGCATCGTTTGGCGCATACTCGGCATCCACTGCCGCACGGGACGCACCAATCGCCGCACCCAAAACATCTGCCAAAGGAGTCAACACTTCATTAAATTTTTCAGCACTGCCCAATGCACGGCCACCGGAAACAATCACTTTTGCCTGAGTCAATTCAGGGCGGTCAGACTGAGAAAGTTGACGGTTTACGAAACGGCTCAGGTTTTGAGCAGGTGTTGCCTCAACATTGACCACTTCTGCATTACCGCCTTGTCCGGCAGCATCAAATGCTGTCGCACGGAAAGTCAGCACCAGTTTTTCAGAATTGGATTGAACAGTTTCAAACGCATTACCGGCATAAATCGGACGGACGAATGTCGAGTTATCCACAACTTCGGTTAAATCGGAAACTTGTGGCACATCCAATAGGGCTGCTACTCGGGGCAGAAGATTTTTGCCAAACGCAGTTGCAGTCGCAGCCACATAGCGGTAATCCGCAGCCAGTTTAACAACCAAAGGCGCCAATTCTTCTGCCAAACCTTCAGCGTAATAGGGCGCATCGGCTACCAAAACTTTCGCTACACCTGCAACCTGTTTTGCCTCTTCAACGACTGCAGCAGCATTACTGCCGGCAACCAATAAATCTACATTACCCAATTGAGCGGCAGCCGTTACCGCATGCAAAGTGGCAGGATTCAAATGTTGGTTATTATGTTCCGCGATAATCAATACGCTCATTTCATACTCCTTAGATCACTTTGGCTTCGTTTTTTAGCTTTTCAACCAACTCAGCAACATCAGCCACTTTCACACCGGCTTGACGTGCTTTAGGTTCGGCAAATTTCACGGTATTCAAACGCGGAGAAATATCCACAGCCAAATCGGCAGGACTTAATTTTTCCAAAGGCTTTTTCTTTGCCGCCATGATATTAGGAAGTTTGACAAAGCGTGGTTCGTTCAAACGCAAATCCGCACTGATCACCGCAGGCAGCTTCAACGCAACAGTCTCTTCGCCGCCGTCAATTTCACGGGTTACTAATGCTTCTTCGCCTTCAATTTGCACTTTTGATGCAAAAGTACCTTGAGCCGCATTCAACAACGCAGCCAGCATTTGGGCAACTTGGTTGGCATCATCGTCAATTGCCTGTTTGCCCAGCAGTAAAATTTGTGGATTTTCTTTATCCGCAACAGCTTTCAGCAATTTTGCAACGGCCAAAGGCTCCAACTTCGCATCAGTCTCAACATGAACCGCACGGTCGGCACCCATCGCCAAAGCAGTACGCAACGTCTCTTCGCATTTTTTCTCGCCAAGAGAAACAGCAACAATCTCGCTTACTTTTCCGGCTTCTTTCAAACGGACAGCTTCTTCTACCGCGATTTCATCAAACGGGTTCATCGACATTTTGACATTACCGATATCCACATCGGAACCATCGGCTTTCACACGAACTTTGACGTTGTAGTCCACTACGCGCTTTACTGCGACCAGTGCTTTCATTCAATTCTCCTAAAAAGAATGTCCATCAAACTCAAGCATACTGCTTTTGATACATTCTTTATATAAAATCCAATTCGGTTTTCACCAACATGACAAAACCAAATTTGTATAAATCTTGGCAAATAGAGCGGAATTATATCATTTCTAAAGCATTTACTCAGAAAATAAATCTAACTCCCCAGCAATTATTTACCGTATGCAGCAACACAATCCATCAAGGTTTGATAAACCTCGTCAATATTGGGAATTTGAGCAATACCGCCTAAATTCTTTGCATAAGCCGAAACTTGAACGCCGGTCTTGGTCGGATCTGTATCTGTATAAATTCCTACGACAGGCTTTTCCAATGCATTGGCAAGATGCAGTAGTCCGGTATCTACGCCAATAATACCTACTGCGTTTTTCAATAAAAATGCAGCCTGTAATAAATTCATTTTGTCGCAAACTGAAGCAAACGGTAAATAGCTTGCAATCTGCTCCGCACGCATTTTTTCGGTTTCATTTCCCCACGGCAGATATACATTGCATTGTTGCTCTTCATTCAACTTCTTCAATAATGCACGCCAGTGTTCTACCGGCCATAATTTACTGTCGCGACTGGTTGCATGCAAAGCAACATAATAGGGGGATTGCACATTTTTCAGACGGCCTGATTCAGGAACCGACAAACCAAACACCTGCGTTTCAGGCATTGTATAACCAAAAACTTGGGCGAATAATTCACGGTTTCGCCAGACCGCATTTTTACCTTTTGGCACGGCAAACGTTTTGCTGTACGCAAGAGCAGCCAAACTTTCACGCGCGCTGTGTTTATCCAAACCGTAAATAGGGGATTTCGCCATTTTGGCAAAACATGCGCTTTTAATCAGTCCTTGACTATCTAAAACAAAATCAAAAGATTCAGCCTGTAAATCCGTTTTCAGACGGCCTATTTCACGCCACGTTTCAGCCTGAAAAAGGTGCTTGCGCCATTGCCGCCATTTCATTACATGAACTTTTTTGACAAAAGGATGTAAGCGGGCAATATCTGCAAACCCTGCCTCACACAGCCAATAGAGCTCTACCTCAGGACATTGTCGCGCCAAATCTTCAACTGCAGGCAACGTATGAATTAAATCGCCCATACTGGACAAGCGGACAAGTAAAATCTTCATATTTTGAAAGATGTTTCACGTGAAACAATAGGATTTAAAATATATTTTATTGATTATTAATGTATTTTTTTATTTCTTCGGCGTTTTCTAAAATAATAGCCCCGGCGGAACGCATTTCCTGCCATGCGAATTCAACCGTTTCCGGAGTAATGCCGCGACAAGCCGCCTGATTGACGATGACTTTCCAAGCCCCGCCTTTAAGCAACTGTAAAACCGTTGTCTTCACACAATAATCCGTTGCCAAGCCGCCGACAATAACTGTATCTGCATTTTGACAGCGCAACCATTCGATCAAACCTGTACTGAGTTTTTCTTCAATATCGTGAAAACATGCGCCGTAAGGATGCAATTCAGGATCAACGCCTTTCCAAACGCAATAATCGTATTCTTTGGCTGAAGGCAGGCCATCCAACAATTCATAGCCATATGTTCCAACCATCGCATGCGCCACCCAAGTCAAATCCGCATCGGGTAAACCTGTCGGCTTCAACATATCAACAGGATTATCCACAAGCCATTTTGCCGCGGCATGATGCGCATCTTTCGTCATCACGCGCAAATCCGCCAATGCAGCTTGGGCATTGAGTTCATCCGCAATCAGATGACCTTCGACAACAGGCAATTCTTTCGGGCACAAAGGCGTAAACGTTTTTTGTGCATCTACATCGATAGAAACAATCATGGATTAATATAACCTATTGATTTTATTTTAAATAATTTAAATTTTGCATTTATTGCCCATGTTCGGACATTTGGAATAAATGCTTTGTATTATAACAAATTACGACTGCAAAATGTGGGAAAACATCTGTGATATGATGACAGTTTGTACAGAATATTTATCCACAAATTATGTCCTATTCGATTACGCCTATTGCAACCGTTCATTCCCCCTACAAGCAAAAATTCGGTATTGCCCGCCAACCCGGCTTGGTTCCTGCAGCAGAAATTTGCATTGAACTCACTCCTGAATTTACCGCAGACAGCGTTCGGGGCTTGGAAGATTTCGACTATGTGTGGATAAGTTTTATTTTCCACGGCGTATTGGATGAAGGTTGGGCGCAAATGGTGCGTCCGCCACGGCTCGGAGGCAAACAAAAAATGGGCGTATTTGCCACGCGCAGCCCACACCGCCCCAATCATCTCGGTTTATCCCTGCTGAAACTCGAACGCATCGAAACAGGCAAACCTGTCCGCATTTATTGCAGCGGCGCAGACCTGTTGGACGGTACTCCGGTAGTGGATATCAAACCCTACATCCCGTTTGTCGAATCCAAACCAGACGCATCATCGGGCTTTGTCAGCGGCAAACCTAAAGAATTGAGCGTAGTCTGGGCAAAAAGTACGCTTGCGGAACATTTATCCACAGAAGAAAAACATCTTATTGAACAAAGCATTGCCCAAGATCCCCGTCCTGCTTACCAAGATATTCCCGAACGGATTTATGTAATGAATATTGCGGATTATGAAGTGCAGTTTAGGATAGAAAACAAATGTGCCACAGTGATTAAACTATCCACAATCTGATTACAAATTGAATCTTTCTACAAACAAAAGGCCGTCTGAAATGTTCAGACGGCCTTTGAGTTATCCACAGACTGATTGATTCAGCCTGTTATCCTTTAGATTTTGCTGGCAAAGAATTCCAAGGTACGAACCAATTGGCAAGTGTAAGACATTTCATTGTCGTACCAAGCAACGGTTTTCACCAATTGTTTGTCGCCTACGGTCATCACGCGGGTTTGAGTAGCATCGAAGAGTGAGCCGTATTCAATACCGATGACGTCGGAAGAAACAATTTGATCTTCAGTGTAACCGTAAGACTCGCTGGCCGCAGCTTTCATCGCGGCATTGATTTCTTCTTTGGTCACAGGACGCTCAAGAACAGAAACCAGTTCGGTCAAAGAGCCGGTAGCAACGGGAACACGTTGGGCAGAACCATCAAGTTTACCGTTCAATTCAGGGATAACCAAGCCGATGGCTTTAGCGGCACCGGTGCTGTTCGGTACGATATTCAAGGCAGCGGCACGGGCGCGGCGGAAGTCGCCTTTGCGGTGTGGCGCGTCAAGGGTGTTTTGGTCGCCGGTATAGGCGTGGATGGTGGTCATCAAGCCTTCGACAATACCGAATTCTTTTTGCAATACCGCAGCCATAGGAGCCAGGCAGTTAGTCGTACAAGAAGCGGCAGAGATGACGGTTTCGCTGCCGTCCAAAATATCTTGGTTTACGCCGTATACGACAGTTTTCACATCATTGCCGCCGGGAGCCGAAATCACAACTTTGCGCGCACCGGCACGGATATGGGCTTCCGCTTTGGTTTTATTGGTAAAGAAACCGGTACATTCGAGGACGACGTCCACACCCAGCTCGCCCCAAGGCAATTCTTCAGGATTAGGATTGGCAAATACTTTGATTTCTTTGCCGTTAACAACAATAGCGTCGTCTTTCAATTCGGCAGAGCCTTCAAAGCGGCCTTGGGTACTGTCGTATTTGAAGAGGTGCAACAGCATGTCTGCAGGAGTCAAGTCGTTAACAGCAACGACTTCGATACCTTGGGCTTTTTCAATTTGACGCAATGCCAGACGACCGATACGGCCAAAACCATTAATCGCTACTTTAATACTCATTTTGCTACTCCTATTAGATGGAATGGGAAAAATTTCTCAGTGAGGCCATTGTATCCTGAAATAAAATTACTTTCTAGAATTACATGTAATTACTTTTAAAATGTTTGATTTAAATAAACAAAACGTGAAATTCTTGATTGTAGGAAAATATCGGATTTGTCTAAATAGTCCTATTTTTTGGTATTTTATTTCATAAATTTCATTTTTTTATCTTAATTTTTTTGTAAGCTTATGATTTTCATAAATTTAGTTCTATTTTTCTGTATTTTGCCGTTTTTGTGCTGATAACTCAGTTTTTTCTTCAAATCATAGTATTTAAATTTTTAAAACGATGATTTTGATGATGGTCCTAATCCTTTGTGGATAACAGAAGATTTTTCTTTAAAACCAATCCAATAATCACTTTTTATCTTTGAGGCAAATCCTAACTGAATGTCGGAATAAAAAGGGATAGAATCTTAGTTTCCCTATTTATCTGTGGATAAAAACCAAATTACCCACTTCAATTTCACACACATTTGTGGATAATTCAAAACGTGAAGTTCATCCCTGCAAAACATCCATATTGGCAAATACTATTAAAAATGATGGCTTGTTTTTTCCTTTTTAACGTATCATTTGTCCATCAGACTTTTTAAAAGGAAGCAATTATGCTGCAACGGACTTTAGCCAAATCAGTAAGCGTTACCGGCGTTGGCCTGCATTCGGGCGAAAGGGTCGCTCTGACTTTGCATCCTGCCGAAGAAAACAGCGGTATTTCGTTCCGCCGTACTGATTTGAGCGGGGAAATGGGCGAAGTCATCCAATTGAATCCTTATTTGATCAACGATACCCGCCTCTCTTCAACCATTGTTACCGATAAGGGCGTGCGCATCGGTACGATTGAACACATTATGTCGGCTCTGTCTGCCTACGGCATCGACAATGCCTTGATTGAATTGAACGCGCCTGAAATTCCGATTATGGACGGCTCCAGCCTGCCGTTTATTTATCTTTTGCAAGATGCGGGCGTTGTCGATCAAAAAGCCCAAAAACGTTTTTTAAAAATCCTCAAACCCATTGAAATCAAAGAAACCGGCAAATGGGTGCGCTTTACGCCTTACGACGGCTTTAAAGTTACTTTAACCATCGAATTCGACCATCCTGTATTCAATCGCAGCGCACCTACTTTTGAGATTGATTTTGCAGGAAAATCCTATATCGATGAAATTGCCCGCGCCCGTACCTTCGGCTTTATGCACGAAGTGGAAATGATGCGCGCCCATAATCTCGGACTGGGCGGCAATTTAAACAACGCCATCGTGATTGACGATATGGACGTTTTGAATCCGGAAGGTTTGCGCTATCCCGATGAATTTGTCCGCCATAAAATCCTGGATGCGATTGGCGATTTGTACATTGTCGGCCATCCGATTATTAGCGCATTTGAAGGTTACAAATCAGGTCATGCCATCAATAATGCACTCTTGCGTGCCGTTTTGGCAGATGAAACGGCTTACGAATGGGTTGAGTTTGCCGATGACGAAGAATTGCCCACCGCTTTTCACGAGCTGCCGGCAGCCTGATAAAAAATAGATAAAGCAGTCCAATGAGAAGGCCGTCTGAAACCAAGTTCAGACGGCCTTTTTCATGTCAAACCAACAATATCAATCGCCCATAACCTTGCCTTCACGGCGCGGGTCGGCACCGCCGAGCAAACCGTCTTTGCCGATCACAATGCCTTGTACGCCGGAATTCAAATCGCGGATTTGGACTTTGTAGCCCAGTTTTTCCAACGCTGCCGCTTTGTCCGCCGCAGCGGTTTTTTCCTCAATTTCATACTGGCTGCCGCGATTGAGCATATTCGGCAGGGAGATTGCCGCCTGAATGTCCATGCCCCAATCGATATGCGCCACCAGCGTTTTGGCGACGAAGCCGATAATGCGGCTGCCGCCGGGCGAACCGACCGCCAGATAAGGCTTGCCGCCTTTCATCACAATGGTCGGCGCCATCGAAGAACGCGGCCGCTTGCCGCCCGCCACGCTGTTTGCCACCGTTTTACCGTCTGCGCCGACAGGGTTGAAAGCGAAATCGGTCAATTCATTGTTGAGCAGATAGCCGTTTGCCATCAGTCCCGAACCGAATGCGTTTTCAATCGAAGTCGTCATCGATACGACGTTGCCGTCTTTATCCACAACCACCAAATGGCTGGTGGATGGCAGCTCGACCGCCATACCCTGCGCGTATGCCTTGCCGAACTTGCCCGCCTGAATATTTTCCAATGCCTTGTCAGCTTTGCGGATTTCTTCGGCGCGCGGTTTCAGGTAAGCCTGAGAAATCAGGGCGAGGGCCGGGACGTTGACAAACGCGGGATCGCCGACATAATAATCGCGGTCGGCAAACGCAATCCGCGACGCATCGCCTATCCAGCGCCAACTGTGGATATTTTCCGCGCCCAACGCCTTCATATCCTGATTCTGCAATACGCCCAAAATCTCGCCCAAAGCAATCGCACCCGAACTTGGCGCGCCCATGCCGCAGACTTCGTATTCACGATACGGCGCACAAACCGGTTCGCGCTCGATAACGCGGTAGTTTTTCAAATCCGCCATGCTGATTTTGCCGGGATTATCCACAGCATCGGTAACGGCACGGACAATATTCTGCGCCTGCGCCCCCTGATAAAACGGCGCGCTGCCTTTTTCCGCCAACAGGCGTACGGAGCGGGCAAATTCAGGGTTTTTCAACACTGTTCCCGCTGCCAAAGGCTTGCCGTCGGGCAGGAAATACGCGGCGGTTTGCGGATAACGTTTCAAAGGCTCCAGATTCTGCTCGATGGATTTCGCCATGCGTGGTGAAACGGTAAAGCCTTGTTCCGCCAAAGCAATCGGTTTGTCAAACAGACTTGCCCAAGGCAATTTGCCGTAACGCTTGTGGACATCTTCCAGCAGCTTCGGAATCCCCGGCACGCCGACCGAACGGCCGCCGACCACTGCGTTCATAAAGCCCATCGGCTTGCCGTTTTCATCCAAGAAAAGCGCCGGCGTTGCCGCTTTCGGCGCCGTTTCGCGGGCATCAAACGTCGTCAGCTTTTTCGCCTTATTGTCCCAATACACCAAAAACGCGCCGCCACCCAAACCGGAAGACTGCGGCTCGGTCAGTCCCAAGGTCGTCTGCATAGCGATCATCGCATCTATCGTGCTGCCGCCGCGTTTCAAAACCTCGTATCCTGCCTCGGTTGCCAACGGATTGGCAGACGCTGCCATATAATGCTTGGCGCGGATCAATTTCTGCTCGGTCAGCCCCGTTCCTTGTTCCGGCGCATGGTTATCCACAGATACGGAGGGCAGGGTAACTTGAGGCTTTTGAACCGGCTGTTGCGCACAAGCAGCTAAGACCAAAACAGGTAATAATTTAATACCAAAGGAAAATTTCATATTCACTCCATTAATTTAAATATTTTCAGACGGCCTTTTCCCAACTTGAACAAGAGGGAATATGAAAATATTCAGAAATAAAAAACCATTTGACTATTTCCCTACTCAATCAGTTCCGATTGGAGAAGTATAAAAAAGCTAGGATTGTGCACAGGCGAAAATTTATCCACAGAATGAAGCAGCAGAAAAATTTTATCCACATATGCAAACAAGACCGGCCATACTTTATCCTCATCAAAAAATATCAGCTAAGTATTTGAAAATTTGTTTTAATCAAAGTTATCAACAAGGTGTGGCAACACTCAATATCATCTTCTATTTATTATTTAAAATCTTATTTATAGTTTGTTTTCCCAAAGGCAAAGGCCGTCTGAAACGTAAAGGCATCTTTTCAAAAAATTAAAAAGTTAAGGATTGTTAAAAACGTGTAAATCAGCTAGAGTTACGCTTGATAAAATTAATCAATAACGGAGTTTCACGAAATGAAAGGCGACATTGGCGTAATCGGCCTTGCCGTAATGGGGCAAAACCTGATTCTCAACATGAACGACAACGGCTTTAAAGTTGTCGCATACAACCGTACGACCAGCAAAGTAGATGATTTTTTAAACGGTGCAGCCAAAAATACCAATATTATTGGTGCATATTCACTGCAAGATCTAGTTGATAAATTAGAAAAACCGCGCAAAATCATGATGATGGTTCGCGCCGGTTCTGTCGTGGACGATTTTATCGAGCAACTTGTCCCGCTTTTGGACGAAGGCGACATTATTATTGACGGCGGCAATGCCAATTATCCCGATTCCACCCGCCGCACGCACAAGCTGGCGGCAAAAGGCATCCGCTTTATCGGCGCGGGCGTTTCCGGTGGCGAAGAAGGCGCGCGTCACGGCCCGTCCATCATGCCCGGTGGCGACGAAGCCGCATGGCCTGCCGTTAAGCCGATTTTCCAAGCCATCTCCGCCAAAACGCCTCAAGGCGAGCCTTGCTGCGACTGGGTCGGCCGCGACGGCGCGGGCCATTTCGTCAAAATGGTGCACAACGGCATCGAATACGGCGATATGCAGTTGATTTGCGAAGCCTACCAATTCATGAAAGACGGCTTGGGCCTGTCTTATGACGAAATGCACCAAATCTTCAACGAGTGGAACAAAACCGAGCTGGATTCCTACCTGATTGAAATCACCGCCGCGATTTTGGGCTACAAAGATGAAAACGGCGAACCTTTGGTCGAAAAAATCCTTGATACTGCCGGTCAAAAAGGCACGGGCAAATGGACCGGCATCAACGCCCTCGATTTGGGTATTCCGCTGACACTGATTTCCGAAGCCGTGTTTGCACGTTGCGTATCCGCGTTTAAAGACCAACGCGTCCAAGCAAACAGCCTGTTTGGCAAAACCATTACCCCGATTGAAGGCGACAAAGCCGCATGGGTGGATGCGTTGCGCCAAGCCCTGTTGGCATCCAAAATCATTTCCTACGCACAAGGCTTCATGCTCATCCGTGAAGCCAGTGAAAACAACGATTGGGCATTGAATTACGGCAACACCGCCCTCTTGTGGCGCGAAGGCTGCATTATCCGCAGCGCCTTCTTGGGCAACATCCGCGACGCATACGAAGCCAATCCCGATTTGGTCTTCTTGGGTTCCGATCCTTATTTCAAAGGCGTATTGGAAACCTGTCTGCCTGCATGGCGTAAAGTGGTGGCCAAAGCGATCGAGTGCGGTATTCCGATGCCTTGCATGGCTTCTGCCATTACCTTCCTTGACGGCTACACTTCTGAGCGTTTGCCTGCCAACCTGCTGCAAGCGCAACGCGACTACTTCGGCGCGCACACCTACGAGCGTACCGACAAACCGCGCGGCGAGTTCTTCCATACCAACTGGACAGGTAAGGGCGGCGATACCGCTTCAACCACATACGATATCTAATTTGCCCAGGCAAACAAAAGGCCGTCTGAGTATTTCAGACGGCCTTTTTATAGGGTTATCCACAATGAAGAATGAAACGATTTAAAGTATTTGATAGATAACTTTATGAAATAAATAAAGATTAATAAAGGCCATCTGAATATTTCAGACGGCCTTTAAAATTGTTCACAACCTTATCAACAGGTTTTCCATAGATTAAACCAGATTTTGCGGATTGCCGACCACGAAGCGGTTGATGTTGTCCAAAAGGATGTCAAACAGGCGGTTGGCAGCCTCTTGGCTTGCCCATGCAATGTGTGGCGTGACGATGAGGTTGGGCAGTCGGGCTTTCAGCAGAGGATTGCCGTCGCGTGGTGGCTCTTGTGTCAACACGTCAAAACCTGCCCCGCCGATTTGGCCGTATTTCAACGCCGCAACCAAAGCGGCTTCATCAACCAGGCCGCCGCGCCCGCAGTTGATGAGGATGGCGCCGGGTTTCATTTGCTGCAATTCGGCTTCGCCTATCATGTTGGCCGTTTGCGGCGTGAGCGGGCAATTAAGCGACACGACATCGGCGGAGCGGATGGCTTCGTCAAAGGAAACATAGCCGTCGCGGACGCTTTGGGCATTTTTATGTTCGGCGAACACGACATTCATTTTGAAAGCCTGTGCATAAGTTGCCAGCGTTTTACCGATATTGCCGCGACCGAAAATCGCCAGCGTTTTGCCGTTTAAATCACGCATCGGTGCGCCGAGGTGGCAGAAAAACGGCGAGTTTTCCCACAAGCCTGCCGCAACGTCGCGCTGATAGGCAGGCAGGTTGCGCATCAGGGTAATCATCATCATAAACGCGTGTTCCGCCACGGATTCATTACCGTAAGCGCGGATATTGCACACGGCCGTGCCGTTTTGTTTGGCGGCCTCAACATCCACATTGTTGACGCCTGTCGCGGTAACGGCAACCAGCTTGAGTTGTGGATTTTCGGCAAATGCTTCGGCGGAAATCACGACTTTGTTGGTAATCACAATGTCCGCGCCGCGGATACGCGCCAGCGTTTCGTGCGCTTCGGTTGTGCCGTAGCTGCTTAATGTGTGTGGAAAATCAAATTCAAACGGACGGTTGACGAGGGTATCGCGGTCGAGGACGACAATTTGGAGCGAATTCATAAAATTCCTATCAAAAATAAAATATCGATTTATAAAATCTAAATAAGGATAAAGGATTTAAAATATACGCGTTAGTTGATAATAATTATTATATAGTGATTAAAACATCAATGTATCAGGAAAATAAGCTGATTGTTACACCAAAATTCCATAAAGAGATACTAGACCCGAAATACCATTTTGGAAGAGGATAGCATTATGTTAGATAGATTATATTTAATCAAATTGATTGATCAGTTAAGAAATTTTGAAGGTTCAGAAGAGGATGAAGATGTATTTCTTGAAAAATTAGAAAATTTGGTCACAGATCCAAATATATCAGATTATATATATTGGACAAACATGAGCTCCGAGGAAATAGCTGATAAAGTACTTAGTTACAAACCTATTATCCTCCCTGATTTAAGCAATTCTTAGTCTACATGAAATTTTCAGTTTTAATGTAACGTATATGTGGAATACATACATGTACTATGCGTAATAAACAACCTAAGGAGAAATGTTGATTATTTGACAAATTATAACTGAAAGGAGTAATGAAAATGAAAATTAAGAGTTTAGTTGAGAAAATGGGTGGAGTTCAAAGGTTTACATTTGAACCACTGATTCCTACATCTAGAAAATTAATGTCCAAATTTTTAGATATTACTAAAGAAGAATTTTCAGATTATTTGGATTATCTTGAATTATTTGGTGGAGAGACAGGATTTATAAAAGAATTTAAGTTAACCCCATATAGTGATTTGCCTGAATATTGTTATCCTGATGACGATATTCCTGTAGGTGGTAATATCGAATGGAGTGGTGGTGATTTAGGTTTTTTTTATGGTGAAAATATAAACTACCAAAAAAACTCCCAAATTAGTGAAAGGCTTGAAAAATACAAAAATAGAATACCAGATAATTTTCTACCAATATCAAGTAATGAATTTGGTGATTTGATTTGTCTATGTACTCAAGGAGAAAGAATTGGGCAAATTTTCTATTGGGATCATGAAAATGAATGGGATGAAGAAGATTATTTTGATGAATTTGGTGTACAAATGCCTGAAGAAGTAAAATTCCAAAATATCTATTTAATTGGTAAAAATCTATATGATTGCTTTAGCAGAATGATTCCAGTTTAATAATTGAAACAAGCCGTAGCCCGCACAAAACCTAATGATTAAAACCATTACATTTGCTATTTTGCATTTCAGCGTCGCATTTAGTGTCGCCTATATTCTGACCGGCAGTATCGGTGTTTCCAGTGCGGTGGCTTTGGTCGAACCCATCGTCAATACCGTCGTCTTTTATTTTCATGAAAAAGCGTGGAACCGCTACGAGAAAAACAAATCCGAAAAGCAAAAATTGTGGGTGCCTCTGCATCAGTGCGGCTAAAGTTTCAGATGGCCTTTTGCTTGATCAAAACCGATTATGGTTTTTCGGTTCGGCCATCGCCATCAAAATGCCAAACCCTAAAATAGAGTAAGACTTTACAAGGGCTTCATGAAGGTAAAAATGCTAAAATACGCTATTCTTGCAAACCCATTCAGACGGCCTCAATGCTCACCGATTTAGAAAAAAACGCCATCCGCGACCATTACCAAAACATCGGCAAAAACCTGCCCGGTTTCCGTCCGCGCGCTTCGCAGCGGGAAATGATTGCGGCGATTGCCAACGCTTTTTCGCGGACGTTGACGCGTGAAGAAGGCGAAGAAGCGCCCAAACGCGAGGGCGAGAGCATTGCCGTGATCGAAGGGCCGACCGGCGTGGGTAAATCGTTGGCCTATCTTTTGGCCGGTGGAATCATGGCGCAAACGCGCGGCAAACGGCTGATTGTCAGCAGCGCGACGGTGGCCTTGCAGGAGCAGTTGGTCGACCGCGATTTGCCGTTTCTGGTCGAAAAAAGCGGTTTGGAGCTGACCTTTGCGCTTGCCAAGGGGCGCGGCCGTTATCTTTGCCCCTACAAACTCTATCAACTGACGCAAAACAATGCCCAGCAAAACCTGCTTGGTTTTGAAGCGCCGGAAGTGTTGTGGGACAGCAAACCCAAGCCGGAAGAATTGAACCTGCTGCGCGACATTGCCGATGAATTTTCCGCCCGCCGCTTTAATGGCGACCGCGACACTTGGCCGGAAAAAATCGATGACGCGATTTGGCTCAAAGTGACCAACGACCGCCACGGCTGCCTGAAATCCGCCTGTCCCAACCGTCCGGAATGCCCGTTTTACCTGGCGCGCGATGTTTTGGAAACCGTCGATGTCGTCGTTGCCAACCACGATCTTCTGCTTGCCGACATCAGCATGGGCGGCGGTGTGATTCTGCCTGCGCCCGAAAACAGTTTTTATTGCATAGACGAAGCGCACCACCTGCCCAAAAAAGCCCTCAGCCGTTTTGCCGCCGAACATTCATGGAATATTGCCGTTTGGACGCTGGAAAAACTGCCGCAGCTTACCGGCAAAATTGCCGCGCTGACCGATAAAGCCGAACTTGCCAACCTTGCCGACGAAGCTGCCACATCCTTGCTCGACAGCCTGCACGAATGGCAGTTCCATTTGGTGGAAGAGCCGTCTTTAAGTCTGGGGTCGTCTGAAAATGACAGGCGGAAACACAACGAACCGACTTGGCTGTGGGAAGACGGCAAAATCCCCGAAGGCCTTGAAACCACGGTTTCCAATACGGCCATTGCTGCGCGCAGCCTGCTCAAACACGTTATCGGCCTGAACGATGCGCTTTCCGACGCACGCCGCGAAAAAGAACAGGACGGCGCGCTCCTCGACCGCCTGACCAGCGAGTTCGGCCTTTTTATCGCCCGTATCGAACAAATCAGTGCGGTTTGGGATTTACTCTCCACCGTTCCCATCGAGGGCGAAGAGCCGTTGGCGAAATGGATAACCCGCCGTGCCGACGACAAAAACGACTATATTTTCAACGCCAGCCCCATCAGCAGCGCATCCCACCTTGCCAACAATCTGTGGCGGCGCGCGGCAGGTGCGGTGCTGACTTCGGCTACCCTGCAATCGCTCGGCAGCTTCAACCTGATTTTGCGCCAAACCGGCCTATTATGGCTGCCCGAAACCACCACGCTTGCTTTGGAAAGCCCGTTTAATTTCGATGCGCAAGGTGAGCTGTATATTCCGCCGGTTCATGCCAGCCCGAAAGACCCTGATGCGCATACGGCCGCCATTGTCGAATGGTTGCCGAAGCTGGTTTCGCCGGTTGAAGCCATCGGCACGCTGGTGTTGTTTTCCTCGCGCAAGCAAATGCAGGACGTCGCCTTGCGCCTGCCTGACGAATACTTGCCACTTCTGCTTGTGCAGGGCGAGTTGCCCAAGGCCGTTCTTTTACAAAGGCACCATCAAGCCATTGCCGAAGGTAAAGCCAGCATTATTTTCGGCCTTGACAGTTTTGCCGAAGGCCTCGACCTGCCCGGCACGGCCTGCGTGCAAGTCATTATCGCCAAGCTACCGTTTGCCATGCCGGACAACCCCATCGAGAAAACGCAAAACCGCTGGATTGAACAACGCGGCGGCAATCCCTTTATCGAAATTACGGTGCCTGAAGCCAGCATCAAACTGATCCAAGCCGTCGGCCGCCTTATCCGTACCGAACAGGATTACGGCCGCGTGACCATCCTCGACAACCGCGTCAAAACGCAACGCTACGGCCAACAATTATTGGCCTGTCTGCCGCCGTTTAAACGGATAGGGTAGTTGTGGATAATTCAAAGGCAAAGGCCGTCTGAAACCAAATGTTCAGACGGCCTTTTATTCTTTTCAAGCTATAAATCCAATTTCATGACGGATACGGTTTCCCCGTTGTGCCAAGTCTGCGTGATTTCTTTCCAGCCGAACTTTTCATACACGGCCTGCACATCCGGCGTATAGAGAAACAGATGCGGCAAACCCAGTTCGTGTGCTTTATCCAGACAAAACGAAACCAGCTGCCTGCCTACGCCCAAACCGCGAAATTGCGGCAAAACGAACACATCGCCCAGCCAATATTCGTATTCGGGAAAACACGCCATATCAAACCGCTTCAATGCCGCCGAACCCATCAGCCGCCCTTCCTTATCCACAGCCGCAAACGCCAGCGGCAAGTTATCCCCATTAAGGCACTGCGCGTAATACGCACGGATTTTGTCCAGAGACGACCACGGCGCAAAATCGTGCCATTCCTCAAACAGCGCGAGGGCTAAAGGCTCGACAAATTCAGGCTTCAGACGGCATATGTTCATATTGGGTCCTTTTGTTGTACCGCATAGGGATAGTTTTTACAGTATAGGCCGTCTGAAAGGTTAACACATCTTAAAAAATCAGCGTAAAACACGATAAACCCGCCGCCAGCCCCATTCAAATCACTTATAATTCTGTCCATACCGCACACAAACAAAAGAAGAACATCATGGCCAAGAAATTTCCCATTTTCCCGAAAAATCCCGAGCGTATCTGCTGGGGTTGCGACAAATACTGCAAAGAAGACGATTTGCAATGCGGCAACGGTTGCGAGCGCATCCAACATCCCATCGAATTGGACGGCCGCGACTGGTATAAAAAAGGCGACTGGAGCAATTTGTTGAGCGAAGAGCAGCAAATCGAGCTTGGACTGAAAGAAGCACCCAAGCCGGCCAAACCGCATATCAAACTGCCTTTGAAAAACAAAACGGCTTAAACGGTATGCCGTAAACAAACGAGATAAAAAAAGGCCGTCTGAAACCTGAAAACAGGGTTTCAGACGGCCTTTGCGTTGTCGGATTATGCCTTCACATAATGCACAAACGCGTATTCGATGCCTTTGGCGGAAACATGATTTTCCCGAGAGGCTTCTTGCCATGTTTCTGTGGAAAACTCAGGAAAAAACGCATCGCCGTCCACATCCAAACCGACTTCGGTCAAGCGCAAATCGGTGGCAATCGGCAGGGCTTGTGCATAAATTTGCGCGCCGCCCATGATGATGACTTCTTCAACCCCCTGACACAAAGCCAGTGCATCTTCCAAAGAAGCCGCCGTTTGCGCGCCTTCGGCCTGATAAGCTTGGCGGGTGATGACGATATTTTGACGGCCGGGTAGAGGTTTGCGCGGCAGCGATTCCCATGTTTTGCGGCCCATAATGACGGGTTTGCCGGTGGTGTAGGATTTGAAAAAGGCAAAATCCTCGGGCAAATGCCAAGGCATGGTGTTGTTGATGCCGATACAGCGGCGGGCGGCGTAGGCGGCGATAAGGGTGATTTTCGGCATGATGAAATCCGTTTGTAAAATAAAATGATTATAGCGGAAGGGACTTTGAATAGACTGAATACCCGATATTTTAAAAATGTTTCAATATTTATAAAATCAATATTCAAAATACTTAATTTTGACAAAAATCATTTATTGTTCATTTTTTTAGGTATATGATAAATATCATACCAAATAAAAAAGGAAAGGAAAAAAATGATGAGAACCCTCCGTATTTCTGCTTTGACGGCTTCCCTGTCTTTGATGTTGGCTGCCTGCGGCGGCGCAACAAGCGGCTTGTCAAATGCCGTTACCGAGCCGCTCAATCCGCATCCGAAAGGCGTGTTGTCCGTTGAATTGAACGAATCCGTCCCTGAAAACGGTACGTTGGACCTGACAGCCAACGGTAAAACGCAAACCCTGCAAAAAGGTGACAAACTCGATACCGGCTTTTTGAAAACCGATAAAGTATCCTCTTACGACTACGCCCAAAAAATCAAGGTAAACGGCCAAGTCATCACTTTGGAAACGGGCGACTTTCAAGTGTATAAACAAAATTATTCCACTGTTGCCGCGCGTTACGCCAAACAAAAAGCCGATGACGCAGGCAAGCTGCAAAACCTCGATACATACACATTCACCGTCGGCGAAGTCCAAGGCGATGAAACTGCGTATCGCAATTTGCCCAAACAAGGCAGCTATCAGTATTCGGGTATCGCGTTTAACGGCGACGACCGCAGCGGCCGTCTGAAATACACCGTCGATTTCGATAAAAAACAAGGTTACGGCAAAATCAGCAGCATGGCTTCCCACAATAATGTCGACCTGCTTGCCGCAGGCATTGCCAATAACAACGGCAAAGCCGCCATCAGCGGTAAAACCAGTTTGAACGGTGTCGAAAACGGCCGTTACGATTTGAAACTCTTCGGCCCGCAGGCTGAGGAAATTGCCGGTAAGGCGCAAATCAAAGTTGGCGATTCCACCAAAGAAATCGGTTTGGCCGGTAAGAAAGAATAGGAAAAAGGCCGTCTGAAAGGTTCAGACGGCCTTGTTATTATCCAAAAAAGCAACGGCTCAAACCGTTGCTTTTTTCATGCCAACCTCAATTACAGGCTGCCCAAGATAATGCGCAATACGCGGCGCAACGGTTCGGCAGCGCCCCACAAGAGTTGGTCGCCGACAGTGAACGCGCTGATGTATTCGCCGCCCATTTCCAGTTTGCGGATACGGCCGACGGGAACAGACAGCGTGCCGGTTACTTTGGCGGGCGTCAGCTCGTGGATGCTGGCTTCTTTTTCGTTGGGGATGACTTTCACCCAGTCGTTCGCGCCTGCCAAAATCGCTTCGATTTCAGAAACAGGCAGGTCTTTTTTCAGCTTCAGGGTAATGGCTTGGCTGTGGCAGCGCATAGAACCGATGCGCACGCACAAGCCGTCGATTACGGTCGGATTGTCGCTGCGGCCGAGGATTTTGTTGGTTTCCACGCCGCCCTTCCATTCTTCTTTGGACTGGCCATTACCCA
Source organism: Neisseria sp. P0024.S006 (assembly GCF_051956595.1). NCBI lineage: Bacteria > Pseudomonadati > Pseudomonadota > Betaproteobacteria > Neisseriales > Neisseriaceae > Neisseria > Neisseria sp. P0024.S006. Next base: position 421,817 of record NZ_JBQCXH010000002.1, read on the forward strand.
AATCCACGTCAATCCAAGGAATCAGGCTGCCGGCGAGCGGTACGCCGAAGTTGGCTTTCGGATAGTCTTCGCTGCGCAGGAAATCGGACACTTTGCGGTCGATGTCGAGGATCGCGCTGGAAGGGTCGGCAAGCTCGTCTGCCACTTGGGCGTGAATCGCGCCCATACCGCTGATGAGTTCGCGCATGTTTTTCGCACCCGCGCCGGAAGCGGCTTGGTAGGTCATGCTGGTTGCCCATTCGACCAAATCGTTTTGGAACAGGCCGCCCAAAGCCATCAGCATCAGGGAAACGGTGCAGTTGCCGCCGATGTAGTTTTTCACGCCGTTTTTGAGGCCGTTGTCGATGACGTTGCGGTTGACCGGGTCGAGGACGATAATCGCGTCGTCTTTCATGCGCAGGGAAGAAGCCGCGTCAACCCAGTATCCGTTCCAGCCGCTGTCGCGCAGGGGTTGGAACACGGATTTGGTGTAATCGCCGCCCTGACAGGTAACGATGATGTCCATTTTTGCCAATTCGGCAACATCGTTGGCATCCAACAATGTTTTGGCCGCCTGACCGAAATCAGGGGCAGCACCGCCGACGTTGGAAGTGGTAAAGAAAAACGCTTCGGGAATATGGGCGAAGTCGTTTTCTTCTTTCATACGCTGCATCAAAACAGAGCCGACCATACCGCGCCAGCCGACAAAACCTACTTTCATGTGTTACTCCTTACAAAGAAAATCCGGATAAGTTTATAGTGCATTAACAAAAATCGGAACGGCATCGCCTGCCGCTTTGTTCAGATTTTTGTTAACCCACTATAAAAAAGGGGAAAACAAACGTTTTAACGCCGTCTGCGGAAAATGTAAAGGTTTTTATCGAAAATTTTTAGAATGATAGGAAAATAGGTTAAGATGGCAATGAAATTGCATTTCATTAATGGTACAGAGGAAGATTAAATGAGCAAAATCAATTTGTCGGATTTGCCCCAAACAGAAATAGTAGATGTCCATATTGCTTCGCCGGGGGCGAGGGTTGCGGCATATTTGTTGAATAATCTGTTTACTTTTTTGATATGGTTACCATTCATTGTGATGGTAGTTTTCACTTTAGATGAAAGCAAAGAATTAGTTTCGGAGTCTTCTCTTTCTAATACCCCTGAATATTTTGCCATAACATTTTTTATTTCTTTGGCTGTTTATTTGGTTTTCGGTATCTTCCAACTGTATTACATGAGCCGGGACGGTCAGTCTTTAGGTAAAAAAATTATGGGCATCCGCGTGTTAAAAAGTGACGGGAATAATCCAGGTTTTGAAGGAACAGTTTTAATCCGCGAAGTTGTTTGGGCGCTTGCTGTTGGTGTTGTGGTAACTATTGTATCGTTGGCAATAAGTGACACGGGTGGAAACCTGATTTCTCTGCTTATAGCCTTCATCAACTTCATCATGCTCTTTTCCGTCAAACGCGACCGCCGCACGCTCTACGATATGCTGGCCGATACGGTTGTCGTCAAATTGCCGCCGCGCCGATAAATCGCTTTTTTGTGTTAAAATCAGCACTTTCCAACATAGGCCGTCTGAAAAATCGCTTTCAGACGGCCTTTCGACACGCTATTGATTTCATGAAAAAACATTTGTACCGCATTACGCTCGTCAGCATTGCCGCGGCCATTCTTGCCGCCTGTCCGAGCAAAAGCATTAAAAACCTCCCCGAAACCGACACCAGCGTTATCAAAGGCCCTGACCGCCCCACCGGTACGCCCGATCCCGTCGGTACGACAGTGAGCGGGGGAGGAGCAAACTACACCGTAGTTTCCTACAACGAATTGCCGCACTGGGACCTCCAACACTTTACCAAAAGCCTGCAATCTTTCCGTTTAGGCTGTGAAAAACTTAAAAACCGCCAAGGCTGGCAGGACGTTTGTATCCAGGCCATGCAAACACCGGTGCACCATTTCCAAGCCAAGCACTTTTTCGAGCGCTATTTCACCGCATGGCGCGTCGATAACGGCGGCAATCCTGCCGGCACCATTACCGGTTATTACGAACCGGTCCTGCGCGGCGACGACAAATCCACGAGCCAATCCCGTTTCCCTATTTACGGCATTCCGAACGATTTTGTTTCCGTTCCGCTGGCTGCAAACTTGAGGGGCAGCAAAGCCACCGTCCGCATCCGCCAAACCGGCCCAAACAGCGGCGTCATCGACAACAGCGGCGCATACACGGCCGACTTGTCCAGATTCCCGATTACAGCACGCAGCACTGCGCTGAAAGGCCGTTTTGAAGGCAGCCGTTTCGTTCCTTACTACACCCGCAGCCAAATCAACGGCGGCGCGCTTAACGGCAAAGCGCCGATTTTGGGTTATGCAGATGATCCGGTCGAACTTTTCTTTATGCACATTCAAGGTTCAGGCCGTCTGAAAACACCGTCCGGCAAATACATCCGCGTCGGATTTGCCGATAAAAACGAGCATCCGTATGTTTCCATCGGCCGCTATATGGCGGACAAAGGTTATCTGCCGCTGGGTCAGACCAGTATGCAGGGCATCAAGGCCTATATGAAGCAAAACCCCGGCCGCCTTGCCGAAGTTTTGGGACAAAACCCAAGCTATGTCTTCTTCCGCGAGCTGACCGGCAGCGGCGATTCCGGCCCGGTGGGCGCATTGGGTACGCCGTTGATGGGCGAGTACGCCGGTGCCATCGACCGCCACTACATCACGCTTGGCGCACCGTTATTTGTCGCCACTGCCCATCCGATCACCAAAAAAGCCCTCAACCGCCTGATTATGGCGCAAGACACCGGCAGCGCGATCAAAGGCGCGGTCCGTGTGGATTATTTCTGGGGCTATGGCGACGAGGCAGGCGAAGTGGCCGGCAAAATGAAAACCACCGGCTATGTATGGCAGCTTTTGCCCAACGGCATGAAACCGGAATACCGTCCATAAACAGCGGTTTTAAAAAAGGCCGTCTGAAACCTGAATCTTGGTTTCAGACGGCCTTTTTATTTCGATAAAAATGCGGCAGGTTTTTAAAACCTGCCGCGGTATGGGGACATACAGCTCGGACGGTAAGCCGGGTTCTGTCGCGGACAGTCATTCCTCTAGGCACATCATTGCTGGTGTGCTCAAGCAACCTACCCGAACGCTCGGCGAGCAGCGTCATCGCGTTCTGTTTGGTCTTGCTCCGAATGGGGTTTAGCCTGCTGCGCTTTGTTACCAAATGCACGGTGCGCTCTTACCGCACCTTTTCACCCTTACCTGTTTTGCCCGAAGGCAATCATCGGCGGTATTGCTTTCTGTTCCACTTTCCGTCGCGTTGCCGCGCCCGGCCGTTAGCCGGCATTCTGCTCTGTGGAGCCCGGACTTTCCTCCCCGTATGCCTTACGCGATACGCGGCGACTGTCTGTCCGACCTGTATGAGGTGCGGATTATAACACAGCCGCCATAGGGTTCAGACGGCCTAAATATTTATTTTTTCTTTTTAAATGCTATTTCGGTCAAACCCAATTCCTGTGCTTTTTTGCGAACTGCGGATTCGGGCATTTCGCGTGCCAGGCGGCTGGTGCAGTATTCGGTCATGGTGGTGGCGCAGGCTTTGAAGTTGCCGGTAAAGTCGCTGGCGGCACTTAAAAACGGGATGAGGCGGCCGGCCATGATTTCTTCGGCCGGTGCGTCTGTTTGGGCGGATACGCGTCCGGACTCGACCGCCGAGAAGATTTGTTCGGTAAAGCGTCGGGCGAAGTTTTCTTCTGTTTGGCAGTCTTGGAAGGCGGTGTTTTCATGTTGGCAGACAAGGGTAACTTCGCCTTCTGCTTCTTGCAGCGGCTCGGCCAAATCGAGTTTGAGGGTTTGCTTGTCGGTTTGCAGCCAGGCGGTGCGGCCTTGGGTTTTGATGATTTTGCCGTAAACGCCGATGGCATCGTTTTGGGGGATGTTTTTCTGTTCGGCAAGTTGCTGGGCCGAGAATAAGGGGGCTTGTTCGGCAAATGCGCCGCCGGTTTCGTGTTTGAAGTAGGCGGCGAGGTCTTGTTTGATGAGGGCTTGGGTCAGCAGTTTTTCGCCTTCGGTCAGGCGGTGTGCGAAGCCGTGTGTTTTGGGGGCGGATGCGGCATCCGTGGTGGTCTTGGCGTCCGGTGTGCAGGCGCTCAGGAGTAAAAGCAGGGGAAGGATGTATTTCATGGTTGGTCTCTCAACAGGCCGTCTGAATATATGGTTTCAAACGGTCAGCATTGTTTATCGATAACGATAAACCCGGCGGGGATAAACGGGATAGGCCGGGTAATTGCGGACGGGTTCGCTGTCTTGATAGATGACGGTCGTCCCGGGCGGGGCGTTGATGGTCACGGTTTTGTTGACAGTGGTTTGCGCGTGGACGGGCAGGTCTAAGACGGCGGTGCGCCCGTACGGAGTCTCGGTATAAACGCACGCGCTTAGAAGCAAGGCGGCACTCAGGACGGCAGTTTTCATGTTTCAGACGGCCTTATTTGAGCAGGTTTTTTAAGGCCAGACGCACACCTTCGCCGACTTCCGTGCCTTTGGGAATGCCTTTGGTGGCGGCTTTGGCTTCGCGTTCGTTGTAGCCGAGGGCAAGCAGGGTGTTGATGATGTCTTGGCTTTCGTCGGCAACGGCATCAGGGGCAAAAAGGCCGTCTGAAACGGTATGGGACACGAGTTTGCCGCGCAGTTCCAACACCATGCGCTCGGCGGTTTTCTTGCCGATGCCGGGGGCGGAGGAGAGGCGTTTGACGTCTTCTTCGGCGATGGCTTGCGCCAGCTCGTCGGCATTCATGGCCGACAAAATGCCCAATGCGGTTTTGGCACCGATGCCGCTGACTTTGACCAGTTGGCGGAAGGTGGCGCGTTCCTCGGCCGAGGCGAAACCAAACAGCAAATGCGCGTCTTCGCGGACGACAAGCTGGGTGTAGAGATGGACGGTTTCGCCAACGGGGGGCAGGTTGTAGAAAGTCTGCATGGAAACGTCGGCTTCATAACCGACGCCGTTGACGTCGATAACGACCTGCGGCGGATTTTTCTCAATCAATTTGCCTGTGAGCCTGCTGATCATGGTGTTCCCCTGTGATTAAAAAAGGCCGTCTGAAACCTTGCAATCGGGTTTCAGACGGCCTTGTATTGTATCAAACTTCAGCGCTAACGCGGACGAAATCAGATGGCGGATGCCAGGTTCAAATGACGGGCGCGTTCGCCTGCTTCGGCGGCACGTTCTTGACTGCTGAACGGACCCATTTTGACAACGTATTCGTAGTTGCGTTTTTCCAGCATGACTTTGCTGTCTGACGGCAGGCTTTGTGCGGCTTGGTTCAGATAAGCCTGCGCTTCGCGTTGGGTACCGAAGGATTTCAAATCAACAAAAAATTCTTTGTTGTTTGGGGAAACAATGGTTTGAGCGGCGGTTTGGCCGGGGATGATTTGCTCAACTTTGACGTTGGCCGTGCCTTGGTTGATGAAACCTAATTGTTGGGCGGCGGCGCGGGAAACATCGATGACGCGGTTGCCGTGGAAAGGGCCGCGGTCGTTGACACGGACGATGACGCTTTTGCCGTTTTGCATATTGGTCACGCGTGCGTAGCTGGGAATAGGGAGGGTTTTGTGGGCGGCGGAGAGGGCGTTCATATTGTAACGCTCGCCGCTGGAAGTTTTACGGCCGTGGAATTGGTTGCCGTACCATGAGGCTTTACCGGTTTGGCTGAAAGAGGAAACTTGGGTCAGCGGCGTGTAGCGTTTGCCGGCAACTTTGTAACTGCGGTTGGCAGAAGGATGCAGTTTTTCGACTCGGACCACGCTGTCGGCGACGGCGGCATTGATGGAAAGGACGCCGATGGTGGCGGCGGCTAAGGAAAGGAGGGTTTTTTTGGTAAAAGTCAAAACGGGTTCCGTTCTTGAGTTGATAACGCAGCGGTTTCAGACGGCCTGTTATACGCCGCCGGCAAAACCGTTTTGCCGCCATGCTTCAAACAGAATCACGGCGACGGTATTGGAAAGATTCATGCTCCTGCTGCCGGGCATCATCGGCAGGCGGATTTTTTGTCCGGCAGGCAGGCTGTCGAGAATTTCGGCAGGCAGGCCGCGCGTTTCGGGACCAAACAGCAACACGTCGCCTTCGCGGAAGGAAACTTCGTCGGGGCGGGTAGAGCCTTTGGTGGTCAGCGCGAAAATGCGGCGGCCTTCGAGTGCCTTGAGGCAGTCTTCGAAATTCTCATGTACCGTCAGTTTGGCAAACTCGTGATAATCCAAACCCGCGCGTTTCATTTTGGACGAATCCAGCGGAAACCCAAGCGGCTTGACCAAGTGCAAATCTGCACCGGTATTGGCGCACAGACGGATGATATTGCCCGTATTGGGCGGGATTTCGGGTTGGTACAAAACTATGGTAAACATATAAATCAATCACTTATAGAGTGGCATAATGCCGAAATGTTCCATGGGTGTCAAAAACTTTAAGCTATTTTTTCATTGGCGGCCGCGCCAAAGACCAACAACAAATTCGGCCTGCGCCTGATTTTTTCAGCGTTTTCGCCAATTCGTCCAAAGTCGAGCCGGTGGTGAAGACATCGTCAATTAACAGAATATTACACTCCTTCGGCAATTCGGCTTTGATTTTAAATGCATTCTTGATATTTCGCCGACGTTCGTCGCTTTTCAGCGTACTTTGCGGCTCGCCATGCCGTCTGAAAACCGCGTGGCGCGGCAGCAGCGTCCAGCCGTAGCGTTTCGCCAAAATATCCGTCAACGCCTCGCTTTGGTTGAATCCGCGTTTGAGCCGCCGCTCTTTGCTCAAAGGCATGGGCAGGACGAAATCGAAGTGTTCCGTCGCCAGCCAGCCGGGTGCGTTTTGGCACATCAAATCCGCCAACGGACGGCTCATGCCCAAATCGGCCAAGTGTTTCAGCTCGCGTATCATGCTGCTGACGGGCGGTTCGTAATACAGCGAGGCCCACATTCTATCAAATGCGGGCGGCTTTTTCTGACAACTGCCGCATACTGCCCCGCCCGCGACATGGCGGAAACATAAAGGACAGTTTTGTGCCGCGTCGATAAAATATTCCGTCAAATCGTTTGCGCAGCCTCGACAAAGGCCGTCTGAAACGGAATCGTGGCATAATACGCAACGTCGCGCATTGAGCCGTTTCAAATTGCGCCACCAAGAAAGAACATTCATGCCACACTCCGCCAAAAAAGTTTATCTGATACACGGTTGGGCGGCGAACCGCCATGTATTCGACGATTTGATACCGCGCCTGCCTGCCGGTTGGGATGTCCGCGCGCTTGATTTGCCCGGACACGGCGATGCGCCTTTTACCGAACCGTTTGATATTGCCGCCGTTGCCGAAGCCTTCGCCGGACAAATCGACACGCCGGCACACATTCTCGGCTGGTCGCTGGGCGGACTGGTTGCTCTGTATCTGACCGCGCTTTATCCCGACAAAATCCAATCGCTCTGCCTGACGGCAAGTTTTGCCCGATTGACTGCCGACACGGATTATCCCGAAGGCTTGGCGCAACCTGCCTTGGGCAAGATGGTCGGCGCATTCCAGCAGGATTATGCCAAACATATTAAGCAGTTTCTACAACTACAACTGCTGCACACGCCCCATTCCGGCGAAATCTTAAACCGGGTGCTGCCCGATTTAGCGCGCTGCGGCACGCCTTCCGCCCTGCAGGCCGCGCTTGAAGCGGTCAACCATGCCGATGCGCGTCCGCTGTTGCCGCTGATTCAGACGCCGTCACTGCTGGTGTTTGGACAGAAAGACGCCATTACACCGCCGCGCATGGGCGAATATTTACACCGCCATTTGAGTAACAGCGAGCTGGTCCTTATCGACAAAGCCGCACACGCGCCCTTTTTAAGCCATGCCGACGAATTTGCCGAAACCTACCGCAATTTTGTCGAAAAGGCCGTCTGAAACAGCCTTCAACCATAAAAACAGAATATTGTCGGGCAAAGCCCGCTGACACGACCCACCATGACCGAACAAGACAAACGCTGGCAAATTCACCGCCATCTCGCCCAAGACACCGACGAGCGCCTGCAGCTGGTCCGCAATGCACCCAAACGCATCATGCTGATTGGTGCTGATGCCGACATCAGCCGCAGCCTGCTGGCCGCGCGTTATCCCGACGCCGTGTTTGAAGAATACGATCCGAATGCCGACTTTTTGAAAACCGCCGCCGCCGCGCGCAAAGGCGGTTTCTGGCAGAAGCTGACCGGCAAAACCATTCCGCAACATTGCCAAGCCCTGACTGCGCCGTTGCCTGAAGCAGCTGCCGATATGTTGTGGGCCAACCTCAGCCTCAGCCGCGCCGACGATATTTTGCCGGTATTGAAAAACTGGGCCGCAGCCTTGAAAACTGACGGATTATTGTTTTTCACGCACTTTGGCCGCGACAGCCTGACCGAGCTGACAGGCCGTCTGAACCATGAAGGCATCGAATGCGAAGCGCCCACGCTGATTGATATGCACGACTTGGGCGATATGCTCGCCGACAACGGCTTTTACGATCCGGTAACCGATACGGCCAAGCTTGAGTTGAGCTATAAAAAAGCCGGGACGTTTTGGCAGGACATGGAAACCTTGGGATTGTGGAATGCGTTGAAGTTCAGCCATCCGAAGGCGGCCAAGGAATGTGTGGATAAGATTTTTGCCAACGAAGGCCGTCTGAACATCACGCTTGAAACCGTGTACGGCCATGCCGTGAAGAAATTGGTGTTGCCGCAAGGGGAGAACGTGGTGCAGTTTTTCCCGAAAAAACAGATGCAGGCCGGAAGCTGAGGCTGCTTGGATTTGAATGCAAAAAGGCCGTCTGAAAAGTTTTCAGACGGCCTTTTGTTTGATTCCGAATTAAGCCTGTTTGGCCGCCCATTCGGCCGGCGTGGCGGCAACGGAAATCGACAGCGCGTGCAATTCATTGCTTTCGAGTTGCGGCTTGAGGCCGTCTTTAATCAGGCGGTGGCGGGCGAGGCGGGCTTTGCCTTCAAAGGAAGAGGAAACGATTACGGCGAAGAAGTGATGGCCATCGCCTTCGACTTCGACGTGTTCGCAAGGGGTAACGCCTTCAATCAGGGTTTTGACTTGTTCGGGTAAAAGCATGAGGGTTCCTTGGGAAATGGTTTGTTTGTAAAACAGGCATTATACCGAATCTTGATAAAAACAGGCCGTCTGAAAAACCAAACTTCGGGTTTCAGACGGCCTCGGTCTTTGGAAGCGTCAAATGCTTATTCGTACACTTTCAGCAGCTCGACTTCAAAAATCAAAGTCGCGTGCGGAGGAATCACGCCGCCGGCACCGTGTGCGCCGTAGCCCATTTCGGAAGGAATGGTCAGCTTGCGTTTGCCGCCTTCTTTCATGCCGCCGAAGCCTTCGTCCCAACCTTTAATCACTTGGCCGACGCCCAGGGTGATGGTCAGCGGTTGACGGCGGTCGAGGCTGGAGTCGAATTTGGTACCGTCTTCCAACCAGCCGGTGTAATGTACGGTGATTTCTTTGCCTTTGACGGCTTCTTTGCCGTGGCCTTCTTGCAAGTCTTCAATAATCAGGCTCATGATGTTCCTTTCGGATGTATGGTGAAAATCGGCTCAAGATTACCATATTGTGCGCAATCGTGAAACAAAGCCGCCCATATGGCCGGCAGCAAAAAGGCCGTCTGAAACGGATTTTCAGACGGCCTTTGTTTTATGCTAACCCTTATTTGTTGTCAGGTCGGGATTTGACATCGGTGGATACAGGCAGCTCAGGCATGGTTCGGGCAGATTCAGGAACATTGCCGGAGAGGGCTTTCAAGAAGGCAACGATGTTTTCAGTGTCTTCCGGAGCCAGGGTTTTACCCAATTGCGCTTTCGCCATGATGTTGACGGCTTTATCCAATTCCCAAACGCTGCCGTTGTGGAAGTATGGGTAGGTGCGCTCAACGTTTCTCAAGCCGGGAACGCGGAAGAAGAATTCGTCTTCGGCTTTTTTGGTTACGTCCGCACGGCCTTTGTCGTGTTTAGGATCGTCGATGTGTTTCCAGTAAGGACCATCCACCAAACCGAATTTTTGGAACATGGCACCGCCCAAGTTGACGCCGTTGTGACAAGCGATACAGCCGTTGTCCATAAATGCGCGTACGCCTTTGCGTTCTTGTTCGCTCAGGGCAGATACGTTGCCTTTCAGGTAGTCGTCCCAACGGGTCGGAGTCAGCAGGGTACGTTCAAACGCGCCCAATGCGGTGGTGATGTTTTTGAAGGAAACCGCGCCGTCTTCAGGGAATGCGGCTTTGAATTTTTCTTGGTATTCAGGGATACCGGCGATTTTGGCGGCGGCATCGGCTTCGGTAGCGTTGGCCATTTCAACAGGGTTGAGCAATGGGCCGCCGGCTTGTTCTTCCACATCGGCGGCACGGCCGTCCCAGAATTGGCTGCCCAACAAGGCGGCATTCAGAGCAGTTGGGGAGTTACGGCCACCGAATTGGCTTTTGTGACCCGCGCTGGTCGGCATGTTGTCTACGCCGGCAGTTGCCAAGTTGTGGCAAGAGTTACAGCTGACGGTGTTGCCTTTGGACAGGCGGTTTTCGTACCAAAGTTGTTGGCCGAGTTTGACCTGTTCTTCGGTAAACGGACGAACTTTTTGCATTTCGCTAAGTCAGGCAAAGGTTTGAACGTAGCTTGCGCGCGTTCCAACAGGGCTTTGTCTTCGGCAGAAACATCGGCGGAATTTTGAGGGGCCGAAACAGCGGCGGTGCTTGCGGCAGCATCGGCACCGCTCGCGGCAGAAGCTGCTTGAGGGGTTTCGGTTGTTTGAGCCGTTTTCTCGCCGCAGGCGGTCAGCGCGGCAGAAACGGCCAAAGCCAAAGCGATTTGGTGGAGTTTTAAACGTGGCATAGGAGGGTTCCTTTGTTATGCGTTTGTTATGTCATGGATTGCTGATTGCACCAGCAATATGCCAACTATAAAAGATAAGGCGGTTTTAATTTTTGTTGTAAATCAACCTTTTAAATTTGATAAATTCTGAAAATATCACTGATAGGGAAATTTATACTATGGAACTTTTTTATTATTTATTTACAATTGCTTAGATAAATTAAGGCCGTCTGAAAAAATAAAATTCAGACGGCCTTATTCAGACGGCCTTTTAGTTTTTATTGATTACGTCCGTTATTTTATTTTAAAAAATCTTAATAAATATGGGGTTATTAAAAAATAAAAATAATTTGCGTTATTAAGCATAAAGCGTTATAAATGCGTTAACAAATGAACATTTCACTTTAGAGTTTTTTATGCTGATTGCTTTATTGATTATGCTGCGCGAGGGCATCGAAGCCGCCCTGATCGTCGGCATTGTTGCCAGTTTTTTGAAACAGTCGGGACACAGCGAGCTGATGCCGAAGGTTTGGCTGGGCGTGTTTTTGGCTTCGGTCATGTGTTTGGGTATTGGTTACGGCATTCATTCCGCTACCGGCGAGATTCCGCAAAAAGAACAGGAATTGGTGGTCGGCGCCATCGGCCTGGTGGCTGTGGCGATGCTGACGTACATGATTTTGTGGATGAAGAAGGCCGCGCGTTCGATGAAACAGCATCTTCAGGATTCTGTTCAGTCGGCCTTAAACCGCGGCAGCGGCCAGGGTTGGGCCTTGGTCGGCATGGCGTTTTTGGCTGTGGCGCGCGAAGGTTTGGAGAGTGTGTTTTTCCTGCTGGCCGTGTTCCAGCAAAGCCCGACGTGGTCTATGCCGATAGGCGCGGTGTTGGGTCTGTTGGTGGCGGTTGTCATCGGTACGCTGATTTATCAGGGCGGTATGCGCCTGAACTTGGCGAAGTTTTTCCGTTGGACGGGCGCGTTTTTGATTGTGGTAGCGGCCGGTCTGTTGGCCGGTTCATTTCGCGCGCTGCATGAGGCCGGCGTATGGAATGTGATGCAGGATATTGCTTTCGACACATCGAAATATTTGCATGAAGACAGCCCTTTAGGCGTGCTGCTCGGCGGTTTCTTCGGCTATACCGACCACCCGACCGAAGGCGAAGTCCTGATTTGGCTGCTGTATCTGGTTCCCGTCATGATTTGGTTTTTGCGCGGCAGTGCGCCGGCAAAAACGTTAACTAAATAAGAAGGAAGTAAAATGAAAAAATTCAATCTGACTGCTTTGTCTGTAATGCTGGCTCTGGGTTTGACCGCGTGTCAGCCGCCTGAAGCCGAAAAAGCCGCGCCTGCCGCTTCAGGCGCATCCGCTGCCGCCAATGCCGACGGTTCGGTCAATATCGGTGTGAACGATACTGCCTGCGAACCGATGGAATTGACCGTCCCCAGCGGCCAAGTCGTGTTCAACATTAAAAACGACAGCGGCCGCAAGCTGGAATGGGAAATTCTGAAAGGCGTGATGGTGGTGGACGAGCGTGAAAACATCGCCCCGGGTTTATCCGACAAAATGACCGTTACCCTACTGCCGGGCGAATACGAAATGACTTGCGGCCTGTTGACAAATCCGCGCGGTAAGCTGATTGTTACCGACAGCGGCTTCAAAGACACTGCCAACGAAGCGGATTTGGAAAAACTGTCCCAACCGCTCGCCGACTATAAAGCTTACGTTCAAGGCGAGGTTAAAGAGCTGGTGGCGAAAACCAAAACCTTTACCGAAGCCGTTAAAGCCGGCGACATTGAAAAGGCCAAATCCCTGTTTGCCGCCACCCGCGTCCATTACGAACGTATCGAACCGATTGCCGAGCTTTTCAGCGAACTCGACCCCGTCATCGATGCGCGTGAAGACGACTTCAAAGACGGTGCGAAAGATGCCGGATTTACCGGCTTCCACCGTATCGAACACGCCCTTTGGGTAGAAAAAGACGTATCCGGCGTGAAGGAAATTGCAGCCAAACTGATGACCGATGTCGAAGCACTGCAAAAAGAAATCGACGCATTGGCGTTTCCTCCGGGTAAGGTGGTCGGCGGCGCGTCCGAACTGATTGAAGAAGTGGCCGGCAGCAAAATCAGCGGCGAAGAAGACCGTTACAGCCATACCGACTTGAGCGACTTCCAAGCCAATGTGGAAGGCTCCAAAAAAATCGTTGATTTGTTCCGTCCACTGATCGAAGCCAAAGACAAAGCGTTGTTGGAAAAAACCGATGCCAACTTCAAACAGGTTGAAGACATTTTGGCGAAATACAAAACCCCGAACGGTTTCGAGCTGTATGACAAACTGAGCGAAGAAGACCGCAAAGCCCTGCAGGCGCCAATTAATGCCTTGGCAGAAGACTTGGCCAAACTGCGCGGCATTTTGGGTTTGAAATAAGATAACGCGTTTTCAGACGGCCTTTGGATATTGAAAGGCCGTCTGAATCTTATTGTCGCCCACACAAAATATGCTTGAAAACCGACCTTACTTCACACGATTGCAATCTTTCCGTTCCCTGCCAAGGAGCAGACCATGAGCCAAAACAAACAACCGGAGCAACCCGAAAAACGAACCCTTTTCAAAACTGCCCTTGCCGCCGGCGCCATCGGCGTTGCCGGTTATTTTGCCGGTAAAAAACAAGGCGAAGCCGCCGCCGAAACCCAAAACAACCAACATTCCGAGCTGGCCTATCCGTGTTATGGCGAGCATCAGGCAGGCATCGTTACGCCACACCAGCTCTTCGGCATCATGTGTGCCTTTGATGTTACCGCCAAAGACGCCAAACAACTTGAAAACCTGTTCCGCGCCCTGACCGCCCGCATCGAATTCCTCACCCAAGGCGGCGAATACCAAGACGGCGATGACAAGCTCCCGCCTGCAGGCAGCGGCATTCTCGGCAAACAATTCCGTCCCGACGGGCTGACGGTTACCGTCGGCGTCGGCAGCAGCCTCTTTGACGACCGCTTCGGCCTCAAAGACAAAAAGCCGAAACACCTGCAGGAAATGCGCGACTTCCCCAACGACAAACTCCAAAAATCTTGGTGCGACGGCGACCTCAGCCTGCAAATTTGCGCATTCTCCCCCGAAACCTGCCAAGCCGCCCTGCGCGACATCATCAAAAACACCGCCCAGTTTGCCGTCATCCGCTGGAGCATAGACGGTTGGCTCCCTAAAGCCGAACCCGGCGCCATTGCCGCGCGCAATCTTTTAGGTTTCCGCGACGGCTCCGGCAATCCCAAAGTCGAAGATCCCAAAGTCGCCGATCAAGTCCTGTGGACGGGCGTTGCTGCCAACAGCTTGGACGAACCGGCATGGGCGAAAAACGGCAGCTATCAGGCCGTCCGCCTTATCCGCCACTTTGTCGAGTTTTGGGACCGCACCCCGATGCAGGAACAAACCGATATTTTCGGCCGGCGCAAATACAGCGGCGCGCCCATGGACGGTAAAAAAGAGGGCGACACCGCCGATTTTGCCAAAGACCCCGACGGCAAAATCACGCCCAAAGACAGCCATATGCGCCTTGCCAATCCGCGCGATCCGGAGTTTATGAAAAAACACCTGCTCTACCGCCGCGCCTTCAACTACTCGCGCGGCCTTGCCGCCAACGGCCAGCTCGATGTCGGCCTGATTTTTATCTGCTATCAGGCCAACCTTGCCGACGGCTTCATCTTCGTGCAAAACCTGCTCAACGGCGAGCCGCTGGAGGAATACATCAGCCCGTTTGGCGGCGGCTATTTCTTCGTCCTGCCGGGTGTCGAAAAAGGCAGCTTCCTCGGCAAAGAGCTTTTGGGCGTATAAATCCGCCGATGGTTTGAATAGATAATAAAAGGCCGTCTGAAAACTGATTTCCAGATTTCAGACGGCCTGAGTTTTTTCTATCAAACTAAATGTTTCGCCAAGAAAGCCAATGCGTATTCGACGGCTTGCGCCCTTACTGCTTCGCGGTCGCCTGTGAATAGCGCGGTTTGCTCAAACGAGTCTTCGGGCGTGGCCAGGCCGAACCAGACTGTGCCGACCGGTTTGGCCGCGCTGCCGCCGCCAGGGCCGGCGATGCCTGAAATACTCAAGGCGTAATCTGCCTGCGCGACGGCTTTTGCGCCGCGAGCCATTTCATAGACGGTCTCGCGGCTGACCGCGCCGTGTTTCAGCAAGGTGTCGGGCATGACGCCGAGGCGGTCTTGTTTGGCTTGGTTGCTGTATGTGACGAAGCTTTGGTGAAACCACTGCGAGCTGCCGGGAATGGAAGTCAGCGCACCTGCAAGTAGGCCGCCGGTGCAGGACTCGGCGCAGGTAACGGTTTGGCGGCGGCTGGTCAGGTGTTCGGCGATGGTTTGCAGATGGGACATGGCGGCTCCTTATGGAAAAGGGTGGAATGGGGCGGGCGTTTGACCCGCCGGGTTTCAGACGGCCTGAAAGCTGAAATCAGGCTTTCGGCTGAATGAGGTGGACATCACATTGTGGGAACGGGATGTTGATGTTGGCGGCACGCAGGTTTTCAACCACTTGCTCGTTCAGGGCGAATCGGAACGGGCCGAGATTTTCTTCTTGCGTCCACGCCCAAAGGGTAATTTCGATGGCGCTGTCGCCAAGGTTGGTAATGTATACGACGGCAGGTCGTTCTTCGGTTTGAACACACAATGGATGCTCGGTTGCCGCTCTCAATACGGCGGCTTTGGCGGCTTTCAAGTCGCAGGCGTAGTCGACGCCGACAACGACTTGGGCGCGGCACAGGGGCAGGGAGGAGCGGTTGGTGATGCTGTTGGTCATGACCACGCTGTTGGGCAGGACGACTTCTTCGTTGTCCGGCGTACTCAAAGAGGTCTGCACCATTTTGATTTCGCGGACGATACCTTCAAAACCGTTGACACGGATAAAGTCGCCGACTTTAAATGGGCGGAACAGGATAATCAGCGCGCCGGCGGCGAAGTTGGACAGTTGGTCTTTCAAAGACAAAGCCACGGCCAAGCCTGCGCCGCCGATCAAGGCGGTAACGGAAGTGGTCGGGATGCCGAGTTTGCCCAGTGCGGCGATGATGACGAGGATCAGCAGGCCGATGTTGGCGACGTTGCCGAGGAAGCTGACCAGTGTTTTATCGACTTTGGCGCGTGTCAGCGCGGCTTTCATCAGTGTTACCAAGCGTGTGGCGATCCAGCGGCCGATAAAGAAGATGGCTAAGGCGGCCAGCAGGTTGGTACCGAAAGACATGCCGGTTTGGGCGAGTTGTTCCCAACCGGAGAAGGAGGAGAGGACTTGAAGATCGAAATTCATAATTGTGTGTGCGTGTGAAGTTGTTTAAAAGGTCATTGTAAAACAAGGCCGTCTGAAAAACTAATGATTTGTTTTTTCAGACGGCCTTGATGTGTTTTTAAGTTTTTCGGTTTAACGTAAAACGGTTTTGCTCCAACGGCTCACCCATTGTTTTTGTTTGGTGTTGATGTCGGCGCGGTTGGGGGAATCGCTGTGTTTCGGTGTTTGGGCAAACTCGAATACTTTGGGCAGCGGTGTGTTTTTGACTGCCGGATAGACCCACATTTCGGCAGGCAGGGCTTTTTGCACTTCGCCGCTTTGCAGCCAGCTCACCAGTTTGGCCGCCAGCTCGGGTTGTTTTGCGCCTTTCAAAACGGCCGCGCCTTCAACTTGGCGGAATGTGCCGCCTTTGAGGAAGAGGTTGCCGGTGGGCGGGGTGCTGTATTTGCCTTTGGAGTAGTGGACTTCGGCCGCCGGGCTGGTGGCATAGCTGACCACGAGGGGATAGGCGCCGCCGTTTTGGGTGAAGTCGGTGTAGTAGGCTTCGCTCCAGCCTTTGGCGACTTTCACGCCGTTTTGGCGCATTTGCGCCCACCATTTGAACGCGCCTTCTTCACCCATGCCGCCAATGTTGGCCAAGAGGAAGGAGAGGCCGGGCGAGGAGGTGGCGGGAGACGGGGTTACCAGAAGGTTTTTATATTCCGGTTTGGTCAAATCTTGCAGGGTTTGCGGCAGGGGCAGTTTTTTCTGTTCAAACCATTTTTTGTCGTAGTTGATGGTGACATAGGCGTAATCGACGGCCAACGCATCGGGCAGGGACGCGGTTACGGGTGCGGATTTGGGTTGGTTGGCGGCGAGGATGCCGGCGGCTTTGGCTTTGCCGATGTTGGCGTTGTCCAAACCGTAAACCGCATCGGCAATCGGGTTGGCCTTGCTCAAAATCAGTTTGTTGAGCATTTCGTTGCCGCTGCCTGCCTTGATGACGGACACTTTGGCATCGTTGGCTTTTTCAAATTGCTCGATGACGGATGGGGGCAGGCTGAAGGATTTGTGCACGGCCAGACGCACTTCGGTTTGGGCGTACAGGTTTGCCGAAGCCAGTAATAGAGCCACTGCGGACAATTTCAGTTTCATTCTCTTTCCTTTGTGCGGGTAAAATACGAAATATCATAACAAAATCTGCATATCAAGGCACGATATGAATCATTCCCCCGTTTGGCTGTTTGACCTCGACAATACTTTGCACAATGCCGAAGCCGGCATTTTCTACATCATCAACCGCGCCATGACCGAATACATGGCAGGCCGTCTGAAGCTTTCCGAAGAGGCCGCCTCCCAACTGCGCCAAGATTATTGGCACCGATACGGCGCGACGCTTGCCGGTTTGCAAATCCACCATCCCGAAGTCGATATTGATGAATTTTTGCGTGAAAGTCACCCGCTTAAGCAAATTTTGGCAAAGGTGGAGGGTATGGATGGAACTGATGACGTTTTAGGCCGTCTGAAAGGGCGAAAAGCCGTATTTTCCAACGGGCCTTCGTTTTATGTCCGCGCATTGGTTGAAGCATTGGGCTTGGAAGCGCATTTTGACGGCTTGTTCGGCACGGACGACTTCGGCCTGCTCTACAAACCCAATCCGCAAGCCTATCTCAACGTCTGCCGCCTGTTGGGCGTCAATCCCGAACAGTGCATTATGGTGGACGACAGCGCCGACAATCTGCACCAAGCCAAAGCCTTGGGCATGAAGACCGTTTGGTACGGTGAAAAAGCCCATCCGTTGCCATTTGCCGACGGCATAGCGAAAGATATGCAGGATTTGCTTGAATTTTGCACAAAACTGCCGTGAAATTTTTAAAAATCAAGTACAATACACGGTATTGACGACATTTAAAAACAAGGACAACATCATGCGTAAACTCGCTTTAATCCTGACCGCCGCCGCCGTTTTGGCCGGTTGCTCTTGGGAAACCTACACCAACGAATCCGGCCGTACCGCCGTACGCCAAAAATATGCTACCGGCACACCCATTGTTTATCAGGACGGTACTTATTCTAAAAACATGAATTACAACCAGTTCCGCCCAGAGCGCCGCGCCGTCCAATCCAATCAAGCGGAACACGCTGAACGCGGCCAAAACTGGCAAAAACCGCAATTTGCCAACCAACAGCCAGCAACCGAATAACAATATCCCCAAGGCCGTCTGAACTTTTCAGACGGCCTCAAACAACGACAACGGAAACCGTATCATGGCTCAGACAGCTTTAAATATCGTCATCCTCGCCGCTGGCAAAGGCACGCGCATGTACTCCAAAATGCCCAAAGTGCTGCACCGCATCGGCGGCCTTCCCATGGTTGAGCGCGTTATCGACACCGCCGCCTCCCTGAATCCCCAAAACATCTGCGTCGTCATCGGCCACGGCAAAGACCAAGTCTTGGACACCGTCAAACGCGATGTCGTTTGGGTTGAACAAACCGAACAGCTCGGCACTGGCCACGCCGTCAAAACTGCCCTGCCGCACCTGTCTGCCGAAGGCCGCACGCTGGTGTTGTACGGCGACGTTCCCCTAATTGACGCCGCCACCCTCGAAACCCTGCTCGAAGCCGCAGGCAACGAAGTCGGCCTGTTGACCGACGTGCCCAACGACCCTACAGGCTTGGGCCGCATCATCCGCGACAGCAACGGCAACGTAACCGCCATTGTCGAAGAAAAAGACGCCGATGCCGCCCAAAAAGCCGTAAAAGAAATCAACACCGGCATTTTGGTTCTGCCCAACGCCAAACTCGAAGCTTGGTTGAACAGCCTTTCCAGCAACAATGCCCAAGGCGAATACTATCTGACCGACCTCATCGCCAAAGCCGTTGCCGACGGTATTAAAGTTCATCCCGTCCAAGTGCGCGCCTCCCATCTGGCCGCCGGCGTGAACAACAAACTCCAACTGGCCGAACTCGAACGCATCTTCCAAACCGAACAGGCGCAAGAATTGCTCAAAGCAGGCATCACCCTGCGCGATCCGGCGCGTTTTGATTTACGAGGCCGTCTGAAACACGGACAAGATGTCGTGATTGACGTCAACGTCGTCATCGAAGGCGAAGTCGAGCTCGGCGACAACGTCGAAATCGGTGCCAATTGCGTGATCAAAAACGCCAAAATCGGTGCCAACACCAAAATCGCCCCATTCTCCCATTTTGAAGGTTGCGAAGTTGGTGAAAACAACCAAATCGGCCCATACGCCCGCCTGCGTCCGCAAGCCAAACTGGCCGACGACGTACACATCGGCAACTTCGTCGAAGTCAAAAACGCCACCATCGGCAACGGCACCAAAGCCAACCACCTCACCTACATCGGCGATGCCGAAATCGGCAGCAAAACCAACTTCGGCGCCGGCACGATCATCGCCAACTACGACGGCGTGAACAAACATAAAACCGTCATCGGCGACGAAGTGCGCATCGGTTCAAACTGCGTCTTAATCGCCCCCGTAACGCTGGGCAACAAAGTCACGACAGGCGCAGGCAGCGCGATTACCAAAAACGTCGAAGACGGCAAACTCGTCCTCGCCCGTTCACGCCAAACCGTCATCGAAGGCTGGGTGCGTCCGGAAAAAGGCGATAAGAAGTAAAACCGGCCTTTTATTTATTTTCAGACGGCCTTGAGAAACAACAGGCCGTCTGAAGGTAAGAAAGATTTATATATCGTTAACATTAGCAACTTTAATTATGGGGGGACATTGGGTTAGTTTTATTTAAGCGTTATTCAGAGTAAGAAAATTAATGCAGATATGATTAAACGGATCAGTTAAGTGGATATTGTCTATTACAGAAATAATTTATACACGAGGACAGGTAAAGTCGGAGAAAATGAGTATAGGATTATTCGTAAACAGTAAAAAATGATACATACTGAATATTTAGAGAGTAAAAATGAAAAAATATATTTTATTTCTTTTGTTAATTCCATTGATGTCATATGCTCACGCTTCATCTTTTTCTGGCACTTGGTCATATACTGATCAGGTTGGAGATACTGTGGGGGGGGAAGAATTGGTTCTTAAACAGAAGGGTAATTTAGTTACAGGAGTATGGAATGAAGGAATTTCGACAGGTAGCGGAGGAAGTGGAAAATTAAAAGGATATGTGAAGGGCAATAAACTATTTTTAAGTTATTGTTCTGACGAGGGAAATAATTGGTATAAATCTTGCCCCCAATATGATAATAATAGAAGTTATTTTATTATAAAAAATAATAAAATCATTGAATATAATGCGATGAATAATAAAAAATATAAAAAAGGTAATGAATTTATTTTAGTAAAATAATGAATTTAAAGTAAGGAATATTTTTAAAAATATATTTTACCTTGCGGTAGGTATTTATTCTTATTAAGAATTAAATTTTATAAATTGATAGAAGTAATCCCCTATGCCGTCTGAAAGTCAGTGGCGTAGATTTTCTCAAACTTTTGATACTAAGGAACTTATATGTGCGGTATCGTAGGTGCTATTCGCGCCAATCACAATGTAGTCGATTTTCTGACCGACGGTCTCAAACGCCTTGAATACCGAGGCTATGATTCGTCGGGTATTGCCGTAAACATGGACGGCAAAATCAAACGCGTCCGCCGTGTCGGCCGCGTACAGCTGATGGAAGATGCAGCACGCGAAAAAGGCGTGTTCGGCCATATCGGCATCGGCCATACCCGTTGGGCAACCCACGGCGGTGTAACCGAGCCTAACGCCCACCCCCATATTTCCGGCGGCATGATTGCGGTTGTCCACAACGGCATCATCGAAAACTTCGAAGCCGAACGCGAACGCCTGCAAGCTTTGGGTTACACCTTCGAATCGCAAACCGATACCGAAGTCATCGCCCACAGCGTCAACCACGAATACACAAAAAACGGCGGCAAACTGTTTGAAGCCGTCCAAGCTGCGACTGCCCGTTTCCATGGTGCATACGCCATTGCCGTTATCGCACAAGACAACCCTGAAGAAATGGTTGTTGCGCGTATGGGCTGCCCGCTATTGGTGGCCTTGGGCGACCAGGAAACCTTCATCGCTTCCGACGTATCCGCCGTGATTGCCTTTACCCGCCGCATCGCCTACTTGGAAGATGGCGACATCGCCCTGCTGAACGCAAACGGTATCGAAAAACTGCTCGACAAAACCGGTGCGCAAACCGAACGCGCGGTTAAAGTATCCGAATTGTCTCTGGCTTCTTTGGAGTTGGGCCCATACAGCCACTTCATGCAAAAAGAAATCCACGAACAACCCCGCGCCATCGCCGATACCGCCGAAGTCTTCCTTGACGGCGGCTTCGAACCCGAAAACTTCGGCGCGAACGCCCGCGAAGTGTTCGACGATATCCACAGCATCAAAATCCTTGCCTGCGGCACGTCCTACTATGCCGCGCTGACCGCCAAATACTGGCTCGAATCCATCGCCAAAGTGCCGACTGACGTAGAAATCGCCAGCGAATACCGCTACCGTGACGTGATTGCCGATCCGAAACAATTGGTTATCACCATTTCCCAATCTGGTGAAACTTTGGACACCATGGAAGCCCTGAAATACGCGCAGTCTTTGGGACACAAACACAGCCTGTCCATCTGCAACGTTATGGAATCCGCCCTGCCGCGCGAGAGCGAATTGGTGCTGTACACACGCGCCGGCGCAGAAATTGGCGTCGCTTCTACCAAAGCGTTCACCACGCAACTGGTTGTTTTGTTTGGCTTGGCGGTAACGCTGGGCAAACAGCGCGGTTTGGTTTCCGCCGAAAAAGCGCGCGAATACGTTGAAGAATTGCGCCAACTGCCGGGCAGCATTCAGCACGTTCTCAATCTTGAGCCGCAAATCGCCGCTTGGGCGCAAAAATTTGCCAAGAAAACCAGCGCACTCTTCTTGGGCCGCGGCATCCACTTCCCAATCGCCCTTGAAGGCGCATTGAAGCTGAAAGAGATTACCTATATCCACGCCGAAGCGTATCCTGCGGGTGAGTTGAAACACGGCCCGTTGGCTTTGGTGGACGAGAACATGCCTGTTGTCGTGATTGCCCCGAACGACAGCCTGTTGGACAAAGTGAAAGCCAACATGCAGGAAGTCGGCGCACGCGGCGGCGAATTGTTCGTCTTCGCCGACCTCGACAGCAACTTCAACGCCACCGAAGGCGTGCACGTCATCCGCGCCCCACGCCACGTCGGCGTACTCTCTCCGATTGTGCACACCATCCCCGTGCAACTCCTGTCTTACCACGCCGCCCTCGCACGCGGTACAGACGTGGACAAACCACGCAACTTGGCTAAATCGGTAACGGTTGAGTAAAGCCTAGCTTGAACGATAAAAGGTCGTCTGAAAATTTTCAGACGACCTTAATTATTAATTAAAGGCAAACAAATGAATAAAATCTACAAATACCTACTGGCAATCGCTGCTTTGGCGGCAGCAGGCTTCGGTATATATGAATATACTGCGCCCGATAAATACCAATACTGGAAAGAACTGATTGCCAAGGATCCCAAACCTGACGGGATTTCAGAACAGGAATACAGGGAAAAACTTAGGGCAGGTTACTGCTGGAGGGACAGGAAGTTTTACACCCCAGAGGAATTACACAGGAAAGCAATGGTCAGTTTTGCAGGTAGGTTATTGGGAGAAACAGAAGCCTATAAGGCCAATATGACCACCAATCAGGGCGGACGGGATTATTCTACGGGAGCAGACTGCGTACGTCACGAAAAGGCCTGTAGCGTCTGGTTTGTCCCGCAAGATTACACCAATGAGCAATGGGACAGGAGGTTTTTGGCGGAGAAAGACCCGATGGATGGGGCATTGCTGGCAAAATATCCCAAAAAGGAAATCAGACAGGAAAATGATTTGAGAAACTATTTGGAACAATATGACAATAAAGGTTTTACTTTGATTCTTAGAGGTCCCAGTAAGAACGGTGCCGATGTGTATGGTTCTGATTGCTGTACAGTTTTAAGTAAAAAAGAGACTGAACCAATAATTAAAAAAGATGCTTTAATTACCTATTTGGAAGGAGCAGCAATTTTTCCAGAAAATGACATACCCCAAAATATCAATATTCAAAATTACGGAGTAGGTAATTTTTATTTTAAATTTACTGGTGTAGATCCTGGCCTGCATAGATGGAATGTAAATAAAGAGAGAACGTATCAACAATACGCTACAGAAATATTATTCATGAACAATTGCGGAGATGTTTTGTGGCAACCTTTTTATGCCAAATAACTTATCTTCTTAACGAGGAGCAACATTATCATGTCAGATAACC
Source organism: Neisseria sp. P0024.S006 (assembly GCF_051956595.1). NCBI lineage: Bacteria > Pseudomonadati > Pseudomonadota > Betaproteobacteria > Neisseriales > Neisseriaceae > Neisseria > Neisseria sp. P0024.S006. The sequence continues at coordinate 445,213 of NZ_JBQCXH010000002.1, forward strand.
AAAAAATCTTTAGCTGTATCCGATGTTACAGTAGATAGAATTTTATCCCAATATTTGTGGAACAGCCCGATACCACCCAAAAGAGAAGATATGGGAATATCGATAACATCAGCTAATCGTACACCAGTAAAAATTGACGCAACCGACTATATGAAAAATGGTGCAGGCAGATATGCCACGGCAGCAGATTTCAAGATGTTTGAAAATTTTTTTAAAGCCTCGAATTTACCTGCAAGAAATACACCTTATTCTTTCGATGAGATTGGCAATAAAATCTATGGGATAGAACGATTTAACAGTTGGAAAAATGGTTTCTACAGTACGACTCCAGGAAAAGGTTTTACTGTCGCTATTTCTCAATATGGAATCGACACTTCATCTTCAGACTATGTCGAACGTGCTTTTATCTTCGGTTCAACACAAGTAGTTGTTACACCTGATGATCTTAGAAAACTTCAATTCTTCGTCCGTCCGGACGGCAGTCGCGAAATCCGCAACCTCAGAATCACGCCCAAAGACGACAATTTCGATTTTATCGGCGGTTCATCTTCTCAAGATGCTTCGGGCAGGATGCTAAAAATGATGGTAGATACGGCAAACGCGGGGTTCAAGAAAGCTATTGATCCGAAAGGTATAGGCAGGTCTGTACCCCTTGTCTATACCGATACCGACAAGCTGCCGTTTGTCACTATTACGGATAAGGACTTCAAAAAACTCCAGTCAGAGAAATTGAATCGGAAAATATCCGATGCTTTGATAGAAGAAACAGGTATTCCTCTGTTTCGTCAAGGAGGAGGGTTATTTAATAAGCTGAAAAAATCACCAGCCTTATATGATAAAAGCCTGCTGGGGCGTTGGCGAGACATTGAGCAGAATGCCAACGAAAAGTACCAAAAAACCCGTAACCTTATCAAAGAAGATCTGAACAAGATGTCTTTGGATGAAAGGAATGAACGCGATCAATACGCGGCGGATATTGATAAACCAACGGCCTTAACTATTGAGGATATGCCGCAAAACGCCCAAAAAATCTATCATCAAGGGAAACAGATTTTTGCTGATTTTTGTGCCCAGAAAAACATCGTTTACGATGCAAATAGTTTGGACAATATTGCGATGTCGTTAGCTTCAGTGGCTTATGTAAACAATATGCAGGACGTGTCTTTAATCAATATTAAAGGTAATGGGGAAGTCTTGATCGGACACAAAGCCCCCGGATTAATAATGGCTTCTGTAAATATGTGGGAAGCGGCTAAGACGCCGGTAGAGGAAAGCCTGAGCCAAATTCAGCAAACGGCACAACGAATTGAATATGAGGAGCAACAAAAACAAATCGTGCAATCCCAATCACATGGAGCGAGGCTTTCTTAAGCAGAATCAAAAGAAAATGTAAAAAGAGGACTTAAATTCTATAAATTATCTACAAATGGTTTGATTGATTTTAAACAAAGCTAAAGGCCGTCTGAAACCTATTTCAAGGTTTCAGACGGCCTGTTGTTTTAAAGCGTTTTATTCTGCGCCGACAACGACGGTGTTGAGGTCTTTGAATTTGACGCGGCGTTGCCATGCGTCGCGGACTTGTTCGACGGTCAGGCTGTTGATGGCTTTGGGGTAGGCTTCCAAGTAGTCGTTGGGCAGGTCGTAGAGGCCGATCAGGCTCAGGTAGTTGAGCAGTTTGTCGTTGGAGTCGTAGCGCAGGGGGAAGCTGCCGACGATGTTGGCCTTGGCCTGTTTCAGTTCGGCTTCGGTCGGGCCTTCGGCGATAAACTGCTCGATGACGGCTTGGGTGTCGGCCAGTGAGGCTTTGGTGTTTTTCTTTTGGGTGGAGTAGGAAACGGCAAACGTGCCTTCTTCTGTCGCCGGGGCAAGGCTGCTGTATACGCCGTAGGTGTAGCCGTGTTGGTCGCGCAAAACTTTCATGAGGCGGCTGTCGAAACCGCCGCCGCCGAGGATGTAGTTGCCGGCAACGAGGGCGTAGTAGTCGGGGTCGTGGCGTTTGATGAGGGAGGTGCCGAGCAGGACTTGTGCCTGTGTGCCGGCAAAGGGGATGTCGCGGCGTTGGGCGGTTTGTTTGGGAACGGGCGGGATGGCGTGGGTTGCGGTGGCTTTGGCCGGCAGGTCTTTGAGGACGCGATCGACCAGTTGCTCTGCCTGTTTGCGGTTGAGGTCGCCGACGATGGCGACGATGGCGTTGTCTTTGCCGTAGTGGGTGCGGTGGAAGGCGCGGATGTCGTCGAGGTTGACGCGTTTGAGGCTGTCAACGGTTATGTTTGCGCCGCTGCCGTAGGGGTGGTTCGGGTAGATGAGTTTGGTCAGTTCGCGCGTGGCGGTGTAGTCGGGGGTGGTTTCTTGTTGTTGCAAGCCGGTGATGGATTGGGTTTGACGGCGGCGGAAAACGGCTTCGTCAAAGCGCGGACGGGTCAGCGAGTGGTTGAGCAAGTTGGCGGCTTTGTCGCGGATGTCGGCTTTGCTGAGGCTGCGGAAGCCTGCGGACGCGCTCTCGGCATTGCTGTCGCTGCTGATTTGTGCGCCGATGTTGTCGGCTTCGGCATTGAAGGCTTCTTCGTCCAGCTCTTGGGTGCCGTCGGTCAGGAGGGCGGCGGTAAATTCGGCAACTTGGCTTTTGCCGTCCGGATTGGCGACGCTGCCTGCGCCCTTGAAGCTGACTTCAAGGTCGATGATGGGGTTTTCGTGGCGTTCGACAAGGAGGATTTGGGTGCCGTCGCGGTTGCGCCAGCGTTGGATGTCGGTGGCGGCTTGGACGCTTAAGGGCAGGAGGAGGGCAAGGGCGAGCAGGGTGGGTTTCATGTTATGGCTTTCTGTTAGGGTCGTCTGAAAGGATATGGGCTTTCAGACGGCCTGATGTTTATCGGCGGTTGGCAGCTTTTTTGCTTGGCGCGGCGGCTGTTTTTTGCGGTTCGATGATGACGGTACTCATGCGCTCGTCGGTCAACATCCGGGCGGCGGCCTGTACTTCTTGTGCGCTGACGGCCTGTAGGCGGCGGTGGATTTCTTGTTCGTCGGTATATTGGAAACCGCGCGCTTCGAGGCGGCCCATCATGGAGGCTTGGGAAGACATGGAGTCTTTGGCGTAGATTTCGCTGACCGCTGCCTGGGTTTTGACGCGCTGCAATTCTTCTTCGGAAACGCCGTTGTCGGCAATGTCTTTGATTTCTTGGCGCAGCTGGGCAATCAGAGTATCGGTTTTCACGCCTTCGGCAGGCATGGCTATTACGCTGAACAGCGGCATTTCGCGGCTGATGATGTCGTAATGCGTTCCTGCGCTCAATGCGGTTTGCTTGCCGCGCACGAGATTTTTGTCAAAACGGCTGGACGCGTTGCCTGCCAAAATATCGGAGAGGATGTCGAGGGCGAAAGGCATCGTGTCATCAAGTTTTTGGAGTTTCGGCACACGGAAGTTGATGGCAATCAGCGGCTGGTGTGTAACCGGAGAAGTGGCTTTGACTGTAACAGGTTTGCGCAAATAGGGTTCGGTATTCAGTTTGTTGCGCGGCGGCTGGGCTTTGGCGGGAATATCGCCAAAGAGTTTGGCGGCCGTCTGAAGCGTTTGTTTGGCATCGACATCGCCGACAATGACCAATACGGCATTGTTGGGCGCGTAATACTGTTTGTACCACGCGCGCAGGTCGTCGGCTTTTAGGGTGTGCAAATCTTTCATGTAGCCGATGACGGAGGCGCGCATGGACGGTTGGGTAAAGGCGGCAAGATAGGCTTGTTCCCACATTTTGCCGTCGGCAGTGTCTTCCGTGCGCTGGCGGCGTTCTTCACGGATGACGTTCATCTCGTTGAGGAATTCTTTGTCGCTGAAGTTGAGGTTGTGCATGCGGTCGGCTTCGAGTTTCAGAATCTCGGGCAGGTTGGCGGCGGCGACGTTTTCGTAATAGACCGTTTCATTGCGGTTGGTGTAGGCGTTGTTTTGCCCGCCCAGCTCGGACACGCGGCGGTTGAATTCGCCGGAGGGAACGTCTTTCGTGCCTTTAAACATCATGTGTTCCAAAGCATGGCTCAGGCCGCTTTTTCCCGGTTTCTCATCCACGCTGCCGATTTTGTACCAAATCTGCGAAACGGCCACAGGCGCGCGGTGGTCTTCTTTGACGATGATTTTCAGACCGTTGGGCAGGGTTTCAGAAAGCGTCTGCGCCCATGAAGCGGCAGGCAGTGCGAAGGCAAGCATTAAAGCAATTCGGCGTAACATGGTTCAATCCGTAAAATGAAAATCAATCGCCAAAGTATAGCGGAAATCTGCAAAGATTGGCCGAATGTTTCAGACGGCCTGCGGCTTTATCTGCTGATTCACATCAAGCGCGGCCGTTGCCAATCTTTACCGTCGCGCTTCATTCGCGGATAATCCCAAACATTCCCGTTCCCAACCATCACAAAGGAATCATCATGGCATTTTTGAAACTGACTGAACAAAATGTTCAAGGCAAAACCGTTCTGATCCGCGCCGATATGAACGTACCGTTCAAAGACGGCAACATCAGCGACGATACCCGTATCCGCGCTTCGCTCGCATCCATCAAATACTGCTTGGACAACGGCGCGTCTGTGATCGTGATGACCCACCTCGGCCGTCCGACCGAAGGCGAATTCCATCCTGAAGACGATGTAGCGCCTGTTGCTGCGCATTTGGGCAAACTGTTGGGCAAAGACGTGAAAGTATTGAACGACTGGCGTGAAAACAAACCGACTTTGAACGCCGGTGATGTCGTGATGCTGCAAAACGTGCGCATCAACAAAGGCGAGAAGAAAAACGACTTGGAGCTGGGCAAAGCCTACGCTTCTTTGTGCGACGTGTTCGTTAACGACGCATTCGGTACCGCCCACCGCGCCCAAGCTTCGACTGAAGCCGTTGCCCAAGCCGCACCGGTTGCCTGCGCAGGCGTGTTGATGGCGGGCGAACTCGACGCTTTGGGCAAAGCCCTGAAACAACCGGCTCATCCGATGGTTGCCATCGTTGCCGGCAGCAAAGTGTCCACCAAGCTGACCATCCTCGAATCTTTGGCCGACAAAGTCGACCAACTGATCGTCGGCGGCGGCATTGCCAATACCTTCCTGTTGGCAGAAGGCAAAGCCATCGGCAAATCTTTGGCCGAACACGATTTGGTGGAAGAATCCAAAAAAATCATGGCGAAAATGGCGGCCAAAGGCGGCTCTGTTCCGCTGCCGACCGATGTGGTTGTCGCTAAAGCCTTCGCCGCCGATGCGGAAGCTGTGGTGAAAGACATTGCCGACGTTGCCGAAGACGACATGATTTTGGACATCGGCCCGAAATCCGCCGCTGCTTTGGCCGAGCTGCTCAAAGCCGCAGGCACTGTCGTATGGAACGGCCCGGTCGGCGTGTTCGAGTTTGACCAATTTGCCGGCGGTACCAAAGTATTGGCCGAAGCGATTGCCCAAAGCGATGCGTTCTCGATTGCAGGCGGCGGCGACACTCTGGCGGCGATTGCCAAATTCGGCGTAACCGACCAAATCAGCTACATCTCCACCGGCGGCGGCGCGTTCCTCGAATTCTTGGAAGGCAAAGAGTTGCCTGCCGTAGCCGCTTTGGAAAAACGCGGCGCGTAATCGGTTTTAATCTCGATGGCTGAATAAAGGCCGTCTGAAATCTGGAAATCAGGTTTCAGACGGCCTTATTTATTTTGTTGAAATGTGTTATCGGTTTAGGCGGTTTGTGTATCCGACTGTCTGTGCAATGCCTGATAACACGGTGCAAGCTGGCGGATGATGAGGTCGAGTTGGTGTTTGAGGATTTGGTTTTGTTGGGACTGCTCTTTGTCGGTCTGCTCCAAATCGGCAAATTCCTGTCGGATGGCTTCGATGCTTGCATCGAAGGTGGCCGGTTCGGTCTGCGGCATTTGTTTGAGGAGTTCGGCGATGTGGTGGGTCAGGCGGGCATATGGGGCGAAGGTATCGCTGCCGTCGTGATGAACCTGGTCGCGGTATGCGCCGAGCGCGGAAATGTGGCCGGTCAGCGCATAGCTGGTTTTGAGCAGGGTAAAACCGTCTTGCAGGCGGTCTTGGTATTTTTTCGGGTTGCTGCTCATGTCGGATAAGGTGCTGCTGAGGGCGGCAGTGCTTTCGTGGGCTTGGCGGCGGGTGAGGCGGTAGTCGACATCGTCGCGGCTGCCGTTTTGCAGCTGGTCGAGGATGGCGTCGAGATAGCGGCCGTTGGCAGTGATGGTCTGGGCGGCGGTGTGGCTGAGGGTGAGGTAACGCCAATCGGGCCAGAGGTAGGTGGCGGCGGCCCATGCGATAACGGAACCGACGATGGTGTCGATGATGCGGATGGGCATGGCGTGGTACACGTCCAAACCGGCAAGCGAAAGGCTGGTCAGGGCTTGGATGGTGATGAAGAAGGTGGAGAAGCTGTATTTGTAGCTTCGGGTGATGAAAAACAGGGTGGTGCTGGCAATGACAATCCAGAGTTTGGTTTCAACGGACGGGGTGAAGTAGGGGACGAGCGAACCGACAATCACGCCGAGAATCGTGCCGGCGATACGTTGGTACACGCGGCTTTTGGTGGCGGTGTAGTTGGGCTGGCAGACGAAGAGGGCGGTCAGTAGAATCCAGTAGCCGAGGTTGAGATGGAGGATTTCGACGATGATGCAGGCCGCGGCCACGACGATGGAAAGGCGGGTGGCATGACGGAAGACGCCGGATTCGAAATTGAGCTGGCTGAGGACGGTCTCGCCGATGTTGCGGAACTTGGTGTTTTCAAGGGCGGCAATGCGGGTGTCGGTGTTGTCGTTTTCAGCAAGGGACGCATCGTTTTGCAGTTGCCGCAGTTGGTAATCGACGCTGCTGAGGTTGTCGAGCAGGCGGCGGATATTGTGGAGGTTGGCATTGTCGGCGTGGGTCTCGGCAAAATGGCCGAGGGATTGGCGACAGCCTTCCATGGCGCGGCCGAGGCGTTTGCTGTATGCGTAGGGTTTGTTGTTGCGCAGGGTGGCGGCAATGTTGCGGCACGCCTGACCCTGCATTTCGAGCAGGCGGCGGATGCGGAAGATGAGGTCGGTGTTTTTGAGCTGCTCGGCCATTTCGCTGTAATCGACGTGGGCGGAGCTGATGCGTTCATGCATGTCTTGCGCGCTGAGGTAGTAGCGCAGCATTTTGGCGGTGCGCGGATGGCGGTGTTGGCCGCGTAATCGGTAGAAAAGTGCGGCACGGCATTGGTTGAAGGCGGTAATCACGCCGGTGTTGCTCATGGCCAGGTCGATTTGACGGTTGCCCAGCCATGCGGCTTCGTCGGGGTCGAAAAAGTCGGCTTTGGCATCGAAGTAGTTGCTGAGTGCGTCGTAGGCGTTGGCGACGGTTTCCTGGACGGGGCGGTGGGGCAGGATGATTTGGAAGATCAGGGTGTTGACGCTGTATAGGACGGTGCCCAGCAGAATCATGACGGGATTGGTCAGCCAGTAGCTTTCGGGGGTGTAGGTCAGCGTGGTGTAGGTGGCGACGGCGAGCGCACCGAAAGCGATGGTACGGTATTTGAGGCCGACGGTGCCGAGGATGGTGAAGCCGAAAGTCATCAGGGTCATGGCCAAGATGAAGGGAACGCCTGTGCCGATGGTGCTTTGGGCAAGCAGTGAGGAGAGGGTAAACAGGGCGACGGTGATGACGATGTTGATCAGACGGCCTGTGAGGCGGTTGTCCAAATCGACCAAACCGCCGGCAATAATGCCGAGTACGAAGGGCATGGCAAGTTTGGGGGTGTTAAAGTGCCAAACAAGGGTGGCGGCGATGAATACGCTGGCGAAGACGGGTAGGGAGGCAATGATCAGAGGTTTGAGTGGCGGGGTGCTCATGGTTGGGTTGTTTTATTTGTTATGAGATGAATGATTGGATTTTAACAGGATTTTCAGTCGGTTTCAGAATGCTTTAAATGAGATAAGGCCGTCTGAACGGATACGGCGAAATGCTTGATTTCGTTTCCACATCTGTTCAGACGGCCTTGTTTGGCCTGCGTCATCAGGTCATCAGGTTGAGGTCGCTGATGCGGTCGTAGAGACGCTCGGTATTGTTGCCCTCGTCGTGCATTTGAATGCGCAGGCGCAAATCGTTGGCGGAAAACGCTTGGCGCAGGGCTTCGCTGAGTTCGATTTGGCCTTGTGCATAGAGGTTGAAGAGGTTTTGGTCGAACGTCTGCATGCCGTTGCTGCCGGAGCGTGCCATCAGGTCGCGGATTTCCAGCAATTCGCCTTTGAAAATTAGGTCCTGCATGGCCGGAGTGTTGAGCAGGAGGTCGGTAACGGCCGTGCGTTGGCGGTTTTTCTTGACGACGAGGCGTTGGCCGATGATGCCGACGAGGTTCAACGCCAAATCCATCAAGACCTGTTGGCGGCGGTCTTCCGGATAGAAGTTGATGATGCGCTCGATGGTTTGGGAGGCTGTGCTGGCGTGGATGGTGAAAACGCACAGATGACCGGTTTGAGCCAGTTGGAGGGCGTATTCCATGCTTTCTTCGCTGCGGACTTCGCCGATACAGACGACGTCGGGCGCTTGACGCATGGCGCTTTGAACGGCGGTTTTCCAGTTGTCGGTATCGATGCCGATTTCACGCTGGGTGAAGATGCTGCGGCAAGGTTTGTAGATAAACTCGATGGGGTCTTCGATGGTAACGATATGGCCGGGCAGCTTTTGGTTGCGGTAGTTGAGCATGGAGGCCATGGTGGTGGATTTACCCGAACCAGTCGGGCCGGCGAGGATCAGCAGGCCGCGCGGCGCGAGTGCAAGCTCTTGGAGCTTTTCGGGCAAACCTAGGGTCTTCATTTCGGGAATGTCTTGGCTGACGCGGCGCAATACCATGCCGACGCGGCCTTGCTCGTGGTAGGCGTTGACGCGGTAGCGCGTGTTGCTGCGCGATTGGACGGAATAGTTGATTTCCCAGTCTCGGTTGAAGGCTTCGAGCTGGTCGGGGTTCATGGTGGATTCGGCGATGGCGGCGGTGTCCGCGCCGGTCAGCGCTTTGTGTGGCATGGGCGTGAGGGTGCCGCCGACTTTGATGGCAGGGGGAAAGCCTGCGCTGATGAAGATGTCGGATGCGTTGCGTTTTTCGGCCTCTTCACACATACGGTCGAGCAGGGGATGAAGATGCGTGCCGATTTCGGCCGGGGTGGGGATGTGCGGTGCTTGGTTTTTTTGTGAGTAGGCTTGCACCATTTCGCTTAACAGGTCGTGCAGAGGGGCGAGGTCGCTCATGATGATTCTCTTTAAAACGGGTATTCGGTCAGGCTGAAAGGCCGTCTGAAAACGGGATGATGGGGTTCAGACGGCCTGAGTATGGTTTAGAAAACAGAGAGGTTTTCGATGTTTTGCGCCTTGCTGCGTGCCAGCTCTGGGCTGATGGTGCCTTGGCGGACAAGGGTTTGCAGGGCTTGATCGAGGGTTTGCATACCGTGGGCCTGACCGGTTTGGAGGGCGGCGTTGATTTGGGCGATTTTGTTCTCGCGGATGAGGTTGCGCACGGCCGGTGTGGAAATCAGGATTTCGTGTGCGGCGACGCGGCCGTTGCCGTCGCGGGTTTTCAGCAGGGTTTGGGAAATGATGGCGCGCAAGGATTCGGACAACATGGAGCGCACGATTTCTTTTTCGCCTGCAGGGAATACGTCGACAATACGGTCGATGGTTTTGGCGGCGCCGGTCGTGTGCAGCGTGCCGAAAACCAAGTGGCCGGTTTCGGCGGCTGTCAGGGCGAGGGAGATGGTCTCAGGGTCGCGCATCTCACCGATCAAAATCACGTCGGGGTCTTCGCGCAGTGCGGAACGCAGGGCGTTGGTGAAGCTGTGGGTGTGTTGATGCAGCTCGCGTTGGTTGATGAGCGCCTTTTTGCTTTGGTGGACGAACTCAATCGGGTCTTCGATGGTCAGAATGTGGGCCGGTTGGGTTTCGTTGATGTAGTTGACCATCGCCGCCAACGTGGTGGATTTACCCGAACCGGTCGGGCCGGTTACCAAGACCAAACCGCGCGGATTTTCGGCAATTTTTTGGAAAATGCGCGGCGCACGCAATTCTTCCAGCGTCAGAACGGTGCTCGGAATGGTACGGAATACGGCAGCCGGGCCGCGTTCGGTCATAAAGGCGTTGACGCGGAAACGGGCAACATTAGGCAGCTCAAATGAGAAATCGACTTCAAAATCCTGTTGATAGAGCTTGCGCTGGTGGTCGTTCATGACCGAGGTAATCATGGTGCCGACTTCTTCCGAACTCATCTCGGGCAGGTTGATGCGGCGGATGTCGCCGTGTACGCGTATCATAGGGGAAATGCCCGAACTCAAATGGAGGTCGGAGGCTTTGTTTTTTACGCCGAACGCGAGTAAGTCGGTAATCTGCATAATGTGGCCTTGTTTTGGTTTAGAATAATAAAATCGCTTTATTTTAAATAGATAAATCCGTTCGACCAAGTAAAATTTTTAAAATGCCGAGTGATGAACGGGTAAAAGGAGAAAACCATGTCGGTATTGCAACAAAACTATCAGGACGTATGCCGGGCGGTTGAACAGGCGGCAGAGGCTGCAGGACGGCCTGCGGATGCGGTGAAGCTGGTGGCGGTCAGCAAGACGTTTCCGGCAGACGATATCCGCGAAGTGTATGCGGCCGGTCAGCGCGATTTTGGCGAGAACTATATTCAGGAATGGTTTGAAAAAACGGAAACGCTGGCTGATTTGCCGGATATTGTTTGGCACGTTATCGGCGATGTGCAGTCCAATAAAACCAAATTTGTGGCCGAACGCGCACATTGGGTGCATACGGTAGGTCGTCTGAAAACGGCGCGGCGCTTGAGCGAACAAAGGCCGTCTGAAATGCCGCCGTTGCAGGTGTGCATTGAAGTGAACATTGCCGCGGAAGAGGCGAAACACGGTGTGGCGCCCGATGAAGCGGTTGCGCTGGCCCTTGAAGTGGCCAAGTTGCCGAATATTAAAGTGCGCGGATTGATGTGTGTGGCCAAGGCCGACAGCAGCAATGATGAGTTACGCAGCCAGTTTCACACCATGCAACGGCTGTTGGCTGAGTTGAACGCGGCAGGTGTCGAAGCAGATGTTTTGTCTATGGGTATGTCCGGCGATATGCCAATCGCGGTAGAATGCGGCGCAACCCATGTCCGCATCGGCAGCGCGATTTTCGGCAAGCGGCATTATCCTCAAGCGTAAAATTAATGGCCGTCTGAACAGGGTAGACAGCAGTTTCAGACGGCTTGATCGATATCACAAAGGAGTGACATATATATGAAAATCTATTTTCTCGGCGGCGGCAATATGGCGACTGCCATTGCAGGCGGTTTGGTCAAACAAGACGGCTATCGTGTCCACATTGTCGAACGCGGCACCGAAAGACGGGCGCAGTTGGTTCAAGAATTGGGTGTAGCCACTTCTGAAAACCTGCCCGAATTGAGTGCGGACGACGTCCTCATTCTCGCCGTCAAACCGCAAGACATGCAGGCAGCCTGTCAAAACATTCGTTTGAATGGCGCGCTGGTGTTGTCCGTAGCGGCCGGATTGTCCATCGATACCCTCAGCCATTATCTGGGCGGCACACGCCGTATCGTACGCATCATGCCCAATACGCCGGCCAAAATCGGTTTGGGCGTATCCGGTATGTTTGCCGATGCAAGCGTTTCAGAAGCCGACCGCGCAGCCGCAGACGGCATCATGCGCTCTGTCGGCACGACCGTTTGGCTGAACGAGGAAGAGCAACTCCACAATATTACCGGCATCAGCGGCAGCGGCCCCGCCTATGTTTTCTATTTGTTGGGCGCGCTCCAAAACGCGGCTTTGGCACAAGGTTTCAACGAACAAGACGCACGCGAACTGAGTCTCGCCACATTTAAAGGCGCAGTGGCTTTGGCCGAACAAACCGGCGAAGCATTCGCACAATTACAGCAAAACGTAACTTCTAAAGGCGGCACAACACACGAAGCCATCGAAACCTTCAAAGCCCGTCATGTTGCTGAGGCCATCGAACAGGGCGTAGAAGCCTGCGTTAAACGTTCGCAAGAAATGGCGCAACAATACAAGGCCGTCTGAACATGCGCGGCGACTTGCTTCTATTATTGGCAGACGCCGTTGCCATCCTGTGTATCACACGCTTTTTGCTCCGATACGCAGGATTGGCAGCAGAACACCCCCTGCTCAAATTCAGCATACAGGCAACAGGCTGGCTGACCAAACCTTGGCAAAAAGCATTTCCAAGCGGCGAGAAAACCGATTGGTACTGCCTGCCCGCAGGTTTTCTGGTGTATTACCTTGCCTGTACCGCCATTATTTTCATCTCGCCGGCATTATCCATCAGCAATAAGCTGATTCTGGCAAACTTCTGGTTTGCCATACTCCATATGCTGAAAGCCGCAGCCTATACATTACTTATCGCTCTGATTATCAGAATGGTGTCCAGCATACAGGGCCGCTATTCGCCGTTGACCTATGCCATCGAACGAATCCTGCAGCCATTGCTCAAACCGTTTTCCTTCTTACGCGCAGGGCGATACGATTTTTCAGGCAGTTTGTTGGCACTCTTATTATGGTTGTGGCTGACACGATGGTTTCCCCAGCTTATCCAGCAAACGAATTTATGGTTGCTCCAATAGGCCGTCTGAAAGCGCAGTAGGTATTAACGACCAAAAATACAACGTCCTAAAAAGCACATTAATATATTTAGGCGTAAGCTAGTGCAAAAAAGTGCAAATCGAAATATAAAGAACAAATGAATAGGTAAAACATGATATGATTCGCCCAATTTCCAAAACGGAAATTCAAGAAAACCCAATAAAAGCAAACCCGTAGCATCCAAATCATTAACATAAACCGAAAGCAGACACCATGGCAAAGCTGACAGAACAAGATATTTTAAACTGGGATGGTCCCGAAGAGGACTACATGAACAGCGACCAATTGGCCTTCTTCCGCGAACTACTGGTTAAAATGCAAGAAGAGCTGATTGAAAATGCAAACACCACTACCGGTCATCTCCAAGAGCACGAATCCGCCCCCGATCCTGCCGACCGCGCTACCCAAGAAGAAGAATACGCTTTAGAACTGCGCACCCGCGACCGCGAGCGTAAACTTCTCAGCAAAGTGCAAGCAACCATCCGCAGCATTGACGAAGGCGATTACGGTTTCTGTGCCGATACCGGCGAACCCATCGGCCTTAAACGCCTGCTGGCACGTCCGACCGCGACACTGTCCGTAGAAGCGCAAGAGCGACGCGAACGAATGAAAAAACAGTTTGCCGACTAAAATATAGACATAAAACCTCAAAAAGGCCGTCTGAAACCAAAATTTCAGACGGCCTTAGTATTGAACCGGGTTGGATATTGGAAGCGAATAGGGAAGATTTGAGGTGTTTTTAGAAAAATAAAAACCCTGTTAAAACAGGGTGGTGATTAAATTTTCGAAAATAATTTTGCGAAAGGTGTTGACTGGTTTTGTTGGGAGGCGTATAGTTCGGTTCTTCGCTGCTGACGCGGTGAAGAAAACGAAGCAGACAGTATAACACAGTTGGTTGAAATTTTCGATAATTTTAGTTGACTTTTAAAAATTGTACTGTATAATTCGA